>CAXRCC010000161.1:0-17073 GCA_964228975.1 Paraneptunicella sp. | reverse complement strand
GTACCTGTCATACCAGCTAACTTTTCATAAATACGGAAGTAATTCTGGAAGGTAATTGAAGCCAAAGTTTGGTTTTCGTTTTGAATACGAACCCCTTCTTTTGCTTCAACGGCTTGGTGTAAACCGTCAGACCAACGGCGACCTTCCATTGTACGACCCGTGTGTTCGTCAACAATAACGACATCGCCATCTTTAACGATGTAATCAACATCTTTAGCGAACAATTTGTGTGCACGCAGTGCAGCATTAACGTGGTGCATTAAAGAAATGTTGGCTGGCGCATATAAAGAATCGCCCTCTTCCAACATGCCGTGTTCTTTTAAAATCTCTTCAACACGAACCTGACCGCGTTCAGTCAAGTAAATCTGCTTGGCTTTTTCATCAATGGTAAAGTCACCATCGCCTTCAACACCTTCTTCATCTTCCTTTTCTTGCTGCACGAGCTGAGGAATGATGGTGTTAATTTTCATGTAAATTTCAGAGCTGTCTTCGGCAGGGCCTGAAATGATAAGAGGCGTTCGAGCTTCGTCGATAAGGATAGAGTCAACTTCATCCACAACCGCGTAATTAAGAGGGCGCTGTACACGCTCTTGCGGTGTAAATGCCATGTTGTCACGAAGGTAGTCAAAGCCAAACTCATTGTTTGTACCGTATGTAATATCACATTGGTAAGCGGCTTTCTTTTCCTCTGGGTGCATGCCTGGAATGTTGCAACCAACCGTCATGCCAAGGAATTCGAATAATGGTCGGCTCCAGTCCGCATCACGCTTAGCAAGGTAATCGTTCACTGTGACAATGTGAACGCCTTTGCCACTGAGTGCATTAAGGTAAGAAGGTAAGGTTGCCGTAAGTGTTTTACCCTCCCCCGTTCTCATCTCTGGAATTTCGCCACGATGAAGCACGATACCACCTAGCATTTGCACGTCGAAGTGACGCATTTCAAATACGCGTTTACTGGCTTCTCGAACGATCGCAAAAGCTTCAACAAGAACAGAATCCAGGTTCGCACCATCTAAAACGCGCTGTTTCAGTTCCGCGCTCTTGTCTTTGATCTCTTGATCGCTCAATGCTTCGAATTCAGGCTCCAAAGCATTAATTTGAGCCACAATCTTATTTAATTTTTTTATTGTTCGGTCGTTACGGCTACCAAAGACCTTTTTGAGAATGCTCGACAACATGGATTTTTCGTTTCCCAATTATTCTTATACGATGCAAATTCCGCTGCAATTTACACAATGCTAAGCCCAACTCAGTGAGCACTAAATACCTGAATAGCTCAGGTAAAATGACGCTTTTCCAACAAAGAAAAGACAATAAACATATTTGTTCTTTACGACACTTAGATTCAACCACTTTCAAACTGAATGGGTTCACTCATAAGAACAGATGAAGCTGTATATTTGTTCGCTTAATGAATTTATCAAGCGTTAAAAACAACTTTTCATTTTTTTATTCGTACTAATAGAAAATAATCGGCCGAAATGGGCCGATTATTATTTATTCGAATAGATGCGGGGGCTTTGAAATTATCTACGACCTTCCCGATAAACGTACTTAAGGGGATCCACCTGTTTACCGTGACGTAAAACTTCATAGTGAACATGGGCACCAGTAGACCTTCCTGTGCTGCCCATCGCGGCGATCTTTTGACCTTTAGTAACAACGTCGCCAATCTTAACATGCAATGACTTGTTATGCCCATAGCGCGTAACAAAACCATCGCCATGTTCAATCTCAACTAAATTACCATATCCGTAACGTTCTCCAGCCCAAGTGATGATTCCAGCACCCGTTGCAACAACTTCTGTTCCTTGCTTACCCGCAAAATCGAGCCCTTTGTGCATTGCTGGTAAACCACTAAATGGGTCTTTTCGGATACCATAATGCGATGACAACCAACCTGAACGAATAGGACGACCGGAAATATAGCTATCATCCGACACGCCGTGCTGCAATAAGATGGATTCCAATGCTTCAAGCTGTTGGGTTTTATCGTCAAGAGAAGAAAGCATTAGGTCGATTTGCTGTAGTACGTCATCGCTAGATGCAATTTCCAACTCAACATTTTCGGAGGAGGGACCACCAATGGCCGGCAGTGAAGACATATTAAACTCTGATGCATCTAAATCGGCTTCGTTAGCGAGCTTTTCTCCAAGCGCATCTAATCGATGAATTCGGCTTTGCAGCTCACCTAGCTTCAACATCATTCCTGTCAGCTGCTGTTCGGTATTCTGCTTCAGGATTTCCACTTCTTCCCGTTGTTGGATTAAGCCGCTTTGAGTGAAATCAATTCGAGCTTGCGCATCCGATACGGTATGAGTTGAACGCCCGGCAATAAAGACGAGCCCCAATACAAAAACACTCGCAGCAACAAGCTGCCTTCTCGATAGGCTATAAATGAACCGAAACTTTTTACTTCTGTACAGAATGGTAAAACTCATCTTATCCTTCACTTCTTAGATGCATCTGCATAACGTATTGTTTTGTGAGTTTCTGGCAACAAATTCGTTACAATCGCTATAAACAATATAACATTGAACTAAAAATGATAAGTAGCCTCGACTACTTAAACGTATATTTTTTACTGAGTTTATTCTCTTATTCAAAAAAAATGCCGCTGAAAAGCGGCATTCTTATTAATTCAAACTTTTTAACTCATCCAAGCTGGTAAACCGAAATGGATTGGAGAGGCATCCGTTTCATCGAAAGTCACAAACTCCCAGCTTTGTTCATCGTTTAATAAACAGTTTAATAGCTTATTGTTCAAGCCGTGTCCTGATTTATACGCCTTAAGCTCACCAATAATATTGTGACCTGCAAGGTATAAATCACCCACCGCATCCAAGATTTTATGCTTAACAAACTCATCTTGGTAACGTAAGCCTTCTTGGTTTAACACGCGATAATCGTCAAGTGCGACCGCATTATCCATGCTACCACCCAGTGCCAAATTGTTAGAATGCATAAACTCTAAGTCGCTCAGAAAACCGAAAGTGCGCGCACGGCTAACTTCGTCGATGTAAGAGTCACTGCTGAAATCTAACACCATGTGTTGTTTACTTTGGCTAATAACGGGGTGATCAAAATCGATTTTAAAGTCAATTCTGAAGCCTTCATAGGGGTGGAATTCTGCCCACTTATCCCCATCTTCAACTCTGATCTTACGCTTAATTTTGATGAACTTTTTAGACGCATTAAGTTCTTCTAGCCCTGCTGACTGTAGCAAGAAGATAAAGGGACTCGCGCTACCATCCATAATAGGAAGTTCGTTGCTGTCCACTTCAACAATAATATTGTCGATGCCTAAGCCTGCCAATGCTGAAGCCAAATGCTCTACAGTAGAGATAGTATGTCCGTCTTCATTACTGAGACAAGTACACAACATGGTATCGCCAACTAAACCTGCTTTCGCGGGGATATCTTCGTGTGGAACAAGATCTATACGTCTAAATACAATGCCTGTATTTGCTGGCGCTGGGCGCAAAGTCATGGTGACTTTATCGCCTTTGTGAAGTCCGATCCCTGTGACTGATACCGATTGTTTTATTGTACGTTGTCTAATCATAGATATTTTCTGCTTGAGTGAGCTCTAACCCTCACACACTGCTTTCCAATTTTTCTAAATCAGTTAATTTTTTTGGACTAACCGTAAAACGGCCGGGCATTGTATTGATTTATGAACACATTGTCAAAAAACAATCAATTTCCGGGTTTTTAGTCTCAATCTGTCACCAAAAGTTCAAAAAAGTTTATAAACTGCAAAACGACGAACAAATGATGTGTTCTATTAGTCTGCTTGTTTACGCAAGAACGCCGGAATATCGAGATATTCCAAATCGCCACCCGCATCAACTTTATCGTCAGTGCCTGTTCTAATTGGCTCGATAATCTGCTGCTCATCTAGCTCTGACTGAACTTCAATTTCTTTCGTGCTTGTTCTGCCTGAACGCGTAGGTACAAGTGAAATTTCTGGCTTACGCTCGCCAATGCCAGTAGCAACAACAGTCACTCGTAATTCGTCACTCATTTCCATATCGATAACCGTACCCACTACCACGGTTGCATTCTCAGAAGCAAACGCTTTAACCGCGTTACCAACGGTTTCGAATTCGTCGATAGCGAAATCAGGACCAGCCGTAATATTCACAAGAATACCGCGAGCACCAGACAAATCGATGTCTTCAAGCAGCGGACAAGCAATTGCAGATTCTGCCGCTTCTTCTGCTCTGTCCTCACCTGATGCGTTTCCACTACCCATCATGGCCGTGCCCATCTCAGACATCACCGTTCTAACGTCTGCAAAGTCAACGTTAATCAAACCTGGACGAGTAATCAGCTCAGCAATACCTTGAACCGCACCACGTAGTACGTCATTGGCAGAACTGAATGCTTGTAGCAATGGTGTTCCACGCCCCATGACTTTTAGTAGTTTTTCATTAGGAATTGTGATGAGAGAATCAACATATTTTTCTAACTCAAGAATACCTTCTTCAGCAATTTGAATACGCTTTTTACCTTCGAATGGGAAAGGTTTAGTCACAACAGCAACGGTCAAAATACCTAGCTCACGCGCAACTTTTGCCACTTCTGGCGCAGCACCGGTTCCTGTGCCACCACCCATACCAGCAGTAATAAAGACCATATCCGCGCCTTCCAAAGATTGCTTGATATTTTCTTTATCTTCTTCCGCTGCACGACGACCAATTTCAGGGTTTGCACCCGCACCTAGGCCTTTCGTGACTTCAGAACCGATTTGTAATGTAACATCAGCCGCAGACTTTCTCAGGACTTGGGCATCGGTATTCACTGCGATGAACTCTACGCCTTCGATGTTCTGAGACACCATGTGTTCAACAGCATTACCGCCACCGCCGCCAACACCAATTACTTTAATGACAGCTTCTTCGCTATGGCTATCCATTAACTCATACATATTAAACTCTCCGAATTTTTACGCACTTTTAAATCTAATAGCGTGCTTTGAGTGCATTTGCTACTAAACTAAAATTCCCCTTTGAACCAACTATGAACTCGCTTCCACAAGCTTTCGTCGGACGTATTCTTATTAGTATTTTTTGTTTGCACTAGGTCTTTTCCATAATGTAATAGTCCTACTGCTGTGGCATAAGCAGGGTCTTCCACGTACTCTGCTAAGCCCTTAACATTTCTCGCCTGCCCAACTCTTACGGGCATTTGGAACATTTCTTCTGCAAATTCAACGGCTCCCTCCATTTTTGCTGTGCCGCCTGTCAATACAATCCCTGCGGCTATTTGATCTTCCAATCCACTACTGCGAATTTCCTCTTGAGCCAATTCAAATAGCTCTTGGTAGCGAGGCTCAATCACCTCTGCCAACGTATGTCGAGACATCGTTCTAGACGGACGACCGCCTACGCTGTGCACTTCAATGGTTTCTTCCATACTGACCATGTCTTTTAGCGCACAGGCATAATTAATCTTTATTTCTTCAGCATAGCCTATGGGGGTACGGAAGATTTTAGCGATATCGCTTGTAATTTGATTTCCTGCAACAGGAATAACTGCGGTATGGCGAATAACACCATCTGTGTAGATAATCATATCGATGGTGCCTCCACCGATATCGACCACACATACACCTAGCTCTTTTTCATCTTCTGTTAAAACCGCATAGCTAGATGCAAGTGCCGAAAAGATCATATGATCGGATGTAAGTCCGCATCGTTCAACACATTTTACTAAATTCTTTGCCATATCATCGGCACAAGTCACAATGTGCGCTTTCGCTTCCATCCTAACGCCAGACATACCAATAGGATTCTTAATGCCTTCTTGCACGTCTATCGTATACTCTTGCGGCAATACATGAAGTAATCGACGCTCAGCAGCAATTGGCACAGAGCGAGCGGCGTGGATAACGTTATCGACGTCTTCTTGCGTCACTTCTTTGTTATTCACAGGCACCATGCCACTTTCGTTTTGGCACTGTACGTGACGCCCGGAAATAGACATGAAAACAGAAGAAACACGGCAATCTGCCATCAGTTCTAATTCTTCCACTGCTCTTTTTACTGACTGGCCTACTGAATCAAGATCGTTAACGCCGCCTTTATCCATGCCGCGTGAAGCCTGAGAGCCCATGCCAACGATGCTGATATCACCGTCTTCAAGCAACTCTCCAACCACCGCTTTTACTTGGCTTGTTCCGATATCCAATCCGACGATCAAGTTTCGGTCTATTACTTTCGACACGCTTATTATTGCCTATATTAAGTAGCGCTTAGCATCTACACATTATGCTGAGTGCATTAATTTTTCTTTTGTTCCAAGTCACGCCACCCGACCGCTAAACCTGTGTCGTAGCGCAGGTCGACGTAACTCACCTCTTTATCATTTTTCAATAACAACGGATAAATATCGATAAACCGTTGTAACCGCCCCATAAACTCGGTTCTACCTAAATCCAAGTTAATGTCGTTATTCAAACGAAGGTGCCACGCGAAACGCTCGCTCAGTGACAACTCTTCTATTTGCAACCCCGTTGATTGCAGCAAGCCTTGCATGGAGCGATATCCTTCAAGCGCTGTTTTCTCGCTCCCACCTGGGCCAAATAAAACTGGCAACCCTTTTAACGCTTCGGGCGCTTTCGCTTGGAAACTTTCACCAAACTGATTCAGCAGCATATCGTCATGCCATTGCGCAACGGGTTGCTGTTCCACAACATACACACGCAATGTACTTGGCCACTGCTTGCGAACCGATGCGCGATAAACCCACGGCAAGGCTTCGACATCATCGTGAGCTTTATCAACATTTAGCTCGATAAAGCTGCCCTGTTGCCCACGTTTTACCGCTTGGCGTATATCCGTATCAGCCAAAAATGTTCTTTCACCTGCCACTAATATATTTTTTAGCGGAACACGTTGTTCATCTTCCAGCCAGCTTGTAATGCTGTGCCACAGATACCCTAGCAGCACCATGACAATCAAAAAAAATGCGAACCCTAACCAAAGTCTTACGTTTCGCCAAGGGCTAGCAACTTCCGTGCTCACTTATAAGCCTTCGCTTAAACTCGTTTCAAGCACCGCCACACACAGGGCTTGAAAATTCAGGCCACGTTGTTTGGCTGCCATTGGGACAAGACTCTTTTGCGTCATGCCCGGAACCGTATTCACTTCAAGCAGATAATACTGCCCGCTTTCATCCTGCATAAAGTCAACGCGACCCCAACCGGATGCACCGACAGCAGCAAACGCCTTTTCAGCGATAGTCGCTAATTGGTTTTCTTCTTCATTTGTTAAACCACTCGGGCAGTGATATTCAGTGGTATCCACCTGATACTTTGCTTTGTAGTCGTAAAACGTTCGTGGCGTTTCCATACTAATTGAGGGAAGCGCCTGCCCCTTAAGCATCGATACCGTGTATTCTTTACCTGTGATGTAACGCTCAACCAAAACCTTGTGATCATATTGGAAAGCATCCTCAAGCGCACTGATAAAGTCACTATGATTGGTAACTTTATTCATACCTATGCTTGAACCTTCTAGGGCGGGCTTCACCATCACCACCCCGCCTAAAGAAGCCAATAAACGCTCAAGATCCTCAGTTTTTACAGAGTCTTGGTATACAACGCGATACTCCGCTGTAGGCAAACCACAGGCTTGGAATATTTGCTTACAGCGCACTTTATCCATACCTAACGCCGAACCAAGCACACGGCTACCGGTATAAGGAACTTTTAAGTACTCCAGCGCCCCTTGAACAGTGCCATCTTCACCACCTCGGCCATGAAGCACAATAAACGCTCTGTCGAAGCCTTGTTCAACCAATTGAGACAAAGGTTGTTCGGCAGGATCAAAACGATGCGCATCACACCCAGCTTCTTTTAAGGCAACAAGCACGGCATTCCCAGAGTTAAGGGAGACTTCTCGTTCAGCAGAATCTCCACCAAAGAGCACGGCAACTTTTCCGAACTTTTGTTTGAGATCTGAGTTATTCATCATCTATTTCTTTCCCCAAACTTCACTTAGTTAGATGGCTTATTCTTTCGCAGCTCAACTTGTAAAAGTTTGCTTTGTTCTAAATCTTTCGCGATTCGACCAATATTGCCCGCACCTTGCGTTAACAATACATCTCCGTCTTTCATCACATCCGCAATAACGGCTTGCAGCTCTTCTGGCTGCCCCACATAAATGGGTTCGATTTGCCCGCGTTGGCGAATGGAGCGACACAAGGCTTTACTATCTGCTCCATCAATCAGCTCTTCACCAGCTGAATAAACATCGAGCAACAACAACACATCCACTTGAGACAGTACGCGTACAAAATCTTCATACAGGTCTCGCGTTCGCGTATAGCGATGCGGCTGATAAGCCATAACCAGCCTTCTATCAGGCCAGTTCTTTCTTGCGGCGGCTATTGTAACCTCAACTTCCGTTGGATGATGGCCATAATCATCAACCAACGTGATATTACCGATCTCGTTTTCAAAATCGCCCAATAACTCAAAACGTCTGCCAATCCCATCAAAGGTAGACAGCGCCGCTTTTAAATCTTCATCTTGAATGCCTTCTTCTGTTGCCACAGCAATGGCTGCCAGTGCATTCAATATGTTGTGATCGCCAGGCAAATTAAGCGTTAATGCTAAATCCTGTTTATCTTTTCGCTTCACAACAAAATGGCTTTGATTAAAGCCTGTTGTAATATCAACAGCTCTAACATCAACGCCCTCACTTAAGCCGTAAGTAACATATTGACGGCCAATCTCCGGCAACAGTGATTGAATAATGGGATCATCGCCACATACCACTGCCAGCCCGTAAAACGGCAAGTTGTGGAGAAACTCAACAAAGGTGTCTTGCACCTTTTGAAAATCCCCCCCGTACGTATCCATGTGATCTGCTTCAATATTGGTCACAATAGACATCATTGGCTGCAAGTGTACAAAAGAAGCATCGCTCTCATCCGCTTCAGCAATAAAGTAACGGCTGCTGCCTAAGCGAGCATTGCTTCCTAAACTATTCAGCTTGCCACCAATAACGAACGTTGGGTCAAGCCCTGCTTGATTAAAAATGGTTGCCAATAAGCTCGTGGTCGTTGTTTTACCATGCGTACCTGCCACGGCAATGCCATGACGAAAACGCATCAATTCAGCGAGCATTTCCGCGCGACGAATAACTGGAATACGTGCTTCATTCGCGGCGACTATTTCAGGGTTGTCGAGGCTAATCGCGCTAGACACCACAACCACATCAACGTTTTTAACGTTCTCTTCACTGTGAGAAAAATACACCTGCGCACCTAGCTTTTCTAAATGACGCGTCATTTGGCTAGCCTGCTTATCCGAGCCTGACACCGCATAACCTTCATTTAGCAAAACTTCTGCGATGCCGCCCATACCCACACCACCGATACCGATGAAGTGGATTTGCTTAATTCTTCTCATTTCGGGTACTGAATAGCTAACCTGCTTCACGCACCCACCTTACTTAATTCCATGCAAACCTTAGCCACCTGCTCTGTGGCATCTACTTTCGCCAACTGTTTGGCTTTTACTGCTAATGACTCCACCCGTTCAGGTGAAACGATTAATTCATTTAATATTTGTACCAACCTGCCCGATTGCAATTCTGCTTGAGGCAGTAAAATCCCTGCATCAGAATCAACTAAAGATCGTGCATTAAGTGTTTGATGATCGTCGACAGCATGAGGGAGTGGGACGAATATGGCGCAGCGACCCGAAACAGCAACTTCTGCTACTGTTAGCGCGCCTGCACGACAAATAATAACATCGGCCCATTGATATGCTGAAACCATATCTTCGATAAATTCAGACACCTCCCAACGACACACATCCCCTACTTGGTGTGTGTATGCCTCGAAAACCGTTTCTTTATTACCTTTACCACATTGATGTTGCACCACAATCGCATTAGCTTGCGCTGCGCCCATCACGGATGAAACTGCCTGCGGGACAAAATCATTCAAACACTTCGCGCCTAAGCTTCCTCCTACAACTAGCAGGTTTAAGGCTCGTTTTGATGCCGCTTTCTTATCTTCAATTCCAGCAAACTCTGCCCTGACTGGATTGCCAACCCAACTTGCTTTCTTATTGCCCGCAAATGCTTGCTGAAATCCAACGAGCAACTTGCTCGCCACTTTACTCAAAATTTTGTTGGTCATTCCAGGCACGGCATTTTGCTCGTGAATAACAATAGGTATGCCTAGCAACCAAGCCGCAATACCACCCGGACCCGCTGCAAAACCGCCCATGCCAAGCACCACATCCGGTTTGAACTGCTTCATCACCGCCACAGCCTGCCAAATCGACTTAATAATATGAAACGGCGCGGCCAACAATCGGGCAAGGCCATTGCCTCTCACACCGGCAACATCAATAAAGCTAATGTCATAACCTGCTTTGGGAACAAGTTGTGCCTCCATTCGCGCTTGCGTGCCCAGCCAATGGATCGCCCAGCCCTGTTGCTTCAACTCATTGGCGACAGCAATACCCGGGAAAATATGCCCGCCAGTGCCTCCGGCCATAACAAGAAGACGCTTAGTCATTTACGTCTCCTTGCAAACTTGGCTGAGCAACAGAAGACGTAGCCTTATCAGCTGTGGTCTTCGATTTTGTACGACTTGAGCTTTTTGTCTTTCGCCCCTTACTGGTGAGGGCTTGCACGCCAATGACGCGCAATTCAAAGTCGATTCTCACCAACAGCGCAATAGCGATACACATAATAATGAGACTTGAACCACCGGAGCTAACCAGCGGCAAAGTCAGTCCTTTTGTGGGCAATGCGCCTGCACTTGCCCCAACATTAACGGCCGTATGAAAGGCCACCCAAACACCAATGGCATAAGCGAGAAAGCCTTCAAATGGTAGGTTTTTCTGCAATGCGCGGTTCCCAATAATCAGAGCTTTAATCGTGATGAAAAAAAGCAAAGCCAGCACGGCTAAAACACCTGTAAAACCAAGTTCTTCTGCAATAATAGCGATAATAAAATCGGTATGCGCCTCGGGCAGAAATTCCAATTTTTGTAAACTGTTACCAAGGCCTTGACCAAATACATTGCCGCGACCAAACGCCATTAAAGACTGTGTAAGCTGATATCCGGTCCCAAAAGGATCGGCCCACGGGTCCAAAAACGATGTCACCCGCTTCATTCGGTATTCTTCAAAAACAATCAATGCCACTACTGCTGAAATACCGGCAAATGCCAACCCGAAGAACTGCCACAATTTTGCTCCAGCCAAAAACAGTAAGCTGACCGTGGTGGCGAACATAACGACCACCGTGCCTAAATCTGGCTGACGAAGCAGTAATAACGCGAGAAGGAAGAACACCACTAAAGGCTTTATAAACCCTTTTAAATTTTCGGTAACCTCTTCATACCTGCGCACCAAATAGCCCGCCAAGTAAACGAAGAAAAACAATTTTGCAGGCTCCGCTGCTTGCACGGTAAATGGTCCAATCACCAACCAACGCGTACTCCCATTCACCGTGCGCCCGATTAGCAATACCGCGAACAATAAAGCAATAGCTAATAGCAGCAACCAACCGTTGCTAATTCGCCACCACGTCATGGGGATCATCATGGTGATTGATGCTGCCAGTATGGCAATGACCATATAAATGGCGTGACGAATAGCAAAATGAAATGGGTTATCGAACATGCGTTCTGCAACGGGCATTGATGCCGACGTTACCATGACAAAACCAATACAAAGCAAGGTAAATGCCACCAGCAATAAGCTCAGATCATAAGGCTTAAAGCTTGTATGAATATCGTGTTTCTTCTTAAACAGCTTTTGCAGTACTGGCGCTTTATCGTCCACCTCGGTATTGAGTACCGCGGTATCCGCCGCCATCGTTGCGGCACCCGTTGCACGGTTATTCGAGAACCATTGAGAAAACATCACGCTACGGCCTCCACAGCTTCAACAAAGCACTCACCTCGATGGATGTAGCTATCGAACATATCAAAGCTTGCACATGCCGGGGACAACAACACGACATCGCCCTCTGTTGCAATGCTCGCCGCAACGCGAATCGCATCATTCATGGAGTCAACTTGAGTCACGTTAGGCGCTAAAGCAGTAAATAACGCGGCGTCTTGCCCAAAGCAAAAGACGTTTTCCACATCGGAACTAAAGGCCGGTTTAAGTAATGACACATCTGCGCCCTTAGCATCCCCGCCCACCAGCAAGTACAACTTACCCTGTAATGTTGGCAGTAAACCTTTAATAGCAGCTAACGTCGCCCCTGCATTCGTTGCTTTTGAGTCGTTAATCCACGTCACCCCATGAATGCTGGCGACCTTCTGACAACGATGCGCTAAACCGTTAAATTGCTTCACTGCTTGAACAGCAACAGTCAGCGGAATACCTACATCTAAACAAATGGCCAGCGCCGCTTGAATATTCAATAGGTTATGGGTGCCTGCTAACTTTGTTTCATCAATACTAAGCAGTACTTCACCTTGAAAACACACACTGCGCCCATCGGATGACAACGACCAACCTTCGGACTTTGTGCTCATACTGATAGCTTGCGCGTGCTCACCCATCCCCTTAACATGGCTTGTCGCTAGCGGATACGTATTAGTGTCTTCTTGGAAATACACCGCTCGTTTCGTTTGAGCATAAATTTTCTGCTTGGCCTTAACGTAATCATCAAAACTGCTGTAGCGATCCATATGATCTTCACTGACGTTCAAGATACAGGCGGACTCAAGCACAAGGCTGTTCGTGGTTTCTAACTGAAAACTGGATAACTCAAGAATGTATAAATCGATATCTGGTGAAATCAGATCGAGTACTGGCGTACCGATATTTCCGCCAAGTGCCGAATGTAAACCCGCAGCTTGTGCAATCTCATGAATCAGGGTAACAACGGTAGATTTACCGTTTGAGCCAGTAACGCCAACAACAGATTGACGCGGTGAGTGCGCGTTCAAATACAAAGCAAATAATTCAATATCGCCAATAACGTGTTTACCTGCTTCAATCGCGGCGGCGATATGAGGGGTCGACTTTGCAATTCCTGGGCTTAGCACAATCACATCCGTTTTAGATAACAGTGTTTCGTCCCAGGCGCCTAAACAACATTCAATATCAGATTCCGGCTTGACGTTATCGCGAGAATCCATTGCAGCAATCGTAATATTCCAATCACGCTGTTGCGATTTTAAGAAACGCACACACGAACGCCCGGTCAGTCCTAAACCGACCACGGTAATGTGTTTGTTAACTAAATCGCTTAAAACGTGCATGATGTTATTTGCCTACTTACCTTAATTTTAGTGTTGCTAATCCAATCAGCACCAAAATAATCGAAATAATCCAAAAACGGACAATCACTCGCGGCTCTGGCCAGCCTTTCAATTCGTAGTGATGATGGATAGGCGCCATTCTGAAAATGCGTTGCCCGCGAAGTTTGAATGACCCCACCTGTAAAATGACCGAGAGCGCTTCCACGACGAAAATGCCTCCCATGATCACCAAAACCAACTCTTGTCGAACCAATACCGCAATGATGCCAAGCGCACCGCCAAGTGCGAGTGAGCCAACATCGCCCATGAAAACTTGCGCCGGATACGTGTTAAACCACAAAAAACCAAGGCCAGCGCCAACAATTGCAGTACACACCACCACGAGTTCACTCGCTAAGGGCAAATGCGGAATATTCAAGTAAGATGAAAAGTTCACGTTACCTGTGACGTAGGCAAAAATAGCAAAAGCACCTGCCACCAATATCGTTGGTACAATGGCCAGCCCGTCAAGCCCATCGGTTAAATTCACCGCATTACTCGTCCCCACAATCACGAAGTACGATACAACAATGAAAAACAAACCAAGTTGTGGCATCACCTCCTTAAAGAAAGGCACGAATAACGTGGTTTCATTCGGATCTTGGCTTGTCGCAAACAAGTAAAATGCCACGATAATGGCCACAACCGACTGCCAGAAAAACTTCCACTTTGCGATGAGCCCTTTTGGGTCTTTACGAATTACTTTGCGGTAGTCATCAACAAAGCCAATCACACCGTAACTAAAGATGATGCCAACCGTTGCCCATACATAACGGTTATTCAAATCAGCCCATAAAAATACGCTGACTAAAATCGCCCCCAAGATAAGTACGCCGCCCATCGTGGGGGTACCAGATTTGGATAAATGCGACTGTGGCCCATCCTCTCGAACCGTTTGACCAATTTGCATTTTCTGTAGGTATCGAATCACTCGAGGCCCCATGAAAATTGCAATCAATAACGCCGTTAGCGTGCTTAAAATGGCACGCATTGTTAAATAAGAAAATACGTTAAAACCAGGGTCGAATTGCTCTAACCACTGAGCAAGCAAAATTAACATGCAACCGACTCCCTAACGCGTTCCAACTTTCCCACAGGGGATACCTCCAAAGCCGCAACTACGCGCTCCATTCGAGCACTGCGTGAGCCTTTTACTAAAATACTGATGTCACACTTTTCATGTGAAAAGTCCTGATTTAATGCTTCAACTAACTGATCGATATCGTTGAAGTGCTTCCCTTTACGATCAAACACATCGCTGGTATGTCGGCTCAACACACCAAAGGTGTATACCGCGTCGATGCGACTTTCTAAGGCGTGCTCACCAACCTGCTCGTGATAATAACGCCCTTTGTCTCCTAACTCGGCCATATCGCCTAACACAAGAATTCGGCGTCCTGAAAAGCTTGCTAGCAAATCAATCGCCGCATTCACTGACGCCACATTGGCATTGTAGGTATCGTCCAGTAAGCGAACCTGGCTGGTAAGCTGTTTCACATTGAGGCGGCCTTTAATCTGCCCCATGCCTTGCAGCCCCATTTTGATATCTTCAAGCGTTGCACCGACTGCCATCGACAACGACGCCGCAGCCAATGCGTTATTCACATTATGCACACCGGGAAGTGGCAAGCTTATCCACGTTGCTCCTTGTGGCGTGCTCAACTCAAATTGCGCGCACCCATCCATACCCAAGGTAATGTCGCCTGCGCTAAAGTCCGCTTCAACACCCTCTTCCATCGAAAAGCACTGTTGCGTTACGTGAGAAGATTTTCCTCTCCAGAAATCGAAAAATTGGCTGTCTTTATTCAAAATGGCGGTGCAGTCGTTATCGAGCCCTTTGAATATTTCACTTTTTGCTCTTGCCACCCCTAATAAAGAGCCAAAGCCCTCTAAGTGTGATGCCGCCGCATTTACAATGGTGCTCACATTGGGCTTGGTTAGGGAGCAGGTGTAAGCAATTTCACCGAGATGATTCGCCCCCATTTCGACCACGGCAAAGTCGTGAGCGTGCTCTAGTCGTAACAACGTTAACGGTACGCCAATATCGTTATTAAAATTGCCCTCTGTTGCCAGTACATTGCCACGAGAAGATAAAATTTCAGCGACCATTTCTTTCACGGTGGTTTTACCGCAACTGCCAGTAATACCTACAGTTAACGGGTTAACTTCCGCTTTTATTGCCGCGCCGAGCTTGCCTAATGCCATTTTGCAGTCATCCACAATGATCTGTGGAATATCAATTGCTAATGCCCTTTCAACAACAACGGCTACAGCACCTTTTTCTTTGGCCTGTTCAACAAACTGGTGACCATCAAAATTTGGTCCACTTAGCGCAATGAATAAATCGTCTTTCGCGATTTTTCTCGTGTCTGTACTAACACTTTCTACGGTCAGGTTTTCCCCAACGTGTTTTCCGTTGACTTTCTCTGCGACCCACTCGAGTGTTACCGGAATCATTGCTCTACCTCTGATAGTAGTGTTTGTAGATATTCACGCTCGTCATAGGACGTTTTTTGCCCATTAACGATTTGATAATCTTCATGCCCTTTACCTGCAAGGACGACCACATCATCGGTGGCGGCTTGCTTCATTGCAGCTTTCACTGCATCTGTGCGCTCTGGCACAATGTATAAATCATCTGATTGAGAGAATTGGCTCGACACACCGCTCAAAATGTCTTGGATAATGGCATCTGTAGATTCACCGCGGCTGTTGTCGCTAGTTAATACCACGCGATCTGCATTTGTCTCCGCGACTTTCCCCATCATTGGACGTTTGCCGTGGTCTCTTTCTCCGCCACAACCAAATACACACCACAATTTGCCAGGTGCGTGGCGTTTAATCGCAATAAGCACGTTCTCTAGTGCATCTGGCGTGTGAGCGTAGTCCACGACGAAAGTGGCCGTTTTAGCATGTTCAAATAGCTCCATACGTCCTGGAACCGGACGCACCTTGCTTACTGCAACGGTCAAGGATTCAAAATCAGCCCCTAATGATAATTGCGCGGCAATCGCCCCTAATAAATTGGCAACGTTAAAGTGGCCCAGTAAAGCGCATTGTACCTTTGCATTGCCCCAACTGCTGTGTAAGTCAAAAGTCACACCAGATGCGTTGTAATCTAAGTTTTTGGCAATACAGTAATCGCCCGATGCTGGCTTTTGCTCGTCAATTCCAAACAAAACGGGCAACACCTTCTCAGGAAGGTTCGCTAACCAATTTTTGTATTCAGGATCCCCCATATTCAGCACCGCTTTTTGTAACCCGGGCTGATTCAGCAATAAGCGCTTTGCCTTAGCATAATCTTCCATGCTGCCGTGATAATCCAAATGATCACGAGTCAGGTTTGTAAATACCGCAACATCGGTATGTAAATGACGGATCCGGTTTTGTACCAAGGCATGCGACGATGCTTCAAACGCAACCGCTTTGGCCCCTTCTGCGCGCACATCCGCTAAAATACGATGCATCGTAATGGCATCTGGCGTGGTGTTCGCTGTTTTTTGCATTGAGTCTGGAAAACCCGCACCTAACGTGCCGACCAATGCGCTTCTTTCACCGAGCAGTTCACCGAGTTGTGCAACAAAATGAGCTGTTGACGTTTTGCCATTTGTGCCCGTGACCGCAACGGTTTTTAACTGCTGAGAAGGAGAGTCAAAGAAGCCTTCAGCCAGTTGTGATAACTGCGCGGCTAACTGATAAAACTTGATAATCACGCTCATTTCGCGCATTTCAGTTTCGCCGTGCTCCGCTGCGTTATCACACTCTGCAATAATCACC
>CAXRCC010000160.1:0-6667 GCA_964228975.1 Paraneptunicella sp. | reverse complement strand
CCTATCAATGTAATTATGCAAATGAAAATATATTCTGTCCCCTTCGTCTAGAGGCCTAGGACACCGCCCTTTCACGGCGGTAACAGGGGTTCGAATCCCCTAGGGGACGCCATATTTTCGGTTGTACAGCCGTAAGTTAGCGAGATTTATCCTGAAAAATCGAGCTAAAATGAAAGCGTAAGCTATCATTAAAGTGTACAAAAATTTGAGTTCTGTCCCCTTCGTCTAGAGGCCTAGGACACCGCCCTTTCACGGCGGTAACAGGGGTTCGAATCCCCTAGGGGACGCCATATTTGAGTCAGGTTTAATCTTGCACTCAGTGAAAAAGCCGCTTTTATAGCGGCTTTTTTGCGTTTGGTTCACAGCAATGCTTTGAACATCCGTTGAACGCAATGCATCATAGAGCCGATTGTTTAAAAAGAGTATAAAGGTGAAGCAGGATGCTCCCTTATCAATTAAAAGGACAAACCATGATTAAAATCAGTAATGCGGTTTCCATTTCTGAAGACGAAGTGGAAATGACAGGGATCCGCGCCCAAGGGGCGGGTGGTCAAAATGTGAATAAGGTGTCCAGTGCCATTCATTTACGCTTCAATATTCATACTTCCTCGTTGCCTGCGTTTTATAAAGAACAGCTGTTAGCGCTCTCGGATCATCGTCTCACGAAAGATGGCACCATTATTATCAAAGCGCAGCAATACCGCACGCAAGAACAAAACCGCGAAGATGCCATTGAACGACTCGTGGCGTTGATTAAAAGTGTTACCGTGGTACAAAAAGCCAGGAGGGCGACAAAACCTTCGCGTGCTGCTAAGCAAAAACGCATGGACTCCAAGTCGAAGCGAGGCAAAGTGAAGTCGCTCAGAGGCAAGGTGTCAGGTTATTAACACGTTTTGTAACAACTCGCGTGATACCGCGTTTTTCCCCACTTTCGGGTAATGCCATACGGTTTTTAGGCTTTTTCCCGATTTATTTGAATTTCCAATACTTTTTATTGGAATAAGGAATTTGAATAAATGAAATAAAAACCGGATTTTGAGGTCCTGTCTAAACCTGCTGTTGGCGTGGTGAAACACTGCGCTAGGTTTGGCTATATCGCTTAAATAACCTCAAAAGGAAATACAATGTCAAATATCACGCTTTATCGTCACCCCGTTTCAGGCCATGCGCATCGCGTTGAGCTTTTCTTATCACTCCTTGGCTTAGAATTCGACATGGTTGATGTTGACCTAATGAAAGGCGCGCATAAGCAGCCGGACTTCCTTGCCATGAATCCATTTGGCCAAGTTCCCGTTTTAAAAGATGGCGATTTGACCTTATTCGATTCAAACGCGATTCTTGTTTACCTTGCTAAAACCTACGACAAATCAGGCCAGTGGCTACCAGAAAACGCGGTTGCAGCGGCCCAAGTGCAACAGTTTATGTCATTAGCCGCAGGCCAATTAGCTGCCGGCCCTGCACGTGCGAGATTAATCACGCTATTTAATGCCCCATATGATGCAGATGCAACGATTTCTGCGGCGCACGGCTTCCTTGCGACGTTCAACACGATGCTTCAAGGCCAAACGTGGTTAGTGGGCGACAAGCCAACGATTGCGGATGTGGCACATTACTCTTATATCGCCAAAGCGCCAGAAGGCAACGTTGATTTAGCAGAGTATGACAATGTGCGTCAGTGGTTGGCGCGCGTCGAAGCGTTGCAGGGTTTTGCACCTATGATGGTGTCTAAAGTGGGTTTAGTTAAGTAGTTATACGTTAAGCATTATCACAGGGGCACTTTCTATGGCGGCAGGTTCAGCACTTTCTCCTTTTCATGAAGGCGAACAAAAGATTCACAAACGGTTAGGTATTGATAAGCAGATGTCGGGTATGGGCGGTCGTATGATCCGCGATTTCATGCCAGATCAGCATCGCGATTTTTACCAACAACTGCCTTTTTTGTTCGTGGGTTATCAGGATAAAAAACAACAAGTTTGGGCGTCGATTCTTCACGGAGAGCCCGGTTTTGCAACGTCTCCTGATCCAAGAAAGCTGATTATTGATGCCAAGCCGCTTGAAGGTGACCCCCTCACTGATGCTATGAATGAAGGCATGTACGTAGGCATGCTGGGCATTGAGTTACCCACACGACGTCGTAATCGTTTATCTGGCAAGCTGGCGAAAAACGATGGCGCGCTGCATTTAGACGTGGTGCAAACGTGTGGTAATTGCCCGCAATATATTCAAACTCGCCATATTCAACATCATCCTAATCCGTCTGCACCGAAAACCCATGTTATTCATTCTTTGAACGATACCACACGCGCTGTGATTGAAAAATCCGATACCTTTTTTGTTGCTACGCACTCAAAAATTGAAGAAGGGCAACCGAGCACGGGGGCGGATGTGTCTCACCGTGGCGGCAAGCCCGGTTTTGTGCGCGTGGACGATGACAACACCCTAACTATTCCCGATTATCTGGGGAATTTTATGTTCTTCACGTTGGGCAATATTGAATCTAATCCTGCAACAGGCATCCTTTTCATCGATTTTGAAACGGGCAATGTATTGTCACTAACAGGGGATGCAGAAATTTTATGGGACGATCCTGATACACAGTATTTTGAAGGTGCGGAAAGGTTATGGCGCTTTAAAATAAAAGAGGGGAGGTGGCTAGAAAACGCCTTGCCCTTTCGTTGGCAGTTCAACGACTATGCCGATACCACGCAAGTTACAGGCACCTGGAAAGACGCCGAGCAGACTAAAGCGTCTGTGGAGAAAGGTAACACGTGGCAACCCATAACGGTTGCAGACATCAAGCAAGAAAGTCGTTTGGTGAAATCGTTTTATCTGTCGCTTGGCACGAGCAAGCTTCCCCCGTTCAAGGGCGGGCAGTTTCTGACGCTAAAAGCCGATATCAACGGCAAGGAAGAAACGCGTTGTTACACCGTTTCCAGTGCTCCGGGTGAGGCTTATTATCGCATTAGTGTGAAACGCGAAGAACAGGGCACGTTTTCTCAGTTTTTGCACGATAACATTAAAACAGGCGATACCTTATCGTTTCTTGCGCCATCAGGCGATTTCTTCTTTGATGTGAAACCACAGCGCCCAGCAGTATTATTAGCAGCGGGTATTGGCATTACGCCTATGGTGTCTATGCTGCATTATGCGTTAAAAGATGCGATGCGCACTCGGCATTTACGTCCCATTACTTTGCTCGCAGGTGTCAAAAATGGGGAAGAGCAAAACTTTAAGGAAGAAATTGGCAAATTAGAACAAGCCTCAGCCGGGTTAGTGCGTGCATTTTGGGCTTTTAGTGCCCCTAAAGACGATGATGAACCGCGTCAGGATTACCAGTGTCGAGGCCGCATTTCAGAAGGCTTTTTGCAGGCTGCACTGCCCTTAGCAAACTACGATTTTTATTTATGTGGTCCGGGTGAATTCATGCAAGATATGTATGAACTCTGTTTGCATTTGGGTGTGCCCGATCAGCACATTTTTGCTGAATCTTTTGGTGATTCGACGCTAACGAGAAAAAAGGCTTTAGAAGACGTTGCGAGTGATGCGCCAGCCTCTCAATCCTCTCAAGATAGTGCCGCTAACCATGAAGATAAAGCACCTGATTCACAAGCCGCAGAAGCGGCATTAGTGACGTTTAAAAACACTGAGTTTGAGCAAGGTTGGACTCCCGATTCCGGTACGTTATTGGCCTTTGCAGAAGCTCACGGCGTAGAAGCGCAATACGGTTGTCGTAATGGTCGATGTGGTAGTTGCAAAGTGAAGAAAGTGTCAGGCGAAGTCCACTACATCACTGAGCCAGTTTGCGAGCATGCGGAAGATGAAATCGTAATGTGTTGCGCCGTACCAGCAAAACCTAAAACGAAAGGCGATAACCAACACAGCGACATCGCTAATTTGGAAATTGCATTGTAATTCGAACACCGCTAGACTGCGCGCCTTTCAAGCGAAGTACAACAAAAGTACGATTAAGAGTGCGGTAATTAGGTATGCGGCTTTACTTAGCCCCGATGGAAGGGGTGGTTGATCATTTAATGCGAGATATGCTGACACACATTGGCGGTTTTGATATGTGTGTCACGGAGTTTGTACGTGTCGTTGACCAACTGTTGCCGCGCCGTGTATTTCACCGTATTTGCCCAGAGTTAAAAGAGGGCGGTTTTACGGCATCGGGTACACCTGTTCGCGTTCAGCTGCTGGGTCAGGAGCCAAATTGGCTGGCAGAAAACGCCGTAAGAGCGGTGGAGTTAGGCTCTCATGGCGTTGATTTAAACTTTGGTTGCCCCGCTAAAACCGTCAATAAAAGCAAAGGCGGCGCGGTGTTACTGAAAGAGCCAGACACGCTGTACAATATCGTTAAAGCCGTTCGTGATGCAGTGCCTGATGATCAACCTGTGACATCTAAAATGCGTTTAGGCTTCAGTGACAAATCCCTTGCTATCGAAAATGCACACGCCTTAGCGGAAGCAGGCTCTGCTCACCTTGTTATTCCTGCTCGTACTAAAGAAGAAGGCTACAAACCTCCTGCTTACTGGGATTGGATTGCCAAAGTAAAAAAGGAAGTGGCCGTTCCCATCATTGCCAATGGTGAAATTTGGAATCGAGAAGATGCACTGCGCTGTCAGCAGGAATCGGAATGTACCGATTTAATGCTAGGTCGCGGGGCACTAGCCATGCCTAATTTGGCTCATGTGGTAAAAGGCGACCAAGTTAAAATGCCGTGGGATGAAGTGATTGCATTGTTGGTGAAATACTCGGGTTACGAGCGCTACGGGCAAAAAGCCAAATACTATCCGAATCGAATTAAGCAATGGTTGCGTTACATCATTATGCAATACGAACAAGCTGATACCTTGTATCGTGAAGTGCGTGTATTACACAGCTCAGAAGAGATTGTGAATGTGCTCAATCGGTATCGCTAGCCCCTTATTTTCATAGATTTTGTTTCAAATTATCAAAAGCGTTGCAAAGTCTTAGCTAACTCCTTAGCCTGTCTCAGCGGCAAAAACCGATGAGAATGAAAATAACATGAAAAATAAGAACCACACTCGCAGTGCTACGCGCAGTATGCAGGTAGGCTCAGCCGTTAAGCTCGCTATTGTAGCGGCTTCAGGCGCGATGCTAATCGCATGCAGCGAAAAGCCCCCCCAAGAGCAAAAACCGCTCGTAGAATTAAAAAAAGACCCTTTCCCCAGTACCTATCAACCGTTACCTAGCGAAGCAACCGTGATCAAGAATGTGACGCTGTTAGACGGTATCGGCGGCATGATCGAAAACGGCATGTTACTGATGCAAGACGGCGACATCAAAGCCGTTGGTCAAGCGATTGATGTGCCACAAAATGCCAAAGTGATTGACGGTAAAGGCAAGTGGCTTACTCCCGGTATTATCGACACGCACAGTCATTTAGGGGTTTATCCAACGCCAGAAGTTCACGCCCATGCCGATGGCAACGAAATGACTAAGCCTGTTACCGCAGAAGTGTGGGCAGAGCATGGCGTATGGCCTCAAGATGCGGGCTTTTCGTCGGCACTGGCGGGCGGGATTACCGCTTTACAAATCTTACCTGGCTCCGCCAATTTAGTGGGGGGCAGAACGGTAACGCTTAAGAATGTTCCACATCGTTCTGTGCAAGATATGAAATTCCCCGGTGCGCCTCATGGTTTAAAAATGGCCTGTGGTGAGAACCCTAAGCGAGTTTATGGCGAAAAGGGCGGTCCAGCGACACGTATGGGTAACGTGGCGGGTTACCGTCAAGCGTGGATTGATGCTCAAGAGTACAAGAAAAAGTGGGAAGATTACCGCGAAAAACACGCTAAAGGTGAAGATGTTCAGGCACCGAAACAAGATTTAAAACTCGATACGTTAGCTGGCGTATTAGAGGGTGATATTAAAGTACACATGCATTGTTACCGCGCTGATGAAATGATGGTGATGATGGATGTGATGAAAGAGTTTGATTATCAAATTAGCAGCTTCCATCACGCGGTTGAAGCCTACAAAATTGCAGATGAATTAGCGCAAAACAATGTGTGCTCTTCAATGTGGGCAGACTGGTGGGGCTTTAAACTCGAAGCTTACGACGGTATTCAAGAAAATGTGGCCCTAGTTCATCAGGCAAAAGCCTGTGCCATCGTTCATTCCGACAGCGATTTGGGGATTCAACGCTTAAACCAAGAAGCGGCAAAAGTGTTGGGGAATGCACACCGTGTCGGCATTGATATTAGTCGCGCTGAAGCATGGCAGTGGTTGTCGGCAAACCCCGCTAAATCGATGGGTATTTTTGAACAAACGGGCTCATTAGAAGTCGGTAAAGATGCAGATTTGGTATTGTGGAGCGCTGATCCATTCTCAACTTATGCGCAAGCAGAGCACGTTTATATTGATGGTGCCTTAGTGCTTGATACTAACGATCCGCAAAACTGGCCTGTTAGTGACTTTGAACTCGATCAACCCGGTGAAGGAGAGCGATAATGAGCAGATTTAATAAAGTTGCAGCGCTTGTTGCAGGCCTCTTCTTAAGCGCGAATGTAACGGCAGACAACATTGCCATTACGGGCGCAACGGTGCATACCTTTGATGATCAGGGCAAAGTAGAAAACGGCACAGTGCTGATTCGTGATGGCAAAATTGAAAGCATCATCGCAGGGGGAGAAGCGCCTAAGGGGTA
>CAXRCC010000159.1:0-10097 GCA_964228975.1 Paraneptunicella sp. | reverse complement strand
ACGGCAATATTTCGGCAACCGCACGAGCGTTGAACATGCACCGCAGAACACTGCAAAGAAAGCTTCAGAAAAAGCCACTGTGGTAAGTGGCAATGAATTGATCGAACCTAAAACTATCATTAAAGAAGACTAATAATAGCGTGAATGTACTAAAGCGAATTGTATCCGACGATAAAAGAGTCATCATTGATGTCGTTGAATAGAGGGCTAATCAGCCCTCCCTTACCCCATAAAATGTATTAGTTCCGGCTAGCATCTGACACTTCAATTTGAAAAGAAGTGTCAAACTTGAATTCAGACCTAAGCTCAACCTCAACGCAATTCAACCCAGTTATCCAGCAGCTTCATTAAATAGCTGTCATTTGGGTATTTCTCCGCTTTTTCGAGCATCGCTTCTTGGCTTTGTATAAATCGAGATGTCACCAATTCTTCGGAACAGGCCGTGCTGAGTTTTTCGATGGCGTTTTTGTCCATTTCTAAATGAAATTGTAAGGCCAATACGGTGTTTTCATACAAGAAGCCTTGATGCGGGCAAACGGCACTTCGGCCTAAACTGATGGCACCTTGGGGCAGCGAGAATTGCTCGCCATGCCAATGAAATACCACCATGGAAAGGTTAAACCCACTTAGCAATGGGTGTCCCATAATGTCATCTGAAAAGGCGATCGGAAACCAACCAATTTCTTTTTCAGAGCCAAGGCTTACGGTTGCACCAAGCGCCTCTGCAATGAGTTGCCCGCCCAGGCAAATTCCCAGCACGTATTTATTGGCGGCAATGGCATCGCGAACGAGTTGTTTTTCCTTTATTAACCAGGGGTGGTCTTTTTCATCGTGGATGCTCATTGGGCCGCCCATCACAATGAGCATATCGAAATCTTGCACTTGTGGTAATTCATGTTCCGCTTCATAGAGCGCAGTGTGAGAAAGCGAGTGCCCGCGTGTGTTAACCCATTGCTCAATCATGCCTAAGTTTTCAAAGGCTACGTGCTGTAAATAATGTACGTGCATGTTCATTCCCTAAGGTGTTTGCGCGGTGAATGCGATGACAAACTCGCCGAGCGTATTGCCCTTTATTCGCCTTGTTGTTGATATGCTGAATTCGGTCGTTTATCAATTTTATTGTTCAACAGACCGCGTTAAGGCTGAGTTTTTGTGTGCTTTGCAGTAACTTTGGCGAAATCGTCATTCTTAAAGAGACCAGTATGCATTTTTTATCTCTTCCTTTATTCATCGTCTTGATGGCTTTTTCTTCTTTCTTTAGCGCGAGTGTCTTTGCGCAAACCAAATCGGTTGATGTGGTTTATCCCACAGCACAAACGCATCAACAAGTCATTGCATTAACCGGCACTATTGAAGCGGTGCAACACGCGCAACTTGCCACGTTACAGTCGGGCCGTGTTGCGGCGTTATTCGTTGATGTGGGCGACGAGGTTACCGCTGGCCAAAAGCTGTTAACCCTTGATGCTACGTTATCGAAGTTGGCACTTGATGAAGCCCGCGCCGCACTGGATGTTGCTAACGTTAACTTAACCGAGGCTCAGCGCTTATACGATGAGCTGGTCACACTATCGAAACAACAATTTGTGGCGCAAACATTATTAGCTGAAAGACGCTCGCAGTTGGCAAGCGCAAAAGCGGAAGTTACTCGTCAAACATCGAGTGTTGCGTTGCAAGCAGAAACCGTGAAACGCCATACGCTTTATGCCCCCTTTGCTGGTGTAATTTCAATTCGTGGGGCGGATTTAGGAGAGTGGGTCACACCACAAACGTCGGTGTTAACGCTGGTTCAGCAAGACCAATTGCGTTTGAAGCTTGCTATTCCGCAGCAGTATTACCGTTTGATTCAAACTAAGCACCAAGCCCAAGTCAATATCCTGCCAGACGCACTGAATGGTGAGTCTTTATCTGTGACGTTAACGCGTTTGGTGGCCGTTTCGGATCAACAAAGCCGAACCTTAACCGCTTATGCTGATGTACCTGCGAATACGGGTTTAATTGCGGGGATGTCTGCTAATGCAGAAATCGTATTGCCAAGCGAAAGCCAAATGTTGGTTTGGCTGCCGAAAACCGCCATTAAAAGGCACCCAGATGGTGGAAACAGCGTATTTGCCGTAGAAAATGGCATGGCTAAACGCGTGCAAGTGAACATAGTGAAACAACAAGGTAACCGCGTCGCGATTTATCAACAACAAGCAGGACAAGGCTATGTTGTTACAGGTGTTGAGCTTCTAAAAGACGGTACAGCAGTGCAAGTTAATCGTGTAGAGGAAAGCGCACTATGATTGAAGCAGCAGTAAAAAGAGGCACGCTTGTCACCGTGATGGTGATGATCAGCTGTATTTTAGGCATTGTTGGTGCGTTGAATATTCCTGTGCAAATGATCCCCGATTTGGAAGTGCGCACCATTACCGTTAGGACAGGGTGGCCCGGTGCTACACCGCAAGACGTTGAAAAAGAAATCCTCATTGAGCAAGAGCGTTACCTGCGCAGTTTGCCCAATTTAAAGCGCATGGTGTCGTATGCGGAAATGGGTAGCGCTTCTATTGAGCTAGAATTTCCCTTTGGTGTGGATGCCAACGATGCCTTGATTCGTGTCAATAATGCACTAAGCCAAGTGCCTGCGTATCCGGAAAACGTGGATCAGCCGCGTATTTTTTCCAGCTCATTTTCCAGCAATGCCTTTATGTTCTTCCGTTTAAAACCGCTTCCCGGTAATCCAATGAATTTGGATGTGGATTTGCTGTTAGATTTTGCAGAAGACTACATTCGTCCGCGTATGGAAAGTGTGCCCGGTGTGTCGGAAGTTGGGGTCGGCGGTGGTGCGCAGCGCCAAATCCAAATTAAATTAGATGCCGCAGGGCTAGCGCAGCGGGGGCTAAGCTTACAGCAAGTAAGAAGCGCGATCCGCAATCGAAATCGAGATGCGTCGGCAGGCGATTTAGAAAGCGGTGAAAGCCGATATTTACTGCGCGTTGTTGGGCGTTTTGAGCAACTGCAAGAGCTGGAAAATCTGATCATCAGCCGACGCAACAACGCGAATATCCTTTTAAAAGACGTGGCCGAAATAAAGCTCGATCACTTCGAGTCCAGAGGTGTTTCTTATGCCGATGGTGAGCGCACACTGAGCTTGTCGGTTAGGCGAGAAAGCGGCTCTAACGTGCTGGATATCAAAGCCCAAATGTTGCCTGTGATTGAAGAGTTGAACCAACAACTTCTGCAAAACAACGGCCTTGAACTGTCATTGCTTAGCGACGATGTCCGTTACGTTAAAAGCTCGCTAGAAAATGTATGGATGAACTTAGGGCTCGGCGCGTTACTCGCCACTTTAGTGATGTATTACTTTTTGCGCTCAGGTAAGGCCACATTGGTTGGTGTGATAGGCATTCCAATTTGTACTATTGCGGCCTTTTTGGCGCTGATGATGTTTGGTCGAACCATCAACGTGATTTCCTTGGCGGGTGTGGCGTTTGCCATTGGCATGACGGTGGATAACACCATTGTTGTGTTGGAATCCATTGTGCAAGCCAAGCGCCAAGGCATCAGTAAAAAGTTGGCTGCGATTAATGGGGTAAAAGAAGTGTGGCCTGCGGTATTGGCCTCAACAGCAACCACGGTGTTAGTGTTTGCGCCTATTTTGTTTGTTGAGCAAGAAGCTGGGCAGCTTTACTCCGATATCGCCATCGCGATTTCGGGAGCCATTATTGCCTCGATGCTGGTGGCGATTTTTGTGGTGCCAGTGGCCTTAGCGCGATTAGGTAAAAAAGACGATTTAAAGCAAAGCAAACAGTTTGCGCTTTCTAAGCGTTGGATGAATTTAGTGTCGTTTTTCAGTGAAACCAAAGAGCGCGCGAGAGTCAGTGCGGCTGGGTTTGCCGTTGTCATTATGGGCGCAGCTTATGTGCTAATGCCCGCAGCAGAATACTTGCCAGAAGGCGAAGAGCCAAAAGCCTTTTCAATGATGATTGCTCCGCCCAATTACAATCTCTCGGAAATGCAAAAAATAGGCGATGAACTGAGAGAATACTTCAAGCCGTTTATTCATGCCGATGAGCAAGCATTTTTGTCGGGCGAAACCAACATGCCACCCTTGGAATATTACTCGATGTCGGTGTCTATTGGGCGTATTTGGTTTTTAAGCGCCCCCGTTGATCCGGCTTATATCGGCGACATGATGGACGCCATTACCGAGAAGTTTAGAAGCTATCCGGGCATGAGGGCATTTTCGGCGCGCGGCTCGATTATTTCCAGCAATGATGGCGGCACTCGCGCGGTGGCCGTGGATATTTCGGGGAGCGATATCACAGAACTGTACCAAGCCGCAGAAGCGGTGGTAGAAGAGGCCGAGCAACGTTTCGATAAACCACAAATCAATTCCGATCCTCGTTCATTAGCGCTGGAGCAACCGTTAATTGAAATTCGTCCACGCTGGCAACGTTTGGCGGAGCTTGGCATCAATAATAATGAGTTTGGTTACGCTGTTGCCGCCATGAGTGATGGGGCATTTGTTGATGAGTTTATTCTTAACGATGACAAAGTGGATATCTTCATGTTCAGCGGCGCAGGTAATCAACAAAATATCGATGATCTTGCCGCAACGCCTATGCTTACGCCACAAGGGCAAATCCTCCCTTTGAACGCATTAGCGGATTTGGTCGAGAGCAAAAATAGCGACTCTATGCGACGTGTTGACGGGCACCGAACCGTGACGGTTTACATTATTCCACCGCGTGAGTTGGCGTTAGAAACAGCCGAGCAACGCGTGAGAGAAGAGCTGCTTCCTGCATTGTGGGATCAGGGCAAAATTGCTCAAGGTGTGAAGGTGAGCATTAGCGGCGCGGCAGATCAGCTGGAATCCACAAAAGCGTCGCTTTCTGGGAACTTTATGATTGCGTTGGCGCTGAGCTATCTGCTGCTTGTAGCGATTTTCACTCACTGGCGCTATCCGCTCTTTATATTGGCAACCGTGCCTTTAGGTATGGCGGGCGGTTTGCTTGGGTTAGTGCTTGTTAACGGCATCAATGGCGTGTTGGGGATGATGGGGTTAAGCAGTTTCCATCAGCCTTTCGATATGATTACCATGCTGGGCTTTTTGATTTTGCTTGGCACGGTGGTGAACAACCCAATCCTTATTGTGGACCAAACGCGTCGATTTGTTTTAGAGCAGCACATGCGAGTGAAGGATGCGGTTCAACAAGCCGTACAAAAGCGCTTAAAGCCGATACTGATGTCGACGGCCACCACCTTATTTGGTCTTGCGCCTTTAGTGTTGATCCCCGGTGAAGGTACAGAGCTTTATCGCGGCGTGGGTATTATTGTATTGAGCGGGATTTTGGTTTCGACCTTCTTAAGCTTAACCTTCTTACCTGCTCTGTTAGTCACCATGTTAAAGGACGGCACTACCACTGGCAGCATTCCACCGAATAGTGGTGCTATCAAGGGTTCTATCTAGGGTTCTATCTAGGGTGTTATCAAAGGTTCCGTCGATGGTGATACCAAAGGGGCTATCAAGAGTGATATGCAAAGCGATGCAGGCTAAAAAGGGCTGCGCTGACTTCTGACTTATTGGGTATTTATACCCTATTCCATTCAGGCTAAAGAGAGGGAAGATTATCCATCAACCCTTTCTTATACGCCCTACCGATAGGGATGTCGGTTTCCTCGATGGTTAGCTTGTCTGCTTTAATTTGGTCAATGCAGGCCAAGTTAACAATATAAGATTTATGCACCTGACAAAATCCAGCAGGTTGAAGCTTTTCAAGCCAGCTGCTTAACGTGCCAAGTAGCATGTGACGGCACGATTGAGTGTGAATTTGCACGTAGTTTTCAACCGCTTGAATGTACTTGATATCCACCAAGTCTAAACGCCTAAGTTCCCCTTCAATTTTAGCGAATACATAAGGCTTGGTTGCTTCGTCATTGAGCGTGGGCGCGATAGGGTGCTTTTGTTCGTATTTTGCAACGGCAGATAAAAATCGCTGAAAGGAAAACGGCTTCAGCAGGTAATCCAACACGTTCAGCTCAAACCCTTTTAACGCGTACTCAGAATAGGCCGTTGTCACGATGACCGCAGGCGGATTAGGCAATGAGGCTAAAAACGAGAATCCATCAAT
Organism: Paraneptunicella sp.; assembly: GCA_964228975.1. Classification (GTDB taxonomy): domain Bacteria; phylum Pseudomonadota; class Gammaproteobacteria; order Enterobacterales; family Alteromonadaceae; genus Paraneptunicella. Next base: position 3,987 of record CAXRCC010000159.1, on the reverse strand, counting down.
TTCAGGTAAGTGCAAATCCAAAAAGATGATATCGATACGTGTTTGATTTAGCGTGACTAAGCTGTCTGTGGCGTTATTGTGCGTAGCCACCAAGTTCAGGTCAGATAATCGAGAAATATACTCTTTCAGGATGCGCTGCGCCGGCCCTTGGTCTTCAATAATGATGCAGTTAATTTTGTTCATGCTTTTACAGGAATTACGAGGTTAACAGTGAACACATCAATGGATGCTTTCGCTTCGCTTTTGTAGGTCAGCTTTGCGCTTTCACCGTGAATAAGCTTAAGTTGTTGGGCGATATTCGACAGGCCAATGCCATTGCGATTTTCTACCGCAGAAGGCCCAACGCGGCTGGCAAAATTATTTGTGGTTTGCAGTCGCAATAAATTGTCGTTACCAATATGAATATGAATGTTGATTTCGATGCCATCGGTTAAGCTGGCCATGCTGTGCTTAAAACAATTCTCGATCAGAGTAATCAGAATACAAGGAGGAATGGTTAAACGGCCCGGGTGACCTTCCACTGTTAACGTGACTTCGCCGCGCCCTTCCAAGCCCATTTTTTGCAATTCCATGTAGTTATCGATGGCATCCAACTCTTTTTGCAAACTCACATGTTCAGCGCTGCATTCGTACAATAAATATCGGAGCAAATCGGAGAGTTTTAGCAGCATATCGCCGGCGATGTCTTCTTTTGCCAGCACATAAGCGTAAATGTTGTTCAAACTGTTAAACAACACATGAGGGTTGATTTGCGCCTTTAAAAACTTCAGCTCGTTAGAGGCTTTTTCTAACTTGAAATCTTGAACCGTACGGATCGCTTGGTTGTAATTCCACAGCAATTTAATGGCGAATAAAGAGGCAATCAGCGGCAGGGATTGCGCGATAAAAATCAGAACACCTCGCAGGCTTAAGCCATCGAGTCCTCTAGAAAATGGAAAGTAGTACGCTTCAACAAGGCCTTCTTCTATCGAGCCAAAGGCAAGGAAGGCAAGGAGTGTGGCTAAGCCAAATTGCCAATAGCGTCGCCGCTCGAATAAATACGGCATGAACACATACATGATCAACAACGCAAGCACGCCGCGATTTACCGAGTAAGCCAATTCGCCGGGATGCAGGGAAGGGGACTCTTTACCCAAAGCAATCAAAGCAACGGAAATTAGCCAAGCACTGAAAACGAAAATAATGTCTCCGTATTGAGAGAACAAGCGCTTGGTTGTGTTGGGCATGGTGATGTGATCTTAGGGTTAGGTGAGCGTTGCTTAAATTTAGTGTTTTTTACTGCAAATGGAAAGTAAATACCTGCTACAAGCAAGAAGTAATAAGGCTTTCAGGCTCATTGAACGACAAAATTAAATGCCGTGAATACCTGGTTGATGTTGTTGGTAGCACGCAATATGCGGGTGCCGATGCAATTTATGTCGTTTATCAATCAATGCGCGTTGTGTCTTTTTTATGTCGGTTTTCGGCTCTACTATTGTGCGCTCACAGGTTTATTTAAGAAGTAACGAGCATGAATAATAATCAACTCTCACGAAAAAGCATCGCTCTGCATTGGGTGGTCGCCATCGGCATGATCTCACTATTGGCTGTTGGTTGGTACATGGAATCATTTGAAGTTTACGGACTCTACGATATTCACAAATCCTCTGGCATTTTGCTGTTGGCTGTGATTCTTTTTCGCGTCGTTTGGCGCTTAAAGCAAGGTTTTCCCGAGCCATTGGGCGAGTCGAAAAAGAGTGAGCTATTCCTCGCTAAATTAACTCACTGGGGATTGTTAATTGCCACGTTGGCGTTCCCTATTTCAGGCATGATGATGTCTGGTGCAGGTGGACACGGCTTGGATATTTTTGGTTTGGTGTTGTTGCCTGAAAACGTGGATGCGGTTTCGGGTAGAGCGGTGGCGCACAGTAAAGAGGTTGCGTCGCTAGGTCATCAAGCTCACGGTATTTTGATGTGGGTGGTGCTGGGTTTGTTAGCGCTTCACGTTGCTGGCGCACTTAAGCATCATTTTGTGTACAAGGATAAAACCTTAACACGCATGTTAGGTAAGTCTTAATTGGTGCAAATAGCTGATTCATGACGTATGCGATGGCGTGAGTTCAGCAAGTAAGATCAAAAAAGCACAACGTGTGTTGTGCTTTTTTATTTCCACCTTATCTCCATTGTATCTTCACTTAAGCGTGGTCGTAAAAGTGCTCAGCAAAGTCTTCGACAAGGTCTTCAAAGTCTTGGGAGGCTAAACCTAGCTCCGCCAAACACCCTTCAGCCACTAACTCCCAATCGGGAGAAAACTGTTGGCGGCGACTATATACCACAGCGCTTTCAGAACACTTCAAAATGGCATAAACCAACCGCGATTTTTCATCTCGGCAGTGATCCAGAAAGTCGATTTCGTGGTGGTTCAAAATCACTTGGCAAGCATCTTTGGGTAAGTTCCACGATGTGGCAATGTAGTAACCAATAATGGCATGGTCGGTTTGATAACGATCGCGCTCTAACTTGGTGACATTGCATCGGTAGCTGTTGTTTACCTCTTTTAGCACTTCAACGTAATCCGGGTAGCGCAATGCCATGGCTGAAATGCCAATATTGTGGAACAAACCAAAAGTGTATAACTCGTCGGTTGGCACCTTGAGTTTATAGTTTTCGCCAATCCAAGCACACGCCATGGCAACTTCTAACGATTCATCCCAAAAACGCTCAAGGCTGATACAGGCCTTCCCGTTAAAGTTCTTTTTGAGTAGGGCAACGGTGACGATTTGATTCAATTGATTCAAGCCTAAGAACATGGTGGCTTGTCGAATATCGCTAATAGAACGCCTTAACCCAAAAATCGGGCTGTTAATGGTTTTCAGTAGTAATGCCGACAGGCTGATATCCCTAGAAAGAATGTCGGAAACATCCCCGATATCTACATCTTCTTTCTCTAGTTCAGCGGCAAGCTCGGACAAAATATCTGGCTTCGGCGGTAGATGGAACCCGCGCTTTATCGTATCTAGTTTTTCTTCATCTAAGTTAATCATCCTAAATACCGCTAGTTGTATGTGGGTGGTAAATTAACCGCATTAAAGGTTAGTACTTTAACCCTAAATTGTATGATGTTAAACATCTCGGGCCATGATCTGTGAAAGAAACTTGTATTTCGTTTACTCAACGAAGAGTTGAATTTGTAAAGAAAGCGATGCTAACGACCTTCTTGGAATACTTTACGCCACGCCATTGGAGATACAGAGAAGGTGAGTTTGAATTGTTTCCGAAAATTTTGCTCAGTGTTAAATCCTGATTTTTCGGCGATGTGTGTTATTGATAACGGCGTGGCCTCTAATAATTCTTGGCTATAGTTCAAACGCGCTTGCTTGAGCCAATGCACAAACCCAATAGAAAAGTGGCGGTGAAAATGTCGAGTAAAGGTGCGTTTGCTCATTAAGCAGTGTTTGGCGGCGTCTTCTAAGGTGTAAGGCACCGATAAATCGCTTAAAACTTTATCTACAAACGCATTCAAGCGGTCGTCTGAGCTGGTGGAGATGACAGGACGAGATAAAAACTGTTTTTGCCCGCCGCTGCGCTGCGGTGCGGATACCATCATACGGCTAATGTGATTCGCCGCTTTGGCACCTTCCCACTCTTTGAGTAGGTTTAAACAGCAGTCAATGGCGGCTGCGGTGCCAGCCGATGTCATGATATTGCCGGCTTTTATGTAGAGCGGATTCTCTTGGTAATCGACTTTAGGGAAGCGTTCAACAAATGCCTTGCCGTATGCCCAGTATGTGGTGGCTTGTTTGTTATTCAGTATGCCTGAGTAAGCCAGTACATAAGCGCCAACGCACAAGCCAACAAGGACTTTACCTTGAGCGTGGGCCGCCAAAATCACCTTTAATAGAGCAGCGCTAGGCGCTTTTTCAGGGAGCCAACTCGGAAATATCAAGATATCCGCTTGTGACAGAGCATCAAGACCATGCTCCACCTTTATCTCCATTCCATTAGACG
>CAXRCC010000158.1:0-7119 GCA_964228975.1 Paraneptunicella sp. | reverse complement strand
TTTAATCAAGGAGCAGGCTTTAACGGTGGAGGCCAATCAAATTATCGCTCAGGCTTTGATTCAAGCCGCGCGAATAATGGTGGTTCACAAAAAGACAGCCATCAATATCGACAGCGTTATCAACAAGATCGTCAGCCGCAGTATACGCAACAGCAATCATTGGCAGATGCGTATCGCATTATTGGTGTAAAAGAGTCGGACGATGCTAAAACAATTAAACGCGCTTATCGTAAGCTAATGACGGAGCATCACCCTGATAAATTAGTGTCGAAAGGGCTTCCCAAGCAAGCATTGGAGCTTGCGAAACAAAAAACGCAGGATATTCAGGCTGCTTACGAATCCATCCGTAAACAGCGTCAGTTTTAGTGCTTTATAGGCTAGCAAGCTATTATTAGGCGCTTAGAGTGGTGCTTGCGGTAAGATCACAATTTGCTTCAAAATAAGCGGCTTCACTGGCACGTCGGGCCAGCCCAATTTCGGGTTAAAAGCCGTTTCAACCGAAGCCATTTCTTCAAGAATATCGGTTCCTTCTGTAACTTGACCAAATACGGTGTACCCCCATTTTGAGCCAGGATCCAAATTTGTGTTTTCATTCATGTTGAAAAAGAACTGTCGTGTTGCTGTGTGCGGGTCGTTTTTACGGGCCATAGCAATGCTATAGGTTGTATTCTTCAATCCATTACCCGACTCATTAATCACAGATGGGAATTCAGGCAAGGCTTCATAGTTTTCATCATAGCCGCCACCTTGTACAACAAAGCTCTCGATGACACGATGAAAAACGGTGTTGTCGTAGCTTCGCTTGATGACGTAACGCAAGAAGTTATTCACGGCAACAGGGGCTTTGGCTCTGTCTAGCTCTACTACCACGTTACCCATGTTGGTTTCGAAGCGCACAATCGGGAAAATGTTATCTGATTGTACCGCAGCGCCTTCTTTTACATCTAGGCCCGGTGGAACCGAGGCTAAAACATTGCTTGCTATCAATAAACTCATCAGGAGAGCGAAAATAGGTAATATTGAACGGCCCATATAATTTCCTTTTGGGTTAGTCAGTTGAGTCTTGTCAGGTTACTTTTTAATAGACGATAAAATACTGAATTTTTTGTTGCTTGCAACTACGCGATAACCACCAAATAAGCGTTTCATTTTATCGTGGTGTTGTAAATGGCGGTTAGCAACAATGCGCAGCTCTCCCCCCATGCGCAGGCAATATTTGGCATCGCTGAGCATTTGCCATGCCACGTGATCGGTAATGGTATTTTGTTGGTGGAAAGGTGGATTGCACACCACGATATTCGCCTTCTGCGACTTTAACTCTTCCAAGCAATTGCTCAACACAAATTCACAAGAAGGCACGGCTTCAGGCAAGTTATGCGCAACATTTTGATAAGCGGAAGCTAAAGCCATACTGGATTCATCCACAAAAATCATTTTCTTGACGGGCGCATCATTTTCAATGGCTTGATGAAGCATCGTTAAGCCCAAAACGCCGTTGCCACAGCCTAAATCCACCACGGTTTGATTACTGGCATCGGGTAAATTTTCCAGAAGCAAGCGAGCGCCGATATCCAACTGACCACGGGAGAAAACATTGGCGTGATTGTGGATTGCAAACTTAGGTGACTCGGTGTGCCATACTGTTGGAAATGGCGCATTTTGCGGCTTAGGCGTGTTATTCCCTTGATTGCCTGCAAAAATAAGGCGTGACTTTTTAACTGCCAAAGAGGTGGTTGTTTCTCCTAGGTACTTTTCAAATAGCTTGAGCACCGAGCTTTGCACGGCTTTGACCTTGCCCGACGCCACAATGGGGGTATTGGGCGCAATGGCTTGTAGCGAAGACAATTGATGCTCTAATAAGGCGTGGCTTCGGGGCAGTTTTAACAAAACTAAATCAGGCTTAGGAAGATGGGATTCGTCAAGTGGTGTCATTGAATCGATAAAACGAATGTTGTCGGTTTCAAACGCATTGCGTTTTAGGTTTTCTTCACAGCCTTTGCGCGCCACCCATGAGTCGGATTGCCAAGTGAGTGCGTAATGCGATAATGCGCAAGTGATTGCGCCGAAATCGTCGTTAATAATAAGAATGTGCGCATGATTCGGCAGCGCTAGCTGGGCGACGTGGTTAATAAGGTATTCATCAGCCGAGTCCCAAGCCTGCAAGCTCACATGCTGATGTTGTGACGGGTAGCGTTGCAAGATGAGATCTTTATTCACTCCCAAATCGTTAAGGCTAGGGAGGGAAAGGTGAATATTGGCTTGGGAATGCTCGGGTGCGCTCATTGGTACTATTTATATTGGTTTAGTGATTTAACGGAACATTATATATGAAGCAAACAAACTTGTTCGACTTTGATTGTATTCGATTTGATGTGCCTGACGCTGAACTGACCTATGTTCCGCATTTTGTGGATCAAGCAGATATCTTTTTATCCCGTTTAAAGCAGGAACTGTGCTGGTCTCAAGATGAAATTACGCTGTTTGGAAAACACCATCGTATTCCTCGTTTGCAAGCTTGGTATGGCGACGCGCATGCGCAGTACACCTATTCGGGTTTGCCTATGAAACCCAATGCATGGACGCCGGTACTTGAGTCGTTACGGATAAGCTGTGAGCAATATTTAGGTTGTCGATTTAATAGTGTGCTCGGAAATTGGTATCGAAACGGGCAAGACAGCATGGGGATGCATGCTGATAATGAGCCAGAGCTGGGGACTAACCCGGTGATTGCCGCTTTAAGTTTTGGTCAAACACGTACATTAAAATTCAGGCATAAGCAGAAGCGCGGCACGCTTGATATTGCAATGGAATCGGGCAGTTTATTGGTGATGGCAGGTGCAACACAGCGCTTTTGGCAACACGGTATAAGCAAGTCCACAAAGCCTATGGAAGATCGCATTAGTTTAACCTTTCGGTATATTTATTGATGCATCAAAATATAAGTTTTCGCTGTTGTTTGAGTGGTTTTGTTATCAAAAAAATATATAGCTTGAGCTCAAATGCTTAGTAAAAAGCAAGCGATTTTTGTGCTTATTCCTGTATTCATTTTTGCCAGTGGAGGCTAAATTTAGGCTAGCACGTGAGGTGCTATTGAAAGGAGTTGTAATCATTATAGCCCTGTTTCTTTTGTGAAAGAGGTGATCTTTTTTCACGAAAATAGGGTTAGAATACGCGCTAAATATCATTGCGGCAGTTGGATGCATGATTTATAAGGAGTGAGTATGAACGTACAAAACAGTATTGAAGATAAGTTGGCAGAACATTTTGAGCCTGCTTTTCTTGAGGTGACAAACGAAAGCTCTCAGCACAATGTGCCTATTGGCTCAGAAACCCATTTTAAAGTGGTCCTCGTTTCGCCTCAATTTGATGGTCAGCGCTTGCTGAATCGCCATCGCGCTGTGAATGCTGTTTTAAAGGATGAGCTAGAAAACCACATTCACGCATTAGCATTACATACCTATACCGGCTCTGAGTGGGAAAGTTTGTACGGTGATGTACCCAAATCCCCGAATTGCTTAGGCGGCTCCAAAAAAGCGTCTTAGTCATAGGTCCTAACGGGTTGCTTCTTAGTTTCAATAAGCGAACGTCCAAGCTCGACGTATTGATACAATCTATTGCTTATTTTCATCAAACTAAGGCGCAGCCTGCTTTTTTTCCCAAATAAATGCCCTGTTTCACCTTATAGTTATTTCACTTTACCCCGTTTTTTGTTAAAACCCTGCAAAAGAAAAACTACTATTCTGTTAACGCTATGCCCTTTCTTGCCTCGTTGCGCTTAAATATTGAACGAATTAACACCTTCCTTGGTCAGCTTGTTAGCTGGTTTACGTTGATCATGGCACTCCTCACATTTTTGATTGTGGTTTTACGTTATGGTTTCGACCTTGGTTGGATTGCCATGCAAGAGAGTGTGATGTACCTCCACGCCAGTGTATTTATGCTCGGTGCAGCTTATACGTTGAAAGAAGAAGGGCACGTACGCGTTGATATTTTCTACCGCAAAATGACGCCTAAAAAGCAAGCGTATGTGGATATATTCGGTTCACTGTTTTTGCTTCTGCCTATTTGTATTTTCATCGTGGTAATGAGCTGGAGCTACGTTGTAAAGTCATGGCGTTTAATGGAAAGCTCTCAAGCCGCAGGCGGTTTACCTCTGGTTTTCATTCTAAAAAGTTTACTTTTATGCTTTGCGATAACGTTGCTTTTGCAAGCCATTGCCGAGGTCATTAAGCGTATTGTGATGCTTAAACAGCCTGTTGCTCCATCAGAAACACATTCTTCTCGCCACTCATCAAACACTGGAGCGTAAATTCATGGAGTATTTATCACTGGTTATGTTCGGTGTGGTGTGCCTTGTATTGTTACTTGGCTACCCTGTGGGTTTTTCTCTGGCGGGAACGGCTTTGGTCTTTGCCGGGTTTGGCATTGCAATTGGCGGTTTTGATGCATCTTACTTAAGTGCAGTGCCTAATCGTTTATACGGTATTTTAACTAATCAAACGTTACTCGCGGTGCCGCTGTTCGTATTAATGGGGGTTATTTTAGAAAAGTCTAAAGTGGCTGAAGAGTTGCTCATTGCGATGTCTGCCTTGTTTGGGAAAATGAAAGGTGGGCTAGGTATTTCCGTGGTGGCAGTGGGGATGCTTTTAGCAGCAAGTACGGGAATTGTTGGCGCAACAGTGGTCACGATGGGGCTGCTATCTTTACCGACAATGCTTAAACGAGGTTACAGTCCAGAGCTGGCAACAGGCACGATTTGCGCTACCGGAACACTGGGACAAATCATTCCACCCTCTATTGCATTAGTGTTGTTAGGCGATGTGCTTTCCAGTGCTTATCAACAAGCACAATTAAGCATGGGCATATTTTCGCCAGATTCTGTTTCGGTGGGCGACCTGTTTGTCGGAGCCCTCATTCCGGGGTTAATCCTTGTTGCTATGTACGCTTTGTATGTATTAACGCTCGCTTTTATGGGCAAAGCAGAAACGAGCGACAATATTGAACAAGAAGACGTTGAGCTGAATTTGGTACACGCTCTTGTGCCTCCCTTGATGCTTATCGCGATTGTGCTTGGCAGTATTTTGGCAGGGTATGCAACACCAACGGAAGCCGCAGGCGTGGGAGCGGTTGGTGCGTTGGCCTTGGCTCTTGCAAAACGTAAGTTAAGTTTTGCCAACTTAAAAGCCGCGATGCTAGATACCACGAAAGTCACCTCTATGGTGTTTGTTATCCTCATTGGTGCATCGATTTTTTCGTTAGTCTTTAGAGGCTTTGGTGGTGAAGAGCTAATTAATGATTTCTTCAGTGGGCTACCCGGCGGGGTGTTTGGTGCCATGCTTGTGGTCATGCTGATTATTTTCTTACTTGGCTTTATTCTCGACTTTATTGAAATTACGTTTGTCGTGGTTCCGCTGGTTGCGCCAGTGCTATTAACAATGGGCGTTGACCCTATTTGGCTTGGAATTATGATCGCGGTCAATTTACAGACGTCATTTTTAACGCCGCCCTTTGGATTTGCGTTATTCTATTTGCGCGGTGTGGCACCGGAAAGTATTCGAACAGAGCAAATCTACAAAGGTGTTGCCCCGTTTATTGTGTTGCAAGTGATCTTGCTCGCGGCACTCGCAATGTGGCCTGAATTGGTAACTTGGCTACCAGAAAAAATATACGGCTAACGCCACAAACTCACAGTTCATCGATGTGATAACGATTCTATATATTAGGGAGACCCGCTGAATGTCAGGTTTTATTAAGTCAATGAAGTCTATTCGAACAGTCGTGCTAGTGGCTGCGACTGCTCTTCTTACTGCATGTGGAGGCAGTGACGGACAGGGAAGCAGTACGCAAGGGGCACAAGAGCAGAAGACTTATGAGTGGAAATTAGTGACAAGTTGGCCAAAAAACTTTCCGGGATTAGGCAATGGCCCTGAAACTTTCGCCAAGTATGTTAATGAGATGTCTAACGGTCGCTTGAAGATTAAAGTCTACGGTGCAGGTGAGTTGGTGCCGGGCTTTGAGGTATTTGATGCCGTTTCTGATGGATCCGCTGAAATGGGGCATTCAGGCCCTTATTACTGGAAAGGAAAAGCGCCAGCGGCACAAATATTTACGGGTGTGCCTTTTGGTATGAACGCACAAGAAATGAATGGCTGGTTGCATTATGGCGGCGGCCTTCAATTGTGGGAAGAGTTATACAAACCGTTTGGTTTAATTCCCTTTGCGGGCGGAAACTCTGGCGTGCAAATGGCAGGTTGGTTTAAAAAAGAAATCAACTCTGTAGAAGACTTAAAAGGTTTGAAAATGCGCATTCCAGGTTTAGGTGCTGAAATCTTGAAAAAGGTGGGCGGTGTACCAGTGTCATTGACAGGTGGCGAGTTGTTTACCGCGCTTCAAACCGGTGCCATTGATGCGACAGAGTGGGTTGGTCCTTACAACGATTTGGCGTTTGGTTTACATAAAGCGGCAAACTATTACTACTACTTTGGTTGGCATGAAACAGGCACTACGCTTGAGTTTATGGCCAATGAAAAGGCATTTAACAGTTTACCTAGCGATCTGCAAATGATCGTTCGTGTTGCTGCACGAGCCGTTAACCAGGACATGCTAGATGAATATACCGCACGTAATAATACGGCGCTACAGAAGCTGATTAATGAGCACAAAGTCGATCTTCGTGCATTGCCAGACGATGTTATTGCAAAACTGCGTGAGGCATCTGAAGAAGTGCTTCAAGAGCAAGTCGTATCCGATCCTATGTTTGCGAAAATCTACGAATCGTATCGCGCGTTTCAAAAAGACGTAGCGAATTTCCACGCGATTTCTGAAGCTCAACTTTATCGCTCAAGAGAAAAGTAATATCAAACATGAGGTGCTGATTTAGCACCTCGTTTCCTTCCTTTTTGACAAAGTTAACATTGTGGCGCTCAATGGTTGAGGATCCTGAATTTTGATTAATGGTTTACTCCCTGATTAATCATCGGATTTGCCACTTTCTGTTCTCACTATAAAATGGCATTCTTCTTGACTCGTGATAGGTAAATATCTTACCGTTCGTGAGCTATTTCAATAATTTGTACCGAATCAGTAAAGGAACCTTAAGTATGGTTAAGATCGGAAGAG
>CAXRCC010000157.1:0-7405 GCA_964228975.1 Paraneptunicella sp. | reverse complement strand
GCTCAATGGTCACCGCTTTTCTTATTTAGCGGAACCGTTACAGATCTTAAAAGGGCGTATCATTGCCGCCATCGTTGTAGGGCTATATTTCTTGCTGTCGACCTTTAGCCCCTTTGCTGCGGGTATTCTCATTTTAGTCATGTTTGCTTTAACCCCTGCACTTATTGTCCTGGGCTTGCGCTTTAGTATGCGTATGACCGCTTATCGCAATGTGCGTTTTGGTTTTAGCGGCAGCATTGGCAGCGCATTTAAAACTTTCTCGTTATACCCACTTGTGGCATTGCTCACCTTGTACCTTGCCATGCCTTGGGTCCTAAAGAAAATGGATGAATTTAAGTTTAGTCATATCACCTTTGGTCAAAAACAGTTTGAAGGAGAACTTAGGACATCTAGCTATTATTCAGCAACGTTTATGAGCGTACTCATTGCGATCCCTTTCTTGGTTGTTGTGGGTGTTTTGATGACCAGTATGGCCCCCGAAGAAGGCGCGATGCTTGAAGACTCTTTTAGCATGATGTCGGTGGTACTATTTTTCGTATACATCGCTTTTATCTTATGTACATCCTCTATTTATCAAGTCATTGTTCGCAATCATATTTTCTCGCAAATGGCGTTACCCGAAACCGCTAAGCTACATTCAAACATCAGCTTCAATAGCCTGTTTACGTTGCGGTTAGTTAACTTTCTCGCCGTAGTGTGTTCGTTAGGGCTTGCTATTCCTTGGGCGAAAGTTCGCACGATGAACTATTTCACTAAACACACTCATGTTGCCACCTTACCCGGCGCAGACGCTATTTTGGATCAAGCAGCACAAGATACGAATGCCATTGCTGAGGAAACGGCGGACATGCTTGATATTGACCTATCTCTTGGATAATCCTCACCATGAGTCAAGGACAACTCTACCTTCCGGGCAAGTCAGAATGCTTGCCCGTTCACCTGCAAACACAGGGTGATGTGCTGTTCGTTTATCACCAAAAAGATGACGAACTGCTTTATGCCATTAACCACAAAGACATCACCGCATCGGCAAAACTGATTGGCGTGCCAAGAGAACTCGTCTTGCCCGACAAAGCCTTGTTGCAAGTAGAACATGCCGAACAAATCGATAACTGGGTTGATCATAAACAAGGCACCAAAAACCGAGTTGCCAAGCTAGAAGACAGCCGAAGTGCCGTGTTACTCAGTTTATTGCTTGTGCCGCTCACCCTCATTGCAACCTTTAAATATGTCATCCCTGTGCTCGCCATCACTTTTTCTGACTGGGTCCCTGAAGATGTCGTCGAAATCGCTTCCGATCACACCCTAATCACCTTAGATAAAAGCATTTTGGATGAAAGTCAGCTTCCAGTTGAAACACAGCAGGAGTATGTCGATTATTGGCATCAGTTGATTGAACGTCTTGGTTTGGCACCACAATCCTTCGACATCCAATTTCGATACAGTGAAGAGTTCGGTCCCAATGCCTTTGCACTGCCAAATGGCACCATGGTAATTACCGATCAGTTAGTGGAATTGGTCGACGAAGACATCGATTTATTAACGGCCATTTTATTGCATGAAATAGGGCATGTTCAGCATAAACACTCTATGCGTTTAATTGCTGAAACCTTGGGGACAACGCTGGTTATCAACTTTGTATTTGGCGATGTTAGCGCGCTCATCGAGTTATTTGGCGGCTTTTCATCCACTGTCATCCAAAACCAGTTTTCACAAGATTTAGAACGAGAAGCCGATCATTTCGCACTAACGCATCTTGAACAATTAGGATTAAGCAAAGAGAGTTTTGCATTAGCAATGGAGTCACTCGCCACACTCTCAGGCAAGGACGACAGCCAATTAGATAAACTCCTGAGTTCTCATCCTTCTATTAAAGAACGGATAGAAAACGCAAGAAATTAATCCAAATGTGAACGCAAAGCGCGTATAGAACGTTGCGATTTAGCCACTGAGCACAAAAAAACACCTGCACAAAGCAGGTGTTTTTCCATCACTAAACGTTAGGTTTGAATGGGGGTTAGCGAGTGGATTTACAGCTTAAACAATACCTTCACATCTGCACTCACTTCACCTTCGCTAACATAACCAATTGCATCTGGGTTCGCTTTCACGAATTCCAACGCTTCCTGGCTTGATGAAAGCACACTAGGTGGTACGCCTTGCCCCGTGAAAACCAGCTTTGCCCATAATGCTTGAATCTGCGCAGAGTCTCGCTTAAGTAAGGCTTTGTCGAAAGCGTGTCTGATGGTGTTTTCTGCATCATAGTTCACCGCTTTAACTTTGCTTCCATTTGGAAACTGACTGGTTTTTCCCATGTACATACGACGCACATCCGCTTTTGAAATCGCATCTTGGTTTGCCGGGTTAACAATAACCACAATGTCTGCCCATGCCTGTTGAATCGCTAAAAAGCTTAAAACAATGATTATTAGTGCTCTATTCATTGGAGAACCTTAGAAAATGAAGTCAAAAGAAACGGTGGTCACATAAACATTTCTGTCGAGAGACGAAAGCAGAGGACCATTCACAATCAAGCCATTACCGTAGCTGTCACGGTCGTCGTGCTCTAAAGGGCGGAATTTGTCGACTTGTAACTTAAGCGCCATGTTAGGTGCAAAGTCATAACGCACACCGGCGGTAAGGGTATTTTGTTTGTTGCTGGTGAAATTAAACGCCGACACTGTGTAATCGTTAGCCACATCTAAGCCAGCCGCAATCACGCCCGCATCAACAGCGGCTTTGTATTCAGGTGTCAGTTCAAAATATCGTGTTTCTTTCAGCGTTTTACCGAACGAATAGCTCACGTAAGGCGAGAAATCACCAATACGCATACCTAAAGTTAAGTAAGCACCAATCGCATCAGAAAGTGCAGAAGCCGAACGGCGATGCATGAATTCACCTTGCGCGAAGTATTCACCATCATCGTAAACAACCGCTGCGTTGGTGAGATTAAACGGACGATGAGAGCGCTTGACGTAATCGATATTACTTTGAAGATTTGTAATCACATCGGCACAGCTTTCGCCGTTTTCAGCGAACAAACACGCTTCGTCTGGCGTAACGTTAAAACCAAGACCGTCGTCTGTTACAACCATAAAGATATTAGGATCTGGCACCACACCATCCGAATTATGGTTTGAATGATCGGCATTCATGTAAGCTAAACGGAATGTCCAAGAGTCATAAGAAAGCGTACCTACTAATCCTGCCATATGATGGAATTCAATATCGCCACCGCCGGGGAAGTCTAGTGTATAACCACCAACGTATGCTTGGATAGAATAATCAAAGTCACCAAAGTAGCCACGATAAGTCACATCTGCACCATCAATATTATTAATGGTAGATTGACTGTAAATGTCGATAGGTGGCCTAACCCAAATATTGGAAAAGCCAACATTTCTATTGTCAGACGCCAAGAATACAGGAGAAATAAAGCGACCTAACCTGAATGATAAGTTCGGCTCTGGGTTATATTTAATGTAAGCCCAATCAACCTGAGGATCGAAATTATTTTTTTCGTTTCTTCTTGATAACAGTTGAACAACGGCTGACCACTGATCATTGAATTTATATTGGCCTTGTAAACCTAAAACGGTGTCGTTATCAAATTCCCAATCATCCGATGCACCGCTTGGTAAACGGTTATTTTGAATAAACTCTACATCCGGGTTATTGGTCTTAACCGCACTGATTGTCCCAAAGCCTGAGAACGAGAAGTCTGAAGCCATAGACGCTGTGCTAAACAGTGCTAATAGGCATGTTGATATATATTTCATGAGTACCTCAAAATACATGTAAAACATGTCTTAAGTGTGTGTTTCAATGTTTTGTGTACTTTCCAAAAGTTAATTGATTAAACCCGTATTTTTATACTGGTAATAAATTAACTTGTACTGGCAAATCATTGGAAAGTGGAGATGTTTAAGACGTGCCAAATTACAGATAATTTGCGCTTCGACTTAAAATCGGCGCGCATTTTATGAGCAGGTAACAAAAAAGTCATGGAATAATTTCGGGTAAATATTTCGCGGTATGTTTTTAAGAAAACAGAATTAAACGTAAGTAATTGATCTTTGCTTTTTGTTGGATTGTTTAATTCACAAAAATTAGATTAACTAATCCATAACCCACAAAATAACTCGTGAGGTATAAAGTTACATACTTAAAATGAGAAAGGCGTTTTTCTATTTTGCGGGATAGTATAAATACCGAAAAAGTGCTATTTCTCAGCACTAAAGTACTATAGTAGCCGACTGATTTGCTCAGGTATAACTGAAAGAGGACAAATTTAATACCTTAATAGGCACACTACTATGAAACCAGTTGGCAAATATATTGCCTTATCGGTGGCTTCTGCACTGGCATCGATGAGCAATTCTGCTGTCGCTCAATCAGACGACAATGAAGTCGAACAGATTCGTGTAACCGGGAGTTACGTAAGGGGCTCAGAAACTTCCGAGGCAAACCCCGTTTCTGTATTTGACACCAGCGACTTAAAAAATTTAGGGGCCTCGGATGTCTCCGAAATCGTCGCACAAATATCGGTAAGTAGTGGCGCTGAAAACCGGCCCGACACCTTCACTAGCTTTTATAGCCAAGGCACATCGAACGTAAACTTACGCGGTCTTGGCTTGTCTTCTACGCTCGTGCTCATTAACGGTAAACGTCAAACCATCAGTGGGGCAAAGGCTCAAGACGGCAGCGTGTTCGTTGATACGGGCTCCATTCCCGCCATCGCATTGCAACAAATTGATATTTTGAAAGAGGGGGCAGCAGCCACTTATGGCTCCGACGCGGTTGCAGGTGTTGTGAATTTCACCACGAGAAAATCCTTTGATGGCGTGCGCGTAGAAGGCTCTTGGCAAAGCACCACCAGCGACAGCCAAATTGACAGAAACCTCAGTATTCTGGGCGGCTTTGATATTGGTGATGACACACACGTTGTTCTTGCAGGAACGTTATTACGACGAGGCACACTCAACTCACGCGAAAGGCCAGAACTCGTTAACCGCGCCATCAGTAGTTTGGGGACCAGTTTTATCGTGCCAGAAGACGTTGTGGTTGCCGATGGTCCTTATGCAGGTAGCTATAGCGCAGGGGAAAACGTTGCCAACCCCAATTGTGAAGCGATTGGCGGCATTCGCATAGGCCAACCTAATGGCGAGCGATGCGGCTATCAATATGGTCTTCACTACAATGTGGTGAATGAAGAAGAGCGCGAGCAACTTTACGCATCCATTAACAGCGAATTTGACGACATGACGTTAACGGTGACCAGCATGTACACCCAGTACGATGTGCTCGATAATTTCACTGTGCCTTCTTATCCTAACCTAACCTTTCCAACCGTTTCAGCAAATCACCCCGATAACCCGTTCGGTGCCGATGTCACTTGGTTAGGTCGCCCCTATCCATTCTTGGCAAGAGAAACCACACTTCCCGCCCCTCGTGAAAACGACACGTTTCGATTAGAAGCCGAACTAACAGGCGTGTACCAAGATTACGATTGGAAAACCTCGGTGGCGTACAGCGCAAACGACTACACCATCACACAACCTGATTTATCGCCTTCTCGCCTCGATCTAGCGGTTGCAGGATTTGGTGGCGAAAGCGGAGACTTACTATATAACCCGTTCGACCCGCTGGATGAAGATAATTTGCTCATTCAAGAATGGGCCACCACAGCTTTTGCATCGGAAACCTCCACCAGCTTAATAGTATGGGATGGCGTTATCAGTGGCGATTTGATGGACTTAAGCGCAGGCACAGCCAGCTTTGCCGTTGGGGCGCAAATCCGCCATGAAAACTATGAAGTCGACCCCGATGCCGTTTCTGAAGTGCAGCCAGATGAAAACGGCAACCCTATTCCAAACGACTTCTTATTTTTGGGTGGTGTAAACCGGGTCGATGAATCCAGAAACTCCTACGCCATTTTTGCAGAAGCGGAGTTTCCTCTGGCAGACGGTTTGGATTTAAACGCCGCAGTGCGATATGAAGAACTAGACACCGCCAGCAGTTTCGATCCTAAACTCGCGATTCGATACAAATTAACCGATGAATTAATCGTTCGTGCATCAGCAAGTACATCGTTCCGTGAACCTTCACTTGCCCAATTCTACGCGCAAAACACCAATACCCGAGGCGTGCAAGACTTCGTGCTAGATGCAAACGGTAATTTTGTGCGAGATGAAAACGGCCAAATTATCCCCCGTGGTGGCACACTGTTCATCCGAGAGTCTCAAAGCGGTAACTTGGAATTAGAGCCGGAAGAAGCCACAAACTATAACTTGGGTATTGTGTGGAACGGTGATCGATTACAAACCCGTTTAGACTACTGGCGAGTGGATTATGAAGACGTCATCACTATTGAAGATGCGGCCGGTAAACTTCAAGCCGACCCCGATGGCAGCGATATTATTCGCCTTGATCCAAACGATCCAACTAGTGAGTTAACGGGCATTATTACCAACTACTTTAATGCCGAAACCATCGACGCAAGCGGCGTTGATTTTGAAGCCAGCTACCAATGGCAAATGGCAGGCGGTGAGCTTGAATTAAAAACCAGTGTTGCGCACATTTTGGAATATGAAATCCCAATTAACGGGGTAACCACGGATGTGGCAGGCTTGTTCAACCACAACAACTTTGCGCGTTCTATGCCAGAAACAAAGGGCAATATTTCTGTTCAATGGCAAAACGAGCAACACAGTATTTATGCCCGTTTGAACTTTGTATCAAGCTACACCAATACTCGCGTAGTGCCTGAATCTACCGGGTTAACCACCCATATTGAAAGCTATGCACCTGTAGATATTCAATATCGCTACAACATGGAAATCGGTGAGGGGCTCGCAGAGTTTACCCTGGGTGTGATCAACGCATTTGATGAAGATCCACCGGAAGTCTACGATGCGGCAAACTTTAGTTATGATCCTAAGCATCATGATCCACGAGGACGATTGATTTACGCTCGCGCAGCGTACACCTTCTAATTGTTTTCATAACATAAAGGTCACCTTCCTATTCAGATAAGAATGAAGGTGACTTACCCAACCGATTACTCAATAATACAACTCACCAATCGAGACTGGAGTTGTTATAAAAGCAATGGAATTGATCAAGCCTCACGCTCGCTACGAAGCTTCATACCAACGCTATATTCAGGAGTTAGGTAACGAGGAACGATATCCTTTCACCCTGGATTTTGACCATGAAGATTTTCCTGCATTACTTGAACAACTCGCACGGTACGAACAAGGTATCGATTTACCGAAGAATAAAGTCCCAAGTTCAAC
The DNA here is from genome assembly GCA_964228975.1 of Paraneptunicella sp. Taxonomy (GTDB): domain Bacteria; phylum Pseudomonadota; class Gammaproteobacteria; order Enterobacterales; family Alteromonadaceae; genus Paraneptunicella. The sequence continues at coordinate 107 of CAXRCC010000157.1, read as the reverse complement.
CTATTGGTTAGTCCATGATAACGAACTCATCGGGGTTACCAATTTACGCCATGTCCTTAACGATGAAATTCGAGAAGTAGGTGGGCACATCGGCTTAGGCATTCGCC
>CAXRCC010000156.1:0-7760 GCA_964228975.1 Paraneptunicella sp. | reverse complement strand
CGCACACCGCCAATATCAATACCAATACCAACCAAGCGGCCTATTTCAGCCGAGGCCAGTCTTACATTAACGTGGATAATGCTACCAGTATCGCCAATGGCTACCATCTTGCGGCTCGTGGCGGTTCAGCCATCAGTGCTCAGAATATGGAAACACCTCTGAGCAACGCATCCTATGTGGAATCCGTTCAGGAGCTTTCCTTTATCGACAGAACAGACAGCGATACAAGCCACATCAAACCTTATCAAGCAACCAGCTCAACGGTTAAACAATAGGAGGCAACCATGAACATTCAATCTATTAAGAAGATGGCGACCGTGCTCGCGCTTCCTGCACTGCTTGGCACCGTTTCAAGCGCTGCACTGGCAGATGCCTACTTGCCTGTATTGAACCAAAATTTTGAGTCGGATCGCTTGCCGATTCCAGACAATAAAACCACCTCGATTGCAGGTTGGCTCGACGTTGGCAATAACGATAGCGGCGCCTACGCCCCCGAAAAAGGCACGCATTATTTAGATTATGGCAATCACGGACAGGTGGCGTATTTGAACGGCGGCGGCGCCATTCGACAAGGGCTTAAAGCGCCTTTAGTGCTGGGTGAAACCTATACCATGACCTTTGATGTAGGTCGCCCACTTGGACAAGAATTCTTGTTCACGAGCGTTGCGCTTACTGCCAACAGTTACACGCTTGCGCAAACGGCGGTTAACCACAACCAAATTGAGGCAGGGAAATGGGGAACCTTTACGCTTTCATTTACTGCCAATGAACACATGCCGATTGGCAGCCCGATTGTGGTTGAGTTCCAAAACTTACATTACGTTGAAGGCAGTCACGCAGACATCGACAACATCATGTTTAAAACCTCAGGAGACGCTTCTCCGCTATCCATTAAAAACATTGTATTGATCGACGAGCCAACCACACTTTCTGTTCCGAGTGACTATGCCAACATTAACGAGGCATTGGATTTTCTAAACGACAAATTCATTGCTAACAACACGCTGGTGACTATCCAAGTGGATGACTGTAGCAATCAGGTGTATAGCGCCCCGATTGCGATTAAACACCCGCATGCGCAACAAATCGAAATTATCGGCAACCCCGCTAATCCATCGGCTTGCGTACTGCAATTTAATGGCAGTTCCGGTTTTGATGTCGCCATGAAAACCAAGTTAAAACTGATCAACGGCTTTCACATTAAAGGCAACCGCGTGAATACCACACATGGTGTGGGTGCCAGTAAAGGCGGCAGTATTCGCTTAGGGGCAGCCACTATTATCTCGGGTTTTTATCACGGCATTGAAGCCACATTAAACGGCAGAGTGTACGCCAATACTGTTTTGATTTCTGGCAATGCAGGAAGCGGTGTCGTCAGCCAATTTAATGGCTATGTGCAAGCCAATGGTGCGCAAAGTAAAGAGAACGATTTACACGGATTCTACAGTGCCGATGGCGGTATCATTGAAGCCAATCAGTCCAAAGCATTGAGCAATACTGTGAACGGATACTTCTCAGAATCCTTTGGTCATATCAAAAGCCAAGAAGCGGAAGCTAGCGGCAACGATAACTCAGGCTTCTTCGCCACCGGAAAGTCGTTCCTAGACGCCACATCCAGTATTGCCAATAACAACAATGTGGGTTTTCAATGCGACTACAATGGCTATGTAAAACGCCAAAACAGTACGGAATCGGGCAGCATTACCAGCCATATTCCAGCAGTGAGCACCTATAAAAATCAGTGCTATATCTTCTAAGCGCCTATGTGTTAACAACAAAAAAGCGCGCAAAGGTTTCCCTAAGCGCGCTTCTTAAGCGTCCAATAAACGATTTTTAAAATGGGATAATACCCACTTATTTGCCCAGTAAACCTGCAACTTGAGGCAGTGTACTTAAGCCAATTTTGGCCAAACCAGCCCAGTCAAATGAAGCATGAGCGCCAACAGCGGCGGCATTTGAATCATAGGTTTTACGTTCTACAGGTCGAGATTGTAATGGAAGTTTCATAGTGATTTTCCTTTAGAATTTACATTGAAAAACAGGCTAAACAACGCCTGAGGTGTAACAACTTATGGGCATACGAACCCACAAGCGATATGGCAGCACGCCATAATGCTTTGCTCATTCATTTAAAAAGTGTGTTTGGGAGAGGTATGAAAATGTTTGGTGTTTGAAACGGTGTATATTGGGCGCTCTAGATTTATAACCCGTTAACAGAGTTAACGTTTTCCATTGATGCTTAGTGCTAATGAAACAACGTGCTTTTGCTTTAAAGCTTAGAGCTTCGCTACACTCACTGGCGACTGCCAACTTTCGATTTTGCCCACCGTAATCGGTGTAATGCCACTCACATCCATCGTCGTTGCATACGTTGTGGAAGCTTCATTCGTATTCGCAGGGTTAAAAAACGTTAACTGAACTTGGCGCAGCTCCGAGTGCTGTCTTTGGATTTTTGAAGGCACCACTTCGTAGCTAGAAAACTGCAAATTCTTTTTCGCCGCTTCAATAACAATGTCCGATAAATTAATTACGTTATAAACGAAATAGTTAAGCGCGCGTTCGTCAGCTGTTTGGCCTTTGTTCTGTGCTGTTAAGTACAGTCGGTTCAAAATCGCTTCAACTTGTTTTTTCGTTTCTTCTGGTTGGCCTTTGGTTAACGCATCAATGGTCCATTCCGCTAACCCATACGCAACCGGGGTAACACTCTGAACGCTGGTACGCGAAAACAGCTGAGTGTTACCTGAAATATATCCCGGTAAAACCATGCGAACGGTTTCTAAGTCAGACTGATTACGCCCATTAATCACCGCAGAAAATTTACTCATCACTCCCTCTGTCGCATTGGGCAAACACGCCTTTTGGTAAAGCTCAACGGGCAAGCCCACACTGTCTGCAAGAAATCGAGCAAGCAACGGATAAATGAAATCATTAAACGCGGATTGTTGCGGGGTAATGGAATAAACCGGCGCGGTATCAAGGGTAAGCAACCAAATCAGTTGGCTCGAAAAATAAAGATTATCTTTTGTATTGCCCGTTGGGTCATACAGTAAAAATGCCGCCATACTCAAGTGATCATAAGGGGACGGCGTAAAAAGCAACCTTAACTCACTGGGCAAAGACTCAAACCAAGTATTTAACGCACTGTGGAAAATATCGCGGTTAGCCTCAATACCGAAGTCATAACTAATTTGCCCAATCGCCGCAACCAAGGCGGAATTTTCAAATGTCGGGTAGCTTCCCTGATTGCTCGCAGGATTAAAACTCGACGGCATCACAGCGCTATCCGCTGCGGCGGCAGGTGCAACTTCACCAGTCGGTGCCGAATCTGGCGCGATGTTTGATGATTGAGATGATGTTTCATTTTGCATTTCTATGTCCTTAACATTTAAAAAAGATTCAACAGAGGGGGCGAAAGCGCCCTGTTGAGTTTGAGTATGTGGGGCAGGTTGGAAAAGTGGCAATGCATCACCCAAAAGCGCAGAACAAGCCGCAGGTAAATCCAGCTCACCCAACAATAAGCGTTGACACTGTTCAGGGTTTTCCAGCGTGCAAGGACGAGTGGTTTTGACCAACACATCACGGATCAATAAGGGCGACACAGGCTGCCCTATTTGCTTTTGTAAACTGAGCAATAAGCCAGCAATGCCACTGACGACGGCAGCAGAAAAGCTCGTGCCGTTTAGCTGGGCAGATTCCGACGTGTAAGTGGTGGGTAAAGCGCCATTTATCCCCTCCCCTTGCGTCACCAACCCATAGCCCAATTTGCCCGAAGACCAATTGCTAAAACAGGCAGGAAGGTGCCGTTCATCCGTCGCCCCAACGGCCAAAACGGTTGGGTAAGAAGCGGGAACATGAACATTCGACACCCCCTCATTTCCGGTCGCCGCAACCACCAAAATATCCCGCTCTTCACATTGTTCCAGCGCGTTCGCCAGCACTGGCATGATTTCTTGATCTGACGCGATTAACTCCCCACCACTAATATTAATCACATGCACAGGTATATCGCACTCAATCACTTCTTGAATGGCGCGAGCAATATCCGCCTGCGAACAATGCCTAAGTTCCCCGTTTTTATCTTCGTGATACAGGTTCTTTACCACCCCTTGGCAATGCGGAGATACCCCTTTAATGGGTCCATCATGCGCGCCAAAAATAATGCTGTTCACAAAGGTCCCGTGAAACGAGGCCGGAAATCGCGTCGGCGCATCAAGCTGAACTAAACTGGCATTAACGAGGGATTGAGAATGTATATCACAAGGCCCATCGAGCACGGCAACACACACGTCTTTGCTCCCCAAGGTATAGCGCCACAGCTCACTCAAGCCCTCAACCTGATCAACAATTTGCGTTTTTTCAGTTTTCAATGAAACACTCCACTTTAAAAGAGACTTAGTATTAACGGTTAAGACGCAGCTCATCGATGTTATCGGGTGTCAGTACAGAAAGAGGGCGAGAAACACGAAACGGGAGATCGTTGCCCACCACTTTTCCAGATAAAATCCCTGCTACCATATGGACAGAAAGCCGCCCCAGTGTCACAGGGTGATCGTAAGCACTTGCCACCACTTCCCCACTTTGGAGCAGCTCTTGTAATGCGGGCGTGTAGTACGTCGATAAAATTTGAGTGGTATCTTGAATGCCTAATAATTCCGTGACATTAACCGCTTCTTTAGCAGCAACGGCATTGGCAATAAGGTAGTCGATGCTATTGTGCTTCTCGAAAACGTGCTCTAAAAGCGAACGCTGCACATCAGACGCGGGCGTTCCCCACAAAGGTTCAATTAAATCTAAATCACCGGGAAACGCGCGAATGGTTTCCACAAACCCGGTTAAACTTGAAGGGGCCCACTCAGAATGGATAGGCCCTGGCAATAGCGCCACCCGCAACTGCTTTTTATTGCGGGCCAAGGCATCATTTAACACATAACGCCCAATGTCTCGGCCAACATCAGCATAAGACACCATGACCTTTCCTGAAACCGTAGGGGCATACACATCATTCATCACCGCAACAACCGGAATCGGCCTGCCAAAGCCACCTTGCTGTGCTTTTTGAATTAACTTATCCATGGCCCGAAAGTGAATAGAACCAATGATTAACGCAGCAGGCAATGATTCGGCAAGCTCAATGAACTGCGCTTTATGCTGTTCAATGGCATCGTAGTTTTCACTTTGTTTTATTTCGATTTCAAACCCATCTTGCCTCGCTTGAAACTCAATCCCCTCCCTAATCATTCGCCAATAGGGGTCATTCACCTCTTGATTAGGAAATAATACGGCGATTTTTATGCGATGCCCGCTTCGAAAATCATCGTGGAAGTACCACATTTCATTTTTTGGCGGCTTCAAACTCGTCGCGATTTTGCCTATCGATTTAGTTCGCGCACTATACGAACCGTAATAGGCGCTCACTTCTACCCCATCTTCAATTTCCGCTCCTGTTGTTGCTTGCTCATGTTCATCGCACCCCAAAAGCAAGCAAGCGCCCAAGATACAAAACAGCTTCATTTTTCTAATCATCCTTTCTCTATCATTAGCTCAGTGTTTTCATCGATTAATCGTTGGAACTGGGGCGGAACTTTCGTGGTTGAATCTGTGATCGCTTGGTTTAATTGGGCTTGCGTTAAATTTTTAGCATGACTTAAGTCAGCACCCACCAGGTTAGTTTGCTCTAACCAAGCACCTTCGAAATTAACATGAGACAAATCAGAAAAACTAAAGTCCGCATCTTCTAATTCAGCATTAAGTAAGTTAGCGCCAATCAAAGATGCATGACGAAAATCACTACCGTTTAACTTTGCGAACGCCAAATTGGCTTGTTCAAGCACTGCGCGATTAAAAATAGCGTGCTCTAATGTTGATTGAGTTAAATCGGAATCAATTAATGAAGCGCCTGTGAATTGGGCATTCGACAGATCAGATAAAATCAGCTTGGCGTAATTAAGACTGGCCTTCCATAGCTTGCTATTTTGGAGTCTGGCTAAGTAAAAATTAGCGTAATCTAGCTCTGCTTTATTTAAAGACGTGTTAATTAACACTCCCATTTTAAAGTTGGCTTTTTCCGCTTTAACATCATCCATATTCGCATTAGAAAAATCACTTCGATCGAATCGCCCTTCATTTAATTTAGCGTACAACATGGAAGCACCACGAAAATTCGCTTGAGAGAATACGCCGTGACTTAAATCGGAAGACTGAAGCAAAGCGTGCGAGAAATCAGTTCGAACGGCTGAAACACGTTTTATGCTTGCCCGTGACAATCGAGCATACGAAAATATTGACTCATTGATATTTGCACCATCCAAACTCGATTTTCTTAAATCTGCATAGTGAAGTTCAGAATCCTTAATAGAGCTTCCTAAAAAGTTGACATAATAAAGGTTTGCATGGCGTAAATTGGCATTATCGATCACAAATCCATTGATTGTTGATTCCGCACTAAACGAGCGCCTCCTCGTAACCGTTTCTTGTGATTTTCCCGATAACTCCATCAAGCTAATGTCTAAATAAACACCATCAAAAGGTAATCGGCTGCCGTAATTAACGTGATAAGACAAACCCATAAATACAGCAAACATTGTTGTAAATGTCACCACTAGCCGTTTAATAGGCACGCGATTTCCCAGTTTTGGCTGAGAAGTAGACTTGATGTGTCGCCACGATAAAAACCCTGAAACAACGGATATTGAAAACCACACCACGTGAATCATGCTGCCGATAAAATCATGCAGTGGTAAATATCGAAGCCAAAACAAAAGCAATGTGCTAGGCGCGATAAGAAACAAAGTAACCACCGTAAAGCCAACCCGCACACGACTGCCCACATTCTTATTGTTCGCCTCGAAAAACGGGAAGTAACCCTCAATCAAGTTATCGATCAAGGTTGGGAAGGTTTTTAATGTAATAGGTGATTTATCGGGGAAGCGCGTGGGCAATTTAGACAACCGGTTCCAGTATAAGATCAACTGAAAATTGAAAGATAACGCCACAACCAAAACCACCATCGGCGTCAAATAAAAGAAGCCAATAGTAGGTAACGACATCTCCAAAAATGGAAAGAAGATAGAATTCCCCCCGTTAATCAAATCAAAATCTTCTATCGAACCAACGGCAATCCAGGAATACAAGCAAAAAAGCATTAACGTAATAAGGTGTACCCATAGGCTTTGCGCTAATTCTTGAATATGGTGAAGAGTATTAAACTGAAAATTTTTAGGAAACTTACAATACGACAAATCTGCCCCAGCAAATTGGGTGTCAACAACATTCCTTGCCTTAGAAAAGTCACAGCCTTCTAAATGAGAAAACTTAAACATCGCATTTTTTAAATTAGTATTTGTAAAATGACTATTTGCCATTCGGCAAAATGAAAAATCCACCCCCTCCAAATTACTGTCTGAAAAATTGCAGTCTTCTGCTTTGCAACTCTCAAAGTTTTTATCTCTTAAATCAATATTAGAAAAATCAGCGCTCGAAAAGTCCAAGTTAATATTGCACTTCTCTCCATCTTCCATATTTTTTTTGGATTTAAACAAACTGGTAAAGTACAAAATTAACACCCCAAACATCATGGACATTTTTCACACCTTTAAAATAAAGCGTGAAACAAAGTGAAATATTTTAGAGCCAAAAAGAAGGTAAAAATAACTCCTTAACTTATTTAAAGCATAAATATTAAGGAATAAACATGATAAGTATTAAAAAAAAATATCGTTACGATTAACTTTAATAGTGAAATCTTTAAAGCAATCGAAAAT
>CAXRCC010000155.1:0-9143 GCA_964228975.1 Paraneptunicella sp. | reverse complement strand
TAGATATTGCGCTATCGTTAACGCCATCACAAAACGACTTTACGCTGACATGGACATTCAACAGCAATAAATACAGCCCTTTATTTATTCAAGACTTTGAAGCCGCGCTCATAACCTGTTTGCAATCAGCGATTCAGCATCTAAACGCAGCGGTCAACACACTGGCAATTGTTGATTCTATAAAGGGAAATGGCTCAAGCAAGAAAAGGGCTTCATCAAGCTCGCAAACCGAGTCATCGCTTGAAGTAGACGTATTAACCGGCTCATCAAACGAAAAGGCAGTCTCTGCAACCTCATTCAATATTGTTCAACTGTTTGAAAAACAAGTGGCGACATCCGGGCACGCTGTTGCGATTAAAGCGGCGTCTACCTTGAGTTATGTTCAGCTAAACCAGAAGGTGAACCAAGTTGCTCACTTGCTGCAAGCGGATGGCGTAAAAGCAGGGGCAAGAGTGGGCGTATTGTTGGATTATTCTGAAGAAATACTCATTTCCATGTTGGCAATATGGAAACTCAATGCCCAGTATGTGCCCTTTGATCCCGCATACCCAACAGAGCGTTTACACTACATGCTAAGCGATGCCACGGTTGATTGGATGCTCACCAAGCGCGGCTTTGTAGACTTGCTCGCAACACAAACAAACCCAAAAGCGAAACTGACTATTCTTCAATGGGATACGCCTGAATTTCAGCAACGTTTAGCGGCACAACCCTCTGCCAATTTATCAATTCTTCTTGAAAATCCATTGGCCTATGTCGTGTATACCTCGGGTACAACGGGTACGCCCAAAGGGGTACTGGGAACGCATGAAAGCTTGAGCAACCGCCTAACTTGGTTACAGTCGCATTATCCTGCCAGCGAAGGCACTCGCTTTGGCGCTTCCACGAGCATTTGTTTCGTTGACCATATTGCAGAGCTATTGCAACCCGTGATGTGCGGCGGCACGGTATGCATGCTGCCAGCATCTTGTGAAGAGGACACGCTTCAAGCGCACATCGAGTTAATTCAACACCAGCGCGTTGAACGCTTAACGCTTTTGCCTTCGGTGCTGTTTAACTTGCTGCAAAAGGCACCCACCGAGGCGCTGTCTAACCTTAAATTGGTGATCACCAGCGGCGAACCGTTATACCAGAACGTGGTAGACGCATTTCACACTCGCTTAAACGGCAAAGCCACCTTGTTAAACCTATATGGCACAACGGAATGCGGTGCAGACGTGTCGTTCTACGAAGCGCCGTATCCTGAGCACTTGCGCGTTATGCAATATTTTGACGCGGTAAAATCACAGCAATCAGGATTGCCCACACAAATCAGTGTGGATGAGGACTATTTCACCGCGCCAAACGTACCAGCCCAAAGCCTGATTCAGCAGTTTATGTCGGTGGATATTCCTGCCTCGCCCAAAGCCTATGAACGCTATATCGAGCAAATTAAAACAGAGCTTTTCCCTTATTTAGTGGATGTATCATCACAGAAATTCATTGGGCACATGACCTCCGCATTACCGAGTTTTATGTCGGAGTTCAGCCGCTTTATCACCCAAGCGAACCAAAATATTGTCAAAATAGAAACCTCGAAGGTGCTGACCTTCATGGAGCGTCAGTTAATGGCGATGCTGCATAACATGTTCTTCGAACGAGATGCGGCGTATTACCAAGCGCGGGTGCAAGATCCGAAGCATATGTTTGGTGTCGTCACCAGTGGCGGCTCATTAGCCAATGTGATGGCACTTTACAGTGCGCGTAACAAAGCGCTTATGCAGCAAGGTGTGAGTAAAGAACAGCTGCAAAAGCAAGGTGCCATTGCCTGCATGCACGCACTGGGCTATTCGCGCGCCGTCGTATTGGTATCGCGGTTGGCACATTATTCAATTCGCAAAACAGTTGGGCTGTTGGGGCTAGGCGAAGATAACCTCATTATTATTGAGCAGGATGAGCATCAGCGCATCAACACGCAAAAACTCGCCCACACCATTGAAGCCTGTCGTCAAGATAACCGTTTTATTATTGCCATGATTGGGATTGCTGGCGCAACGGAAACGGGCACGGTGGATCCGCTACCGCAGTTAGCACAAATCGCGCAAGAAAATCACATCCATTTCCATGTTGATGCGGCATGGGGCGGGGCGTTTATCTTTTCCGACGAGTATAAGTATAAGCTCGCTGGTATCGAACACGCCGACACCATAACCTTCTGTGCTCATAAGCAGTTGTACTTGGCGCAGGGCATTAGTTTATGTTTGTTCAAAGACTCTCAAGGACTTTACTCGGTCACAACTCACGCGGAATACCAAGCCGAAGCAGGAAGCTTTGATTTAGGCCAATTCACACTTGAAGGTTCACGTCCTGCTAGCTCTTTAATGTTACATGCTGCTTTGCACTTGTTCTCCCGGTCGGGTTACGACTGGCTGATGCAGCAAAGTATGCGAAAAGCCGCCTTTTTAAAGGCTATGATTCAAAATTCAGATTGCTTCGAACTGGTGGGTGAAAATGATCTCAACATCATTAATTACCGCTATATTCCACGAGCTTTACGCAGCGCATCCGGCCAATTTACCTCTGCTGAACATGAGCAAATTAGCCACGCGACAGAAAGCATTCAGGAATTACAGTTCTTACAAGGCAGAACGTTTGTGTCGAAAACCCGCATCATTCATCCGCAGTTTTCTGAAGCAAAAATTTCCGTTTTCCGAGTTGTACCAATTAACCCGCGTACCACGTTTGACGATTTAACGGATGTGCTGAATGACCAGCTCGCCTTGGCGTCAACACACATTGAAAACACGCAAAACACGCAACAAATTACCGTGACGCAAAATATGATGCAGGCTCTAGCCCCCATCCGCACAAGTGTGCCAATTGGTCGCCCAATATCCAACACTCAGCTATTGATTATGGACGCACACCAGAACTTGCTGCCACCCGGTGCTATCGGTGAAATTTACGTTGCAGGTAAGGGCGTTGCCCAAGGATATTTGAATCAGCCTACGCTCACGCAACAAAGTTTTGTTTCTCTTAAAGGCTATCCTCGCCTGTATCGCACTTTTGATTTAGGTCGTACTCGCCACGATGGACAAATTGAATATTGTGGTCGTCTCGATCATCAAGTGAAGTTACACGGTAGCCGTATTGAGCTGGACGAAATCGAAGTTGCCCTGCGCGCAATAGACGACATCGCCGTAGCAAAAGTGGCTTTACTCCCAATCCACTCTCAAGGTGAATTTTTAGAACAAAATGGAGCAATCGTTGCTTACATCGAGCCAAGCTCTACGTTAAGCCAGCGTGATAAAAACCGGCTCAAAGGGCGAGTACAAACCGAACTTCGTAAACATTTGCCAGAAGATCACATCCCTGAAAAATGGGTGATTTTCAACAAAATACCTACGCTTCCGAACGGTAAAATTGACTTAAATCAATGTCAGCAATTCGCTAGAGAAAACCTTGTATAAAGAGTAAAAATAGCATTAGACATCGAATAAAATTGGGCATAAAGTTGGAGTCATGTAAAACCGAGGTCGTAATGATTCAGGTTTGTTTTCTTTAGATAAATAAGGAACCGAAGCGAGATGTTTGTACTGTCCACTACTCATAATCTTGTTGTAGATGAGCAAAAGGCGTTGGAACTGCGAGTGCAAGAGCTGGAAAGTGAATTAGAAAATATCCAGCAAGAAAACGTAGCATTAAGAGAAGAAATCCGACGCTTTGAAAAATGCCAAGAAGAGGCATTTGATAGCAAATTAGTAAGATGTGTTGTTGAGTCTTTGCAGCAGGTTGAAAAGGTTCGCCAAACGGTACTGGCGTCCTATCAAGAAATTGAACGCGAGAACGACGAAATCGCTGAAATTAACAGCTTATTTGATACCTCATCAGATTCCCTCGGCTCCATTGTGAATTCAATGGGTGGCATGAGCAACAAAATGGAAGGCATGACGTCCAGCATTTCCGGCCTTTCCAACACAGCCGACAGCATCAACACCTTTGTTACCACCATCACTAGCATCTCTGATCAAACCAACTTACTCGCCTTAAATGCCGCCATTGAAGCTGCGCGGGCAGGGGAAGCAGGACGAGGCTTCAGTGTGGTAGCCGATGAAGTTCGCTCCTTGGCAAATGAAACCAATAAATCTGCCAGTGAAGTGTCGGATTTGGTTTCAAGTATTATTAACTCAACCAAAGAAGCCGTGGGCTCTGTTAACGATTTACGCAACAACAACGACTCGTTATCAACAGGCGTATCGGATCTTAACGAACACTTCGATTCCATTATTGCGCACTGTAATTCGATGAAGAACACCATTTCGGATTCATCGGTTCGCACTTTTATTCAAACAGTTAAATTGGATCACATTGTTTGGAAAATCGATGTTTATGGCGTGATTTTAGGCATTAATCACAAACCTATTGAAGATTTTGCTGACCATACTTCTTGCCGTTTTGGGCGCTGGTATTCCACCATTGGCAAAGAGCGTTACGGCAATACATCTGAGTTTAGAAGCATTGATAGACCCCATGCCGATGTCCACCGCAGCGGCGTAGAAGCCATGAAGCAAATGCAACAGGGCGATAAAGCCGCTTGTTTGGAATACTTACATAAAATGGAGAAATCCAGCGAAGAAGTCGTTGAATTGTTGGACCGCCTGTCGAGCACCCATTTAAACTAAGTCGGTACGCCATCAGTATTCAAACTATCAACACCTAACGCGCGAGTGATAACGCTTATTTTGCCCAATGAACTGGCGCGTTTTTCATCTAAATTTCGACAAATTACCCTTAAATGACCTCTTCTAACGTCGTTTCAATGAACTTGTTACACTTTTTCTAAACCCGAATAACATCTTATGTTGTAATAAACGGTTATAAGCCTTATACAATAGCTAAGATTAAGCTTTGTATCGAAAAGCTTCTAACCTTTACAGAGATGGATTGGAACAAAGGTATAACCTTGATAAAGAATATTTTGCAGTACACCTTATGGGTAGGTGTTATTTTTGGCGCCACGTACTGGGGCGTAAGTAAAGTTCAACAAATGAATGCCGCGCAAGAAGAAGCGCAAGTTGTTCAAGCTGAACCCTACTGGGATACCGATTTAGAAGTCTGTAATTCAGCAGAGATCACGGAAGAAAACTCCGATTTCGAACAATGCTTAGCATTGGCAGAGCAAGGCCGAGTTTATGCGCAAATGCGTGTCGCCTATCTCTATTTTACCTCCGAAAATGAAGACCACCTTCAAGAAAGCTATAACTGGATGAAAAAAGCCGGTGACTATTTAGAAGAACCTTTGCTCCTCAGTAAAATTATGTTGCTCACCTACGGCACCTCGGAATCCGACAAACAGCGCGGGTACAAAGGCATTGTTCGCTTATCGGACGAAGGGTACGCTGGCGCAGATGCTTACTTAGCCGTGCTTTATTATCTGCAAGAAAACCTCTCTCAAAGAATGGCCAATCCGCTGTGGTTATTAGAAAAATCTTATCAGTCCGGTGATGGCTTTGTATTGCCAATGGATTTAGTCAAAATTTACATCAATGGTTTCGGCACCCAAGCCGATTTAGAAAAAGCAGCCAAACTGCTATTTGATTATGCCGACCAAGATTTTCCACTTTCCGCTAACAACACCGCATGGTTTATGGCAACAACGGACAATTTGCCCTTCAATCAACCCGAAAAAGCCGTGGAGTTAGCCTTGTCTGTGGTGGAAGATGAACGTTATGAGCGGGATTACCCTTATATCGATACGCTAGCTGCGGCCTACGCGGCAGCGGGCAATTTTGAAAAAGCCATTGAACAACAAGAACGTGCCATTCAAATATTAAAAGAAAGTGGTACGGAAGAAGATAAATTGGATTTGGACGACTTCCAAAGCCGGTTGGCACAGTTCAAAGAAAATAAGGTTGCCATTTACGACGACATTAAAGTCGAAAGTTCAGTCTTCTTTGAAAACATGAAAGAAAGATTAGAAAGCAGCCTGTTAGGATCGTTGAAGTACGCGACTTACCCATAAAAAAAGGAAGCCCAATTGTTTCGTTTTTCCCGTATTACCAAGTCGCTTATGCCCATCACTGCATGGGCTTTGCTTTCCGCTTGCGCCACGCCGCCTCAACATAATGAGGCCAGCGTCACCAATCAAAACTTCAAGTTAATTAACAACACTTATCAAGGCGATATTCCAAGCAGTGCCTCGTGGCGACCTAAACTTGACGCCTACTACAACGGTGATTTAGATCAAACAGTATTACCGTACCGTGAGCTCATTACCAACATTGAATTTCATTCGACACCGACCAATTGCACGCCAGCGCGAATAGCGCAGCTCGGTGAAGCAGATGCGTTAAATCCCAGTTCATTAATTTCGCGCTATATAAAATGGGGATGTAGCCAATCAGAGCCAGAAAAACGCCAGCTAGAAGAAGAGATTTTTGCTATCAGCCATGCCATGTTAACCAGCGGCAGTGGCTTAACGCCAGAATCGGCGATCACGTTAAGTGAAGTGGATGAAGCGTACGCGCTGTTATCTTTTTGGGGTTGGTATATTTTTGATATGGAAATTAAGATTGATGACAACGAAGAGTTAGTTTATCAATTCCATACGATTTCCTCGAAAACCAACAAGTTCCAGTTATTTCACTTCAAAAACATGGGCCTGCTACAGCGCTTTTATGAACAGCGAATGCAAACAGAGGTGCCACTTAGAACGGTTAGTCTTATTACCATGCGCAGTTTTTTGGAAAGCGATGATCCGTCTTCGTTAGCTTTTGTAGCAAGAAACTTAATGCTTAAACAGGAATATCAGCAAGTTGTCGATAAAATCGAGCCGGTTTTCGAACGAAGCCCGGTGCTGGCTGCGCTGCTAATAGAAGCCTACGTTAAACTTGAAGAATACCAAAAGGCCTCGGCCGTTTTAGGATCTATTGAAATTGATGCTGAAAATGGGTTTGCGGAGGGGTTACTTTCCCAAGCGCTATTAATTAGCACGCTAATTGATTTCGATGAAGGCTTTTATGAAGTTAACCGCATTTTAAGCACTGTCGACCTGATTTCTCATGAACACGCGAGCATCTATCCGTTTGTTAAAAAGCTACTAGGGCATCCTCGCGCTGCCGACATTCTGCAAGAAATTTTGCAAAAGTTAGAGCATGATCCGCATTGGGTAGACGCGATAAAGCGCGCGCTGTATGTGCTTCAAGCCAGTGACCATAATGATCAACTGTTTGCGATGTTAAGCATGTTGATAGAAGAAAACGTTTCTGACCACAACATCATGTACCAAATGGCATTGCTGTATCGTCACGGTAATGGTGTGGAAAAAGATGAAACCAAAGCAAAAACCTACTATTTAAAAGCCGCGAATTTAGATTTTGATATTGCTCAAGCTGAGCTGGGTTACTTACATCAATTTGGTTTAGTTGGCTTTCCAAAAGATATCGAACTTGCAAAAACCTGGTACTTAAAAGCCATTAAGCAAAAAGGCCGCGCAGCACAAACCGCATTAAAGCAACTTGCCCGTTTGCACCTTTCTGCACAAACCGAAGCAGATTTACAACAAGGCATCCAATATTTTCAACAAGCCATTGCGCTAGGCAGTGCCGATGCGTATTGCGAATTAGGCACTATTTACGATTCAAAATTTAACAATACGGAAAAAGCCATAACGTATTTTCGTGAAGGGGCACGTGTTGGTAGTGTCGATTGCATGTTCGAGCTTGGATATATCTTTGAATCAAAATTGCAAGACTACGATGCCTCTCGCAATTGGTACGAACAGGCCGCAAGAGCAGGGGACTTTGCTGCAATGACTAACCTTGGTCGATTCTACGATTCGGGCTTAGGCGTTAAAAAAGACTACGTGAAAGCAAAACAATATTATGAAGCCGCCATTCGAGGCGAAAACCTTGCTGCCTACGTTAACTTAGGTTTGCTTTATGAACGCGGTCTTGGCGTTGAAAAAGATTTAGAAAAAGCCGCTTCACTTTATGAACAAGCTGCGAAGAAAGGCGATGATCAAGCCCTTCATAATTTGGGGGTTATGTACGCGAATGGCCATCACTTTGAGGAAAACCGAGAGCGAGCTTTGCAATTGTATTTGCAAGCGGCGGATTTAGGAAACCGATTTTCTTTATACAATGTGGCCAACGCTTATCGATACGGACGCGGTATTGATGTTGATTACACTCAGGCCATTTTATATTACGAGAAAGCATTAAAGGCAGGATTGGACGACGCGATTTGTTCATTAGCGGATATGTATCGCGATTATCCTGAAACGAAAAGCGAAGAAAAAGCAAAGCGCTTTAATGACTTAGCAAAACAAACCATCGGCGTGTCTTGCTTTTAAAATTTCCAAACAAAAAAGCCCGGATGCATATAGCGAAACCGGGCTTTACTTGGGGACACTCTTTTACAGTTTATTGCTTTTGAGAAGCAATCCACTGATTAACATCGCTCTCCACTAACGCCATTGGGCGCGCGCCCGGCAACAAGATCACATCGTGAAACGCACGATAATTTAAATCTTCGCCCAATGTGGCAACCGCTTTTTGTTGAAGCTCGACAAATTTCAACATACCCAGTTTGTAACCAAGGGCTTGCCCTGGCCACGCCATGTATCGCTCAACTTCGGGCACAACATCAGATAAAGACGTGCCTGTTGTTGTATGAAAATAATCAATCGCTTGTTCACGGGTCCATTTTTTAAAATGCAACCCAGTATCCACAACTAAGCGCACCGCGCGATAAAGCTCTGCTTGCAAACGGCCTAAATCACCTAACGGATTTCCGTCGTACATGTTCATCATTTCGCTGGCAAAGAATTCAGAATACAACGCCCAACCTTCAACATACGCATTGTAAGGTGCGTTTTGTCTCATCAAGCCGATATCCTGTTGTGCCATGTTCAACGCAATTTGAAAATGATGGCCCGGCACCGCTTCATGATAGGTGAGGGTGTCTAGCCCGAATTTAGGCACGGCATTCATGTCGCGTAGGTTGATCCAATAAATACCAGGGCGAGCGCCATCTAAAGAAGGTGGCGTATAGAATCCGCCCGCTTCACCGGCTTCAGAAACCGGGGGAATACGACGAACTTCCACAGCTTGTGTTGGCATGGTGCCATAATAGTTCGGCGCTTTTTCCATAATGATATTAAT
>CAXRCC010000154.1:0-3908 GCA_964228975.1 Paraneptunicella sp. | reverse complement strand
AGGTTTCCCCCTTTTTTCATCTTAACGATGAAAGACGTGCAAGAGAAAGTAGGTCGATCTCATAGGTTAAAATAGGAGATAAGAGCAGTGGGTACTTTTATTGTCGTATTTGTGTTTTTCTTATTCATCATCAGCATTATGGCGGTGGGTTATATTGTTCAAAGAAAGCGCATCTCAGGTAGCTGTGGTGGTGTTGCCGCACTAGGTATCGATAAGATCTGTGATTGCCCGGAGCCCTGTGATCGTAAAAAAGCTCGTCAAGAAAAAGAGCGTATTCGTGCAGAAAAACTGCGTGAATGGCAAGATAACAAGATCATTTAACGGGTGTAAAATTTGGGCCTAAAGTGTAATGCTTTGGGCCTAGTTATTTAAAAAACTTTTTCAAGTGTGAAAATAAAATACCTCAAAGGGTTTAAAAATTTCCTCAAAGCCCTTCAATCCTTCAAAATTGTTGTTTTTTTAGCAAATTCATCTTTACAGCATTACTTCATTTCTGAAAAATAGCCTGTTCGTTCTACGAATAATAATACAAAAGTATAATAATAAGGTTGAAGAAATGTGGTATCAAAGATCGATTAGTCAGCGACTTATTGCTGGGTGCCTAGGTAGTATTGCCGTTTTGTTTATCATTTACGGTATATGGCAAGTTCAAACGGTAAAAGAAAGTACCACATCTAGGGTTAATAACGATATAGAGAATTTAGTTGCTCAAAAAGCAACAGAAATTGGAGGCTTTTTCAAAGCCAAAGGGCAAATCATTCACAGTGTGTTCGCTAATCCTCAAGTGTTGGATTGGTTTCATACCTATAATGATCGTGGTGGTAATATTAGTACAGATGATACTTATCACGATATCCAACGCTACTTCCGTCACTTTTCAGATAAAGACAACAGCATTAAAAGTGTTTTCTTTGGCTCTGCTAACACATTCGAATATTTTGATTTAAATGGACGCTATGACGGCGACCCAAACTATTACACAAATAAACGTCCTTGGTGGTCGGAAGCCAAAGGTAAAGGGCGTATGTATGTGTCGGACCCTGCTGTTGATGCTAATGACGGTTCAATTTCAGCCACCATTAAAAGTGTGATTAACCATAATGGGCGTTTTATTGGCATAGGGGGCATGGATATCCTTATCAGCACCATTGGTAAAGACTTGCTTAGCCACATTAAGTATGAAGGTGCAGGAAATGCCTTTTTGGTAACCGACAAGGGCGTGCTTGTTTATTTCCCCGGCTTCTCAGAGAAGTTCCCCCCAGGAAGCGACATGTCTAAAGTTGATAGCTTTTTCAAAGAAACAGATGGGTTTTCTCAACTTAAGCAATTAATGGTTTCAAAAGATAAAGGCGCGTCTACGGTTGAATGGAAAGGAAAGACCTACCAAGTGGTTTACGACAGCGTTGCTGGAGAGTATCCCTATTTAAATTGGCATCTTGGCTTCTTGTTACCCGTTGAAGTGAGTGAAGCGCCAGTCAAATCCGCCATGCTAAGCGTGACTTTATACATGGGCATCATGCTAGCAGTCATTGCTGCTGCGGTGTATTTCATTATTCAACCCATGCTAAAGCCTTTGCGCGATATGCTTGATGCTATGACCGATATTTCTCAAGGAGAAGGAGACTTAACCAAGCGCATTAATGTTGAGCGAGAAGACGAGATTGGCCAATTAGCGCACCAATTCAACGCCTTTATCGAGCGGGTGAGAGACTTGGTTAAACAAACTAAAGACATTACCTCGGAGGTGAAAAACTCCACGGAAACGGTATTCAGGACCACAGAACAAACCGTCAACTTAGTGAATACGGAAAAAACGGAAATTGAATCCGTGGCAAGCGCGAGCTATCAAATGGCTGAAACCAGCCGAGACGTCTCTAAAAACACAGAAGAGGCGATGGGGCTGGCTGACAGTGTAAAGAACAATATGGCGCGTGGTGGGAATGTAGTACACTCCGCTGTGAACGATATTAGGCAGCTTTCAGCTCATATTGGTGATGCCGCTGAAGTGGTGACGGCTCTTGAGAAAGAAACCGATAAAATCGGCGAAGTTTTGGATGTTATCACCGGCATTACAGAGCAAACTAATCTGCTTGCTTTAAACGCAGCCATTGAAGCGGCAAGAGCGGGTGAGATGGGCAGAGGCTTTGCGGTTGTTGCCGACGAAGTAAGAACATTAGCCAGTCGAACTCACGAATCTACTCAGCATATTCAAGAAATTATTGGCGCGCTACAAAATGCTGCTAAACAGGCCAGTGCAACGATGCAATCGAGCAACGAGCAAGCCGATTCAGGTGTGAAGCGTGTGGCGGATATCCAAGAAGTGTTGGATGGCGCGCTTCAAGGTGTAGAGCAAATTCAAACACAAATGCACGGCATAGTGGCTGCTAACACGCAGCAAAGTCAATCGGCGGAAGAAATTGCTGGAAACGTCTCTCATATTTCATCATTAGCTGATGAGTCGGTTAAAGAAACCAGAGAGGTCGAATCTAATATCCGACAATTGCATCGATTGTCTGCCGACTTAGACAGCACATTGCGTCAATTTAGGGTGTAACAAATGAGGTAACAGCACAATGACAGAAACGGTAATCATTCCATTGTTAACGCAATTTGATGCAGAAGAAGCACTAAAATGGGCCAACCTTTTGCAAAACGCTTTAGTGAATCAAACCGGAACGAACCAGTTCATTGTGCTGCCTCATGATCAACTCAGTCCCTCGGAAAGAAAAAAATGCCAAGTCGCTATTTGCGCGAATCCCGATATTCATCAGCTAGCGGCTTACCCTCGTTTAGTATGGATGCAAAGCTTATGGGCGGGGGTAGAGCGAATATTACCTCTGTTTAAAGACTCTCCTACCGAATTGGTGCGTCTTGTTGATCCTCAACTTTCTCAGAGCATGTCTGAATCGGTCTTACTCTGGACACTTTATTTACATAAAAAAATGCCTTTATATGCTATGCAGCAGGCAAATAAAGAATGGATTCAACACCTGCCAACCATCCCAAGAGAATGCAACGTAGGCATTTTAGGGGCAGGTGAATTGGGCAGGGCAAGTGCAGAGCGTTTAAGGCAAAATGGCTTTTCTGTGAAGCTATGGAGCCGAACTCGAAAGAACTTTTCTGGGATCGCGACGTTCAGTGGTGAGGATGGATTAAGGCGAATGTTGCCCCAATGTCATATCCTGGTTGTGCTATTGCCGTTAACAGAGTCGACTTCGGGCCTCCTTTCTGAAGAAACATTAGCGTTGCTTCCTAAGGGAGCTTCGGTAATAAACTTTGCAAGAGGGGAAATTATGCCCGAAGCAGGCTTGCTTTCATTGTTGGCAAAAGAGCACGTTAATCATGCTGTGCTAGATGTATTTACCACAGAGCCGTTGCCTGAAAGCTCTGTGTTATGGAAACACCCTCATGTAACTGTGCTTCCTCATGTGTCAGCACAAACACACCCTCAAACGTCATCTGTTATTGCTGCTAAAAATATAGCGGCATACTTTATTCACGACAAAATGCCTGAAGTCGTTGATAAGGTATTGGGGTATTAGTTCTTAAAATTAATACCTTGTTATCGTTGTTTATACCAAAATAATTCTACGGAAAGGCTGCACCTCGCTAGTTCACTCTCTTTAAGGTTGTTTTATTAACCTATTGTATGAAAACGTTTACACCTGGGTTTTTTCTCGGATTTACTTCTAAGTCTATGTTTATCAATAACAAATTTTAACATTTTGGCGTTATTGCCTAATGTGAAAGATTGAATTTAAAATTTACCTTTGTTGCAAAATGTAATTGAACAGGTTAAAAAATGAACCTGGCGTATCTAGTTCTCATCAGATAAACGCTTACGGTAAACCGCTAAAGCCTTAGCTTTAGCCACATAAAACCTATAAAAAATAAGAGAACAACAAGAT
>CAXRCC010000153.1:0-2906 GCA_964228975.1 Paraneptunicella sp. | reverse complement strand
CAGACGTGTGCTCTTCCGATCTTCCCCAATGACTCTTTGATTTGTTGTTTAGCAACAAAACGAGAATCGGTGCCTTTTACTAAACCCGTGCCTAAGCATTTCTTGAAGGATTAATGCCAGCAGGCTGGTTATCGAAATTCAAGGCACTGTTATATCAACTTAAGGTAACGATATATCAATAAACGGGAATTGTTATATTAATTCAAGGTATCGTTATATCAATTAAAGGTGTTGTTATATCAATTAAAAGTATCCGCCTGGCAGTCAAAGCCCGTTAAAAGCCTCTTGGTTAACGCTTACTTTAGGTGAAGTAAGCGAATTTGACTAAGGGGCTTTTGCATTTTTAGTGAATACACTTTGTGGTGGTATTCAGCACGAAAACAACTCGTTATAATGCTGAAAAACAAGAATATAGAAAGCATAAGCATGGAACAAAATCACGCGCAACGCGAAGCGGGTTTATTACAGTGGTTGCAATCACTTCCCAACCTTTCTCCTTCTCAATTTCATATGATTTCCGGCGATGCCAGTTTCCGCCGTTATTTTCGTTTTCAAGATAATGGCATGTCATACATTGCTGTTGACGCACCGCCAGCAACAGAAAAAAACCAAGCTTTTGTCGATCTTTCTCGTGCTTATTCCTCACAAAATGTACCCGTGCCTAACGTGCTGCACGTTGATTTTGAAGCCGGCTACTTGATGCTTGAAGATTTGGGTGATGTGTTGTTTTCGTCGCAATTGGAAAGCGGAAAAGAAGCCGAGTTATACACCAAAGCGTTATCGCATTTGGCAGCCATTCAACAAGTCACCGCTTTTGCTGATGAGCACAGTACTGCACTGCCTGCTTTTGATACCGATTTATTAGACGCGGAATTTTATTTATTTAACCACTGGTTATTGCACGTTCACTTGCAGCTTTCACTTTCTGAAGATGAGTGGAACATTATTCATGACGTACAGTCCTTTTTAGCTGACGTTTTCATGGCTCAACCTCAGGCGGGTGTGCACCGCGATTCTCACTCTCGTAACTTAATGCTGCTAGAAGGTGGCGAAATTGGTGTGATTGACTTTCAAGATGCGGTGATTGGCCCCATTACTTATGATGCAGTATCGTTATTGCGTGATTGTTATGTGGTTTGGCCTGATGAGTTCGTGGACGCGCAACTGAAATTACTGCATCAAACGCATTTTGAAAAACACGATTGGTCGCAATTTAAATATTGGTTTGATTGCGTCGGCATGCAAAGGCATATCAAGGCGAGTGGCATTTTCGCCCGACTCTGTCACCGTGATGGGAAAACTGGCTACTTGAATGACGTACCGCGTACATTGCAGTATTTAGTGAAGGTAGGTAGCCAAATTCCACAGTGCACTGCCTTTGCATCTTTAGTTGAATCGAAAGTGATCCCCGCTGTTTTAGAAAAAGCAAAAACCAATTAATACGCCACGTAGTACAGGCGTGAAAGAACAATGTGTATTGTAAATAAGGCGTAACCAAAGAGAGTAGATGATGGCAATTACTACAGCGATGATTCTGGCAGCAGGAAAGGGAGAGCGAATGCGCCCTTTAACGGAAAAAACGCCAAAACCATTGTTGCTAGCGAACAATAAACCTTTGATTGTGCACCATATTGAACGTCTTGTTGCCGCAGGCATTAAGCACATTGTCATTAATCTGTTTTGGCTGGGTGAACAAATTCCTGAAGCGTTAGGTGATGGCAGCCAGTTTGGTGTATCGATTCGTTATGTTCATGAATCCCCTTTGCTTGAAACCGCCGGCGGCATTGCTAATGCGCTGCCTCTGCTTAAGGAAACCTGTGATGAGGCGTTTTGGGTGGTTAACGGTGATGTGTGGACAGACATAGATTTTGCAGCACTTAGTGAACAAGCGCCGTCGATTTTGCAAGCGGATGATCAAGCTGCGCTAGTGATGGTGGATAATCCCGAGCATCATCC
The DNA here is from genome assembly GCA_964228975.1 of Paraneptunicella sp. Classification (GTDB taxonomy): domain Bacteria; phylum Pseudomonadota; class Gammaproteobacteria; order Enterobacterales; family Alteromonadaceae; genus Paraneptunicella. Next base: position 950 of record CAXRCC010000153.1, on the reverse strand, counting down.
TGAGGGCGACTTTCTTTTTCAAAATACGCGGTTAGTACACACTGAAAAAAATCATGCGCTGCCACGGCTAACTTATTCAGGAATCGGCCTTTATCGGCTATCGATGTTTGATGATTTACCCATTGTACCAACCCCGCTGGGCCCTATTTTAAGACAGTTAATTAAGGTTGGGCGTTTGGCGGCGTGGCACCACCAAGGCGTGTGGAGTGATATTGGTACACCTGAGCGCCTCATGCAGCTAAATACTCAGTTAGAAGACGAAGGCAATCGTAAAAACGGCCCGCAAAGCGAGCCGGATGAGGCAGGAGCATAAGCAATGATGTTATGGGGAAAAGTACTCGGCACGCTATTTGGGTTTATGTTTGGGCGCATTCCAGGGGCGGTCATTGGCTTTATTGTTGGTCACATGTTCGACAAAGGCTACAGCCAAGATTTCAACAGCGTAGGCGGGTTTGGGCGCTTCTTTACGAATCAAGAAGATGCACAAAAGCAGGCTATTTTCTTCCATGCGCTTTTTTCTGTTTTAGGGCATGTGGCGAAAGCTGACGGTCGCGTGACCGAAGAAGAAATCAAAGTCGCATCGGATTTGATGGATAAAATGGACTTGCGCGGTGACACGCGAAAAGAAGCACAACAAGCTTTTCGGGAAGGTAAAGAAGCCGATTTTCCTATCAAGTCAATACTCAAGCGCTTCAGTGATTCTTGTTATGGTCGTAAAGATATTCTCCAAGTATTTTTGGAGATTCTTATTCAGGCGGCATTTGCAGATGGCAAAATTGATAAGCACGAATTAAAAGTGCTTGAAGATGTGGCGAAACACCTTGGGTTTAAACAACATCATTTGCGCTTTTTGATCACGTCCTACGAAGCTGAGCTGCGTTTCCGCCGGGGCTGGGAAAGAGCCAAGCAAGCCAAAGAGCAAGCGGCAAAGCAGCGAGCTGAATCTAGAA
>CAXRCC010000152.1:0-5236 GCA_964228975.1 Paraneptunicella sp. | reverse complement strand
AAACTCAAGCGTTATGTTTCATGGCAGGGGCTAACTCTATTTTCTATGGTTGCAAACTACTAACGACATCTAACCCAGATTCCGACGAAGACGTGCAATTGTTCCGCAAGCTAGGCATCAATCCAGAAAAAACACGCGACTATTCCGATGAAGCGCACGAATCGTTATTAATGGATGCCTTGCAAGACAAATCCGATGAGGCCTTGTTCCACAACGCTGCGGTTTAACGGCTCATTGTTTGTATTTTCGTTAACAGTCCTGTTTGTGAATAGCAGGCGAAGCGCTTGAATATCGCCTTGTTGTGTTAATCAGCGCTTCGAATTAGCGACAGCAAAATAGCATCTATCATGGCATTTTCTTTCCTAAAAGACGCATTACATCAGCGGCAGCAGCAAGGGTTGTTGCGCCAAGAGCAATGTGTTGAGCGGTACGACGCTCAACATATTGTCATTGGTGGCAAGCGCTACTTAAACTTTTCGAGCAACGACTACTTGGGCTTGGCAAGCTTGCCGACGCCCGATGCTTTACACCATTTACCCAAAGGCAGTGGAGGCTCACCACTGGTCACGGGCTTTTCTTATCATCATCAAGCGTTGTGCGATTACCTTGCGACGTCGTTAAAAAGAGAAGCGGTGTTGCTGTTAGGTGCAGGTTTTAGTGCTAACAAAGCCATTATGTCCGTTCTTGGAAGCCAAAAAGGGATGCGCATTGTTGCCGACAAGCTCGCGCATGCTTCTATTATTGATGGCGGATTAGCCTCGGACGCCACGTTTAAGCGCTTTCGCCATAATGATGTCGCGCACTGCGAAAAGTTGATGCAGGCAGAAAACACATCGCCTTCAGCCGTGCTTGACACTGAAAAAGTGGAAGAAAATAGAGGCAATCGCACAAATTACACGCTTGTGGTCACGGAAAGCGTATTCAGTATGGACGGTGACAAAGCGCCCGTACCCGCATTGTCTGCACTATGCCAAGAAAACCAAGCAGCCTTGTGTGTCGATGATGCCCATGGGTTTGGTGTGCTCGGTCAGCAGGGATTTGGTGTGACAGAATTGCACGATTTACCGCAATCCAACTTACCTATTTTGATGGGGACGTTTGGTAAAGCCATTGGCACGGGCGGTGCGTTTATCGCAGGAAGCCAAGCCTTGATTGACTACTTGCGTAATTTTTCGCGGGACTACATTTACAGTACGGCATTTTCGCCGTTTCATGCCGCACTCACGTTGCATCATTTAAAACAGTGTCGGCAAGACGCCTGGCGAAGAGAAAAACTCGCCGAGAATATTGCCGTGTTTAAAAACGAAATGGCAACGATTCACGCAGGGCAAGTTTCTCTTTTACCGTCGGATACTGCCATTCAACCCGTTATTATTGGCGAGCCTGAAAAAGCGCTTACGGTGGCAACCTTGCTCAGAGAATCAGGCTTTTGGGTGACCGCTATTCGGCAACCCACCGTACCAAAAGGCACAGATAGATTGCGCATCACCTTAACCGCATCCCATCAGGCTAGCGACATCGTTGCGTTAGTGAATCAGATAAAAGCGATATGCACGGCTTGATTGCAGAAGGTCACTTCACATCATGATGAACTCAGAATGTCATGCACGAAAAAAACAAATTGCCGAGCGGTTTAGCGCCTCAGCGGTTTGTTACGATGAAAAAGCGCAAATTCAGGCAGAAATTGGACGTGACGCGCTAGCCCGTTGGGGGCAGCATTCGTGTCAGCGTCTGCTTGATATCGGTTGTGGTACAGGTGCCTTAACTGCGCAATTAGGAGCCACTTCAGCGCAGGTTTTTGGTTGCGATTTATCACTCGGTATGTTGCGTGTGGCTAGCCAAAATGCCGATATGCACTGGCTCGCGGGAGATGCCGATTGTTTGCCGCTGCAAAGTCATGGCTTTGATGGCATTTTTTCTTCGATGGCCTTGCAGTGGAGCGAAAATATTCAACGCTGTTTTAAAGAAGTGCATCGAGTGGCACAGCCGGGGGCGAAAGTGCTGTTAGGGATCATGAGTGAAGGCTCCATTCATGAGCTACAGCAAAGCTGGGCAGCGATTGATGATCAACCTCATACTAACCAATTTCATACAGAATCCCAGCTTTTGCGCGCTGCTCAATTGGCAGGGTTTACCGGCGAAGCGCAAACCGTGGTTTTTCGTTCATGGCACGATTCTGTGTTAGCGGTGATGCACTCGATAAAGGACATTGGCGCAGGGCTTGTGAATAACAGAAAAAACGTCACACCGCTCACCAAATCTCGGCTTGCGCGCATAAACCGTTATTATCATCAGCACTTTGGTGAGCATGATTGTTTGCCTTTGAGTTATTACATCACTTATTTGGAGTTAACAAAGTGAAGGCTTTTTTTGTTACAGGTACAGATACCGAAGTGGGTAAAACCTTTGTTTCTGGTGCGTTATTGCAGCAAAGCGTTAAACGCGGTAAACGTGCAATCGGGTTTAAACCGGTGGCTTCAGGCTGTGAGCGCACCGTAGAGGGCTTAAGAAACAGCGATGCGTTAACCTTGCAAGCATCTGGTGAGCCAGTATTGAAATACGAGGAAGTGAATCCGTTTTCATTTGAAGAAGCCATTGCGCCGCACATTGCAGCAAAGCGCGCACAAACGTGCATTGATGTAAAACGTATCAATCAAGCGTATTTAGCATTAACCCAAAAAGACGCCGATATTTTGATTGTTGAAGGGGCAGGTGGCTGGCGTTTACCGCTTGGCAATGGGCAATTTATGTCCGAGTTTGTTGCACAGCAGCAATTGCCCGTTGTGATTGTGGTGGGCATGAAGCTAGGCTGTTTAAATCACGCCAAATTAACGGAAGAAGCGATTTTGAATGATGGCTTGAAGGTTGCTGGTTGGGTCGCAAACCACATTCAACCGGATATGCCTTATCTGGCAGAAAACATCGCGTCACTACACGAAATGATGTTATCACCTTGTTTAGGAGAAATACCGTGGAGCGACACAGGAGAGCCTGACGCATCGAAACTCTCGTTAGATTGGTTGTGTCCGCAGTAAGCGGTAGTGATTGGTACGGCGTTTGCGCTGGCGAACACATTCAGCCATGGGCGAATGATGACATCATCACCCATGGCTGATACAGGACTTTATCCTTTTAAAAGCAGCGCTAATGTTTGTTCATCTGTAATTGGCTGTTGTTTCCCGCCTTGAAAAACAAAACTTTCGCCTTCGCCGACTAAACTGAATCTGTTTTCGCTCACTTTTAAACCAACCCCCTCTGGGATGGCTAAAATCGGCATGTCAGGGTTAATTACCATAAACTCACCTAAGCGCTCTGCACGCGTTTCGCCGTTGTGTCCGGGCGGCTGATAATTAGTGAAGTGCGGATTGATCTGGAAAGGAACCAACTGTAAAGCATCGAAGGATTTTGGTTCAATAATCGGCATATCATTTGTCGTGCGGATGCTATTTCCTGCAACGTTAGAGCCTGCACTCCAACCCACGTACTTCATGCCTTTGCTGACCTTTTCGCGGATCGCGTCAACCAGTCCAAACGTGTAAAAACAATGAAGAAGATGAAAGGTATTCCCGCCGCCCACTAAAATGGCATCGGCTTGCTCAATACCGTCTTTGGGGTTATCCCATTCGTGAAGGCCTTTAATGCTAAGCGCTGGTAAGGCATCTTGTACTTTTTGTGTGTAATCATCATAGCTGATACTGACACCAGCAAATGGCGCAAAAACAACATTTTGGCAGCCAGAAAGGTGTGCGTAAATCGCCTCTCTTCCTGTTTCTAAATAACCTGTGTCACCTGCTTTAGAGCTGCTAAGTAATAATAAATCCATCGTTTTCCTACGCGTTCATTTATATCAAGTGGCGCGTATTGTAATGGGATTCGACGTGAAAAACGAACGCTTATCGGGGAGAAAGCACTTCCTTGTACTACTTTCTGCTTGTCTCCTTTAGCAACCTAAATGGTCTGATAAACCGCCAAGTTTTGTTTCAACCGCATTTTCTCTAAATGACGGTAAGCTCGGCATAATGTTAAGACCAGAACGGATTTCAACTTCATCAACCGTCACTTCTTTAAAACAGAAATTGTCAGAACGTCCGCTGTTCTGATCCATGATATAGGCAGAGGCATCCACAAAGCCCGATGATGAAATCGTGGCAACGACTTTAAAGTACGCTGAAGGAATAACATGGCTTTCATTTGCACCAGGCAGTGTACCAAAGTGATACTCGTACAGTGGCCCGGTTACCACATAAACGGGCTGACCCGTTCTAACATAGCTGCGCACGGCGTTTTCTAATTTAACCCATGGCCCTTGGTTTAGTTCCGACTTTTGTGGCGTGATGTTAGAGAGGTAATTGGTATCGGCCCATGAACTGGTATTACTGAAGCTGGCAAGGGGCACTTGGTGGCCTCTGTCTGTGCCAAGAATAGCGTGAGCATCCGTGTAATCACTTGGCTCTAGCGTGTAGCTGCTAGAAATGGCGGGGTCTGCCTTCCAGTTTCGAGAGCGGCTAGGTCCATCAATCGTGCTTGGTGTGACATGATACGCCGTCCAATCTGCAAACTTAGTTGTTCTGTTATTACTCAACGTATAAATCGATCGATTCACAACGGTATTGCTTGACGGTGCTCCCGTTGGACAATCGTAAATACCACAATTTGCATTCGCAAAGGCCGATGTGCTCAATACTGCAGCGCTAATAAAGGTTAATTTTATTAAAGTAGTTTTCATGTTTACTCCACTGTTGGTTAAAAAACGACTCAATAAATACCATCTATCTTTAACAAAATTATTACAAGACAAAAGAAAGGTAAGTTTTATCTTAATTAGAACATTTGGTTTTAAAGGCGAAAAATTAGAGGTTAATAAAGCGGCGGGGAGTTGAATTTTTGAGGTGTAATCTTCTTCCTATTTTGAGTTAAAATGGCGTGAAAAAAGCGATCAAATTCCTGTGAAAATTCGCTGATTTTAAAAGAGTAAACGGGGATTGAATCAGGTTTAATACAACGCTGTTGGAACGTAAACTATCAGTTGCCGAGAGTAAATTTTACCGAAAAGATCAGAATACGAAGTAGTAGCTATATTATTTTTTCATCCTGATTGCGTTTTAGATGCGGCGTAAACAAACATAATACTAAATTCTTTTCAGGTAACTATTTTTATTACTGTTCGGGTATATTAATATCTCTTCATGTCGTAATGAAATAGGCAAAATGATGTTAATAAAAACCTGTTTTACGC
>CAXRCC010000151.1:0-3711 GCA_964228975.1 Paraneptunicella sp. | reverse complement strand
CGATAAGATCTGCATTTGCGCCGTTACTTGGTCCAGGCATTGCCTGAACAGAACCTGCCATTGCTACACCTACTGCGATTGCTAGAGTTGTTTTATACATAATCGATATCCTGTAACACTTGTTTTTATCTTGTGATTTGAGAGCGCTTACAAGCGCCTCAAAAAATTAGACACAAATAAGAGTTTAAAAATTCCCAAATTGTTACATAAAAGTTAAAAGTTATTGAAAAATAGAAAGAAAATATTCCAAAAATAGAAATGTTAACGCGTTTTAAATTTTTCTTAATTTTTGCTTTTTGTTATTTCTTGAGTGATTGAGTTTACGGAATGAGCAATTTTGAGAATTTATTGGCGTATACAAACAGTGTTTTTTATTATCTTTCTGGTAGGAGAAGGGCGCTAATAAGCATGTAAGGTGGTTAAAATCACCTTAAAAAAGGGGCGCAAAGGCCCCGTAGAAAATAATGATATTGAGTGAGATTCGATTTATAAGTGGATGATTGAATCTGGGTTGTTATCTTGGTCGCCGTTTACGCGTCCATCCGTGCTTGGATTACCGTTACGCATCATGATAACGGCACATGCCGCCGGTGATGCCATTGATGTACCAGAAAGCGTTGTTGTACCGCCGCCATTACGAGTTGATAAAATAGTTACGCCCGGGCCTGAGTAGTCAACCGGTGGGTTACCAAAGTTAGACCATGAAGGCATGGTGTCGTTGATGTCGAAAGCTGAGATGGTAAATACACGATTGCCAGATGCGCTTGCAGGCGAGAAACCGCTTGCGTGAGAGCCATCGTTACCTGCTGCAACAACAAAGAATGCGCCAGAGTTTTGTGCCGCTGCCTCAACCGCATCGTTAAGCGATTGGTTGAACCCGCCGCCTAAGCTCATGTTGGCACAGTCACCAGCGCTGGCATTTGCGCCCACGTGATCGATACCTGCGATAACGCCAGAGATAGTCCCTGAGCCGCGAGAATCCAGTACTTTAACAGGAATAAGTGTTGTGCCCGCTGCCACACCCACAACGTCAATGTTGTTGTCGATTGCACCGATTGTACCCGCAACGTGTGTGCCGTGCCCGTCACCGTCTTCGGTGCCTGCATCTTTACCTTTCGTAAAGGCGCTGAAGCCTCGGCTTGGGTCAACGTTTAAATCAGGGTGAGAAGAATCGATACCGGTATCCAATACCCAAGCGGTCATGCCAGTGCCATCTACTGGTCCACCCACGCGAGTCACGCTCCAAGGTGTAACCTGAGACTGGCTACCACCGCCGTCACCGCCGCCCGGTTTACCCATGCTAATAGAGACAACACCGTCAGGCTCCATGCTTAATACATCCGCGTGTTTGCCAAAGGCATTTTGCGCGGCGTTACACGACATTGTTACCGCAAATCCTTTAATTGAATTTTCGTAAGTGTAAGCAATTTCTCCATTTGCTCCTTTGGCTTTGGCCGCAGCAAGCATGCCACGTGCAACGCCTTTTACTTCGCTCTTATCAATACCGTCGTTTAATCGAACGATACAACGATTTTGAACATTCAACACATCTGCGTTTGAACCATTGCTTGGCGCTGGTGCGGCCTGAACGGAGCCTACCATTGCGATACCAACTGCGACTGCTAAAGAAGATTTATACATGGGTTTTTCCTATCACTGGTGGTCAAGGTTAAATGAATACCCCGACTCGTTATTGTAAAAGTCCGCCTTCAAGGACGTTTAGATCGGGTATTAATATTGACCATAATTTGTTAAAAGGAAAGTCGGGTTACCTGTAATTAGAGTAAATAAAATGTTACGAAAGTGTAATTAAGTGTAATCAGGCAAGGGCTGTAGCACGATCAAAAGTCCGAAAAATTAATTTTTTCAGGTTGAGTTTTGTTCGAAAATTAATCAAAATTGAAGTGAGGCCGATAAGAAATAGATATCAGTGAGCCCCTAGAAGTAGGTATTTAGCAGTAAGCATTTAGAAGTAAGAGCCTAATAGCGATGACCAGCGATTTATTATTTTCAGTGTTACCTCGTTTAGGCAAAGAGCCTATCGAGCAAGACAAACATATTGTAGAGCAGGTGAGTAAAGAGGCAAACCTGCGTCAGCTTAATGATGAAGAAAAAGAGCTTAATGCTGAAGAGCGAGATGCACGTGAAAAATATAAAGAGTCGATAAAGAAAAAAGCGCAGGAAAAAGAAGAGAGCGCTGCCGATTCAGAAGCTTCCCACACCGATCACAATTACACCGATGAAGATGGGCAGCGTCATATTGATGACTTTGCTTGAGTAAAATACCCAAATTTTCTTTTTTGCATAACGAAATCGGTTAGCACACACGCCAGATTCTTAATGACCTGTCCAAATATCTCCGCTTCGTTTTGAAGTGACTTGTAGTTCGTCACCTATTAATCGTTTACGCAAACTCGCCGTGAATCCATCCATGGAGGCTCCGCAGCCGCTTCCCTGCGGCTGAGGGTTCGCGTGAAACGGATTAATAGATGACGACTCGTTACCCACCGAGTATCGGTTTTGTTCCTAATTTCACTAAAATAACGAAGTGTACAGATCGGTTTCGTTCTTTTAGAATCCAATGCCTACTAGAGAAACGCTCATCACGAAATAGGCTATTCATGACCAAAACTTCTACGAACAACGCTGACTTAGATAATCAAAATACCGTTGAACAAGAATCAAAAGATCTGACGTGTGGCGTAGTGATGCCGATTTCAACGATTGATGGTTGCTCAGAAAGCCACTGGAAAGAAGTAAAAGATATCATTTACGATGCAAGCAAAATGGCTGGCTTTGTGCCTAACCTTGTAAGTGATGCTGATGATGTAGGCAGTATCCATAAACGAATTATTCAAAACTTGTACGACAGCGACATTGTGGTGTGTGACGTCAGCGGTAGGAACCCGAATGTAATGTTTGAATTAGGCATTCGGTTGGCGTTCGATAAACCCACTATTCTGATTAAAGACGACAAAACATCATACTCGTTCGACACCTCTACTATCGAACATTTAGAGTATCCAAGGGATTTGCGCTACAACACAATAAAAGGCTTTAAAAAGAATTTATCGGACAAGATAAAAGCAACTTATGAAGCATCTAAAGGTGAGGGATATACCACCTTTTTGAAGCATTTTGGTAAGTTTGAAGTATCCAAATTGGATGAAGAAGAAGTGTCGGCCAATGCCTTTATTATGAAGAAGCTAGAAGGGATGGAATCGAAGATAAATAAGATGTCTCAAGATTTTGAAGAGAATAGTTTTTCTCAGATTAGTTCTGTTAGTGGTAAAAGTTCTCAAGTAAAGAAATCGTTTGAGTTTATTTTGAAATCAGAAAATATGATGAATACCTTGAATGAACTTGATGATGCTATCAAAAGTTATAACACTCAGTTCAACAGCAACATTGTAGTAACTAAAACTTCTTTACTAACTGAGACTAAGTCTTTCATCAAGGTATACCTTGGTCCGGAGGATAGAGCACATGACATAGCTGACTGGTTGATATTAGAATTGGGTTTAGAGTCCTTGGACTCTCCAAACTGGTAAGCCCGTTGTTTAACTTTTCTTCTACACTTCCCAATTTTTGACCTTTTAAAGGTATTTAACTTTCTCTTTTTATTAATAATGCTTATCATTCATACTCTTTATATAATATTTTTAAATGTCTCGATAAACATTTCCAATTTGTTAGCTTTTTCAGCTAAAC
>CAXRCC010000150.1:0-4480 GCA_964228975.1 Paraneptunicella sp. | reverse complement strand
GGTGTTGAAGGTCTAGTACACGTTTCTGAAATGGATTGGACTAACAAGAACATCCACCCATCTAAAGTGGTTAACTTGGGTGACACTGTTGAAGTGATGGTTCTTGAAATTGACGAAGAGCGTCGTCGTATTTCTCTTGGTCTTAAGCAGTGCATTGCTAATCCTTGGGAAGAGTTCGCTAAGTCTTACAACAAAGGCGATAAAGTTACTGGTAAGATCAAGTCTATCACTGACTTCGGTATCTTCATCGGCTTGGACGGTGGCATCGATGGCCTAGTTCACTTATCTGACATTTCTTGGAACAAAACTGGCGAAGAAGCGGTTCGTGACTATAAGAAAGGTGACGAAATCACAGCAGTTGTTCTACAAGTCGACGCAGAGCGTGAGCGTATTTCTTTAGGCGTTAAGCAAATTGATGAAGATCCATTCAATAAGTATCTGACAGATAAAAAGAAAGGTGCTATTGTTATTGGTAAGGTTATCGCAGTTGATGCTAAAGGCGCGACATTACAGCTAGCTGAAGAAGTTGAAGGCTATATCCGTGTTGCTGATCTTTCTCGTGACCGTGTTGAAGACGCGACTACTGTTGTTAACGAAGGCGACGAGATCGAAGCTAAGTACACTGGCGTAGATCGTAAGAATCGCATCATTAACTTGTCAGTTCGTGCTAAAGACGAAGCGGAAGAGAAAGAAGCTATGGCTAAAGTCAACAAGACTGAAGACGCTGGTTTCTCTAATGCAATGGCAGAAGCCTTTAAAGCTGCGAAGGGTGAAGAATAATTACTTCGCTACTATGCTTATAGTAAAAGGGGTGATTATTCACCCCTTTTTTATTGTCAGTTATTAAGTTATTTCCAGTTGACGAAGAGGTTTACATGACCAAATCAGAACTTATCGAGCGATTAGCGGCCAAGGCCCGTCATATGCAGGCAAAAGATGTTGAAATTGCTGTTAAGGAGATTCTAGAGCAGATGGCTCAGACCCTACAAAAAGGGGAAAGAATTGAAATCAGAGGATTTGGTAGTTTCTCGTTGCACTATCGGGCACCTAGAGTAGGGAGAAACCCCAAAACAGGTGAATCAGTGAAGTTAGAGGGGAAGTATGTCCCGCACTTCAAACCCGGTAAAGAATTACGCGAAAGAGTTAATAGCACTAACCAGTAATTTAAAAGAAAAAAATGTATAACGGCACTCCAATTAGGGTGCCGTTTTTGTTATGGTGTAGCCCTGAATTTGACTGGTTGAACCTTTCCTTAGTGCGGCCCTAATGACACACATAAATCGGTATGTTTGGTAATTAGAATGGGTAGTGCTCTATCACTGGTAAGTTCTATAAGGGGAATACATTGGCATTGATCTTTTTAGTTATCATTTCGTTAGGTTTGTTGATTGGCGCAATTGTCATTGGCGCGAATAATACTAGCGTAGTGGTGTTAGATTACTTTTGGGGTACGCAATCATTTACCCTTGCGGTTTTGCTGGCGTTGACATTCGTTTTAGGCGTGGTTTTGGCATCTCTGGTTTGGGGAATGTTCAGTATTCAACTTAAAATGCGCATGTCTTCTTTAGAGCGAAAAATCAAATCTTTTAATAAGCCTCCTGTGAACTAAATGCTTGAATTGTTGTTTCTATTATTGCCAGTTGCTGCCGGTTACGGGTGGGTAATGGGGCGTAATAGCGTGCGTCAAGCTCAAAGGCAGTCCTCCAGTATTCTTTCCAAGCACTATTTTAAAGGGCTTAATTTCCTACTCTCCGATCAACCTGATAAAGCGGTAGATACGCTAATTAAAATGATCGATGTGAATACGGCGAATGCGGAAATTCACATATCAATGGGAAACTTCTTCAGACACCGAGGCGAGTTAGACAGAGCGATTAAAATACATCAAACGCTCGTGTCTCGGGAAGGTATTGAAGCGAAAACTAAGGAAATTGCACTGTTTGAACTCGGTCGTGATTACGCCTTAGCTGGCTTTTTGGAAAGAGCAGAAAGCACATTTCTACAGTTGCTAGAAAGTCAGAACTATTTTATTCAAGCACAGCTTCAGTTGTTTAATATCTATCAAACAACAAAAGAGTGGGATCGAGCCATTGAGCTTGCCGAAAGCATGATGAAAAATCATGGTGACAGCGAAGAGTTGTGTCAGCGCGTATCGCACTTTTACTGTGAACGTGCAGGTGAATTGCTTAAGAAAGAGTCATATAAGGACGCAGAAAAAGAGCTGCAAAAGGCGATTAATGCGGATGAGCATTCCGTACGCCCTTGGTTGATGCTCGCCCATATGTCTATACTCAAAGAAGATTACTCAGCGGCGAATCGATTTTTAGAGCAAGTGCCTTTAAGAGACGTGACTTGGTTCAGTGAAGCGGTGCCTTTGTTAGAGCGTATCGCCGAAGAGACGAATGATCATTCGGATTTAGAGAAGGCGCTTGATGATCATGAGGGCATGTGTGCGACAGCGTATTTAGCAAAAGTGAAGTTACTTGCTAAAAAAGAGTCAGCTGAATCCGCCATTGATTTCTTGTTAAAACAACTTGATAGCGCGCCAACAATGCGTGGCTTTCATACCCTGTTGGGGTTGTATAAACAGGCGCCATCGCAAGAAAAAAGTTCAGAGAGTTTAGCCACTTTGCAAAAGTTGGTTGAACAGCAGTTGCTGCAACGACCGAAATATCGTTGTGTAAGTTGTGGTTTTTCAGGTCGTAAAATTCATTGGCTGTGTCCTTCGTGTAAAAACTGGGGAACGATGAAGCCAATAAAAGGTATTGATGGGGAGTAAAGCATTGCAAACAGATCCTAAAGTGATAGTAGCGTTAGATTATGATGATAAGGCTACTGCATTGGATTTTATTTCAAAGTTAACACCAGAGATGTGTAAGCTTAAAGTGGGAAAAGAAATGTTCACGCATTTTGGCCCCAGTTTCGTCCAAGAGCTAGTAAGCCGTCGTTTTGACGTATTTTTGGACTTAAAATTTCATGATATTCCCAATACAGTTGCAAAAGCGTGTAAGGCTGCAATGGACCTCGGTGTTTGGATGGTAAATGTACATGCATCCGGTGGCCCGAAGATGATGCAAGCTGCCCGTGAAGCGCTTGAGCCGGGTGGGGCAAGTAAGCCCAAGCTCATTTCTGTAACAATGTTAACAAGTATGGATGCTGCACAGATGGCCGCCATTGGGCTTAATGTTTCTCCCGAGCAGCAAGTCTTAACGTTGGCCAAGTTAACACAAGAGTGCGGTTTAGACGGCATTGTGTGTTCAGCGCAAGAAGCCGCGCAAGTTAAAAGTTTATGTGGGCAAGATTTCTGTCTTGTTACACCAGGCATTAGGCCAGCGGGTAGTAAGCAGGATGATCAAACGCGCATCATGACACCGGTGCAAGCGGTTTCGTCGGGCTCGGATTATTTAGTGATTGGTCGCCCCGTTACTCAGTCGCAAAACCCAATGGAAACGCTTAAAGCTATAAATGAAAGCTTGCTAATGGCAAATTAGCATGGGGTTTTGGGTTTCCCACCGGATTGATTAATAAAAAGGAGCTTATATAAAGCTCCTTTTTTAATGGGTTTGAAATCAAACTAACCTATAGCTCGAAGTAATCCTGACTCAAAAAATAACGGGTTCTAACACGCATTCGATCGTGAAATAATTTGATTGCTGGCCAAGGTTGGAAGGACACAGTCATTTTGGCGACCTTCATTTCAGCATTCATTTGAATGAGGTTTGCCGCTTCAACTTTGATGCCCGAGATATTGACATTCCATAGGCTGAGTATAAAAGGGCCAGACATGATTTTGTGTTTGTACTCTCTAGGGCCATAAACGGCAGAGGCATGTCCAATAGCTGTAGTCACGGTTTCAAGTCCTTCTAGAGCCTTTGATACAATGGGAGCCTCAAAGACAACGTCATCAGCTAAAGTGATACCCGGTGGAAGCTTAGGGTCTAGCTTTTCACTTGGATTGTATTCCGGTGTACTCGTATCCGTTCCTGCCGGAAACTCCCAACCCGCTTCATCCATTAGCTCTTTAGACAGTGCATGAACCTTTTCTCGCCAAAACTGCGTTGCGGGAAATGAATTCAACATAATTCTAATCTCCCAGCTATTCTCTTCTTTGACAAGTGCGGTAACGCCTTGCACTTTGTGTTGGTTAATTTTTACATACCAACAAACCGCGGCAACCTCCTCATTTTGAAAACTTTGGGTTAACCCAATTTCTTCCACGGGTGTTTGAATCAGCTCAGACAGCATAGTTGCTTTTTCTAGCCCATCAGTGCTGATATGAGAGAAAGGATGCTTGAAGGAGTAGGTGTCCTCTTTGGCGGGAGATAACTGATTTAGCAGCTCAGTGACGAACATATCTTTCGTTTTATTTTGTATCATGTGGAATACCTATTTCTTTTTGTCAAAAGACATTTTGGAAGGTGCTTTCAAATTCACTAAAAATCATCATATAGCTGTTAAAAAATTGTTTCTACTGTGAAGG
>CAXRCC010000149.1:0-5361 GCA_964228975.1 Paraneptunicella sp. | reverse complement strand
ATTGATTCTGGCTAACAACTCTTCTTGCTGAAATGGTTTAGTGAGGTAGTCATCTGCTCCTGCTTCTAATCCTTCTACTTTTTCTTGCCAACGATCACGCGCGGTGAGTAATAGAATAGGGGTGGTGACGTTTTCTTTTCGCACTTGGCGAATGAGTTCGAACCCGTCTAGAACTGGCAGACCAACATCAACAATGGCGGCATCATACGGGTATTCCTGCATGAGGAACTTTGCTTTTTTGCCATCGTCAGCTAAATCGACACTGTAACCTTGCTTTTGCATTAATGCGTCAAGTTGTGTCAGTAAACGGCTATCATCTTCAACTATGAGTAATCGCATCTGTAAACCTTATTTGTCTTCTTTGTTTTTATCTTGGAGAACGGGGGTGATATGCATTGAACGTTTAATTTCAACCACGACCACGCGCCCAGACTTTTGTAATACTTTAACTCTAAACGACGTTTGGCGCGTTTCCACTTTTAATACTCTTCCTTTGTAGCGACGCATTGCTTGCCTTGCCGCTTGTGCTTTGGTTTGTGCGGTGGTTTTTGCTTGCTGACCAAACATCGGAGGTTCAGACAAAGCATACCGACTAAGGAATAGAGTAAAAATCAGGAAGGTATAGCGCATTATTAACAGCAACCTAAAAACGCAAAAGTGAGAGGGGATAAAGGCATGTCATGATACAGCGTGATTAATCGTAGGCAACGATTAATTGGATTCGCGTTGGGATAAGTATCATAAGTATTTGCCTCGTATTGTGCACAGATGAATTAATAGGGATAGTTAATTTCGTCTTTTCCTTTCAAGACTAGGGTCGAGTCACTGAATTGATACTGAACTATAGGTTTACATTTGCAGAACATTTAAAGGTGATGAACAGCACAATGCATCTGCTTTGAAGGCGAAGTAAAGTAAGAGCATGACGGCAATTGGCTGAGCATAAAGGGATAAAGAATAAAAGCGTTATAAATATAAAAAAGAAATAACAGGAAGAGGGATATAAGGAAGGGGCAAAAAGGGGACAAGCCCCTTTTTGGAAACCACCGGACGTTGACTGAGGGGTCGTGAATGCAAAGCCGTCCTATGCTTATTCTTCAAGTCTTTTGTGGTGGCTGCGGTAACTCTCCTGAATACCGCTAAACTGTTGGATTATCGCAATGTGCGTAAACCGTAAATTTCTTGTTGAAGGTATAGATGTGAACCGATAACGGAATACCATCGAGTTCTTTCCAAAACGCTTCTTTTGCCGTTGAAGGACAGATTGCTTGACGCAAATAGTTCTTCTGATCTTGTCGATTCATATCCAACTTATCGGGAATTTGGATATACGCGTTAATTGTGCCATTAATGGCTTCTGCACCTTTGTAATACCAGCCTCCCATCGAAAAACTGGAGTAAAATTTGGTATTCACTGCTTTGAGTGCGTTTTCCGTAACGGGAGTGGATTCTTTGTACGCGAACTTCTCTGCTGCTACGCCTTGAATGCATCCTGTCAATAAGGTGGAAGCTAGCATCGCGATGAATACAAGACATCCACGAGTTTTGGATAATTGTATTGTTAATGGGTTCATCGCATATTGCTCCTGTCGTGCTTGATTAGGCTATCGGCGCGAGCAAAACATACTGTAGAAAAGGTTTAGAACTTGATGTTATGGATCTTAGAAATACGAACTAAAATAATATTAAAGTTTTTTGACGCTTGGCCGGGTAAATAAAAGATGCAGAAAAAGAGGTGAAATAAGGGATTTATTAATCAGGTTGCTGGCTTTGTGAGCAGGGATTGATGGGAAACAATAACGCTTTTTACTGAAATAATGGGAGCGGTATATCAATTTACGACAGACCGCTCCGTAACATTAGAAGTTTCTGACTTCTACTGCATTGCTATTAAAATCAAATTTGTTGATTTTTCCGCACTGCGCCATGTGGTTTTGAGAAGGATAAGGCGTGCCCGACTGGTTGATGTTGTTCTCCCAGCCTTGCCCGTTTTTCACGAAGGCTTTTAGCTCAAACCAACCGTTAACGGTTTTGCTGCAATCCATTTCTACATCGAGCATCCAATGGTGGTCGCCCCAGGTGTTTAGCGGTTCTTGACCAAAACCATGCACTGCAACCGTGCGCAGCTCACCGTAACTTGCAGGCCAGAGGTTTGTTGTCCAATCCAGTGGTGTGCCTTCTGCTTCTGAGCTTTGACCCGCTTCAATGCCGTACCAATCCAGCATCGTATCGTTGTTTTTCCAAGGTGCGGTTGTGGCATTGCGCAGGTTTAAGTGGCGAATAGGAATAGCGCACTCAAAGTTAGAATTAGCGCAATTTCTGCCTAAGTTATTGTTCGCGTAGTCGTGATCAATGCCGCCTCGGATAAACATGTCTTGACCTGATTGAGTTTGAGCATTAACAAAGATGACCGTGCGTTGCCAGTCTGCATCACCCGTGTTTCCGCCATTTCCGCCGCCGGGTTGCCCACCCGATAACATGGCTCCATCGTGAATTGCCATCGCTTCATAAGAGGCAACATTCAGGTTGATTGTGCTATCGGCATTAACGGTGATCACCTCGCCAGTACAGCTTGTGCCATCCGATGACATTTCGCCGTTGAGCACATTACAGTATTGGCCGGGTGCCATCTGTGTTTGCACCGTTGAGGTTAACGCAAAGCTTTCTTTGTTGATCGCAACGTGACCTGCATCGCCACGGCCAAAGGCAATTTGGTTATTACCGTTATCCCACCAATCAGAGGTAAAGAAGTTGCGTGTGGTGTGATTTCTAAAGTCCATCGCACCTGCAACAGGCGCCCATCGATGTTCGCATTTCCAGTTACTGCCAAAGCATTCTAGATTGCCACCATTGTGTACCGAAACGCCAGGGCCGCCAGCGTCGGTGTTGCCGTGGAAATCATAGCTCGACATCACTTTGGGATAACCATATGGCCAAGCGAGCATAAAGACATTGGCTAAGTCGTATAATTTGCCATCTTCGAAAGTGACGATGTTACCGCCGCCGCCATGACCGCGCTGGTTATCGTGATTATCAACAAACACCACTGCTGAGCTGCTTGGCAAGAATCCCCACGGTTCGCCGAAATTGCTCAACCATGAAAGTTGGCCTGTTTTAAAGGTTTCACCCAGTCGGGTGGAGTACTTAAATTCCGTGACCAATCCGTTGCCTGTATATTCGCCAGCAGTGACGACTTCTCCGCCTTGGTCAATGACTTCTTGGAACAGTAATGGGCTGCCGTTTACTTTTGCTAAAACCCCTTGAATATCTTGCACTGACATGTGCTTAGAGGCGTCGAAACGAAAACCTGCAACACCAATGTTGATCAGGTCATTCAAATAACCGGCTAAGGTTGTTTGAACATAGTTATCACTGGTATTCAAATCAGGCAGGCCAACTAATTCACAGTTTTGAACGCGATAGCGATCGCTGCTGTAATCTTCACCGTTAATTTGGCACGTTGAATGAAAATCTTGTGGGCTATAAATAGGATACTGCTTGTTACCGTAACTGCTGCCATTCGTGCCTGTACCGCTGCCCGCTGCCATATGGTTGATGACGGCATCAACATAGATATCAACGCCAGCTGCTTTACAACGATTCACCATATCAATGAATTGTGCGCGATTTCCGCCTCGGCTTTCTAATGCATAACTGACGGGTTGGTAGCGAGTCCACCATTGTGAGCCTTGGATATGCTCTTGGGGTGGAGATACTTGAACTGCAGCATAGCCTTTAGGGCCTAAAAAGGTTTCACATTCCGTCGCAACATCTTGCCAATTCCATTCGAACAAATGCACAAATGTTGATGGCTGTGATGCTGAAAATGCCGATGTTGATAGGGCGATGCCCAAGCCAGCGGCAAGCAAAGAAAGACGAGTTTTCATAACAAGCTCCGAGTCATTTTTAACAGTGATGTGTAAAGAATCTGTAAAGCTGATGTAAATGCGTATGCCGCAGAGTAAATAATATGCCGAATGTGATATCAATCTGAATACGTATGCACGTATTTTGACCATATGCAGAAATTTACAGGGGGAATTGAATGCAGGTAGAAGGCATGAAGCCCTCTACCAATAAGAGGCGTAAGCTTGATGTTGCGCTTTGTTGAAGGCTTGTTAGAAAACCTTTTTATAGGGTTTAACAATGGAGCCTGCGTAAACACCGTTGAGCAAATACGGGTCAGCATCGGCCCACGCTTTAGCACTTTTTAAACTTTCGAATTGCGCAATCACTAATGAGCCCGTGAAGCCTGCGGGGCCCGGCTCTTCATTATCGATCGCAGGCAAAGGGCCCGCAGTTAGCAAGCGGCCTTCTTCTTGAAGCAACTCTAATCGAGCGAGGTGGTCAGGCCTTACTTTAAGGCGTTTTTCAAGGCTGTTTTCAACATCTTGAGAGTAAATCATGAAATACATTGTCATTCCTTTTTGATGAATGCGTATGGTTAATCTTTTTGTGTTGCCGCTTTCATTGAGCGAGTAAATTCACCCAATGCGTCGAGCATTTGCGCTTTATCATCAAGGTGTTTTTCGATGATATTTACTGTGGCAGAGCCAGATATGGCACCGGCTGCACCTGCATCGATGGCCGCTTTGACTTGTTCGGGCTTAGAAATGCCAAATCCAATCACAGGCGGTGCAACATTTAACTCTGACAAACGTCCCACTAATTCGCTGGCAGGCATTTGCGCTGCGGTTTCCGCCCCGGTCACGCCCGCTCTACCAAGCAAATAAGTATAGCCTTCACTGTGTTTTGAAATGAGCTGAAGGGTTTCTTCACTCGCGTTAGGCGGTGCAATTAAAATTTGTTTGATATCGTGCTTTTTGCCAGCATCAAAAAATGGGCTGGATTCACGAGCTGGCACATCGGCAATCAAAATAGAATCCACGCCAGCGGCTTTGGCTGCTTCGTAAAAGGCGTCTATGCCTTTGTGTACCACGAGGTTAGAGTAAAGCAACAAACCAATGGGAGTATCGGGGTGTTTATCTCTAACATTCTTAATGATTTCAAAACAGTCTTTGGGATGAATGTCGTGAGACAGTGCGCGAATACTGGCGCGCTGAAGCGTGGGACCGTCTGCAATTGGGTCGGAAAAAGGAATGCCTAGCTCTAATGCATCGGCGCCGTTTTCCACTAAGCAGTTTACGATATCGGTAGACGTGCTGACATCCGGATCGCCTAAAGTGACGAAGGGGACGAATGCGCCTTGGTTCTTAGCTGCTAGCTGCTCAAACATCGCTTGATATCTATCCATTATGCCTCTCCTTCACCGTGTTGTGCCGCTGCATTTACGCGATCGCCAATAATGTCGTATACGTGCGCTAAGTCTTTATCGCCTCGACCGGATAAGTTCACCACGAT
>CAXRCC010000148.1:0-13687 GCA_964228975.1 Paraneptunicella sp. | reverse complement strand
ATATTTTTATATTATTTTGCTCTATTGATTTACATTCATATACATGTAACATGAAATGTGACCGCTAAAAGTCTTACAAATTAAGAAATAGGGGAATATGGTGCTCTAATGGGTAAAGAAATGTGCTTTCACTTGAAGCTTCGTCAAGCGGATAGGGTGTTAACCAGTCATTATGATGGCTATTTAAGAGGTGTTGGCATAAAAGTCACGCAATTTTCGATTTTACGTTGTTTGAATTACTTTCCTGAGATTTCACATAAAGAGTTAGAAAATAAACTCATCCTCAACCAAACCACACTCACTCGAAACCTTAAGTCACTTGTCAACTCGGGTTATATCAAAAGCAAACCCAATGAGCACGATCAGCGCGTTAAGCTGCTATCTTTAAGTCATGAAGGTAAATCCCTTTATCACCGAGCCTTGTCGTGTTGGGAAGAGGCACAAAAGTCAGTATCTGAAAAAATAGGAAGTGAGTTGTGTGAGCAGCTTTTCGCCGTTTCAGATTCATTAGTTGCGTTAAATTTTGACGGAATAAATAGTTGAAAAGCATTTAGGGCTAAGGAGTTACCATGAATCATTCTTTATTAATGACTGGAATCAATAGACCTTGGTTCAGCTTAATACTGGGTATTGTTTTAATGTTGGCTGTTGCAACGGGGCTAACGAAGTTAAATAAAGACACACGTGCCGATGCGTTTCTCTCTCCTGATAATCCGGTTCTTGTTTATAAAGACAAGGTTAAAGAAATATTTGGCCTTTCCGATCCCATTGTCATTGCTGTTGAAGATAGAAGTGCGGCGGGGGTTTATAGTCCCAAAACCCTTCACCTAATTGGTGAAATGACAGAAGAAGTTGACGCGCTACAAAACGTTAATGAAGATAAAACCTTAAGTCTCACTATCGCCAATAACATTGTTGGTACAGCAGATGGTATGGTCGTTGAGCCGTTTTTGTCAGTATTTGAAGATAAAGGCTCACAAGCCCTACGCCAAGCCATCAAGGATTTCCCTTTATACGATGGTGCTTTGGTTGCTGATGACGGAAAAATGGCATTAATTGTTATTGAGCTAATGGACAATGATCAGGCTCAAGTTACTTATGATGAAGTACGCAAAATTGTAGAAGGTCACGAATTACCAAGCGGCGTTAAGGTTTTTATTGCTGGCGAGGGGGCGGTTTTAGGCTATTTAAGTCATTATATTGATCAAGATGCGAGTCGTTTGAATCCCTTGGGTTTGCTTGCTATTACTATCATGTTGATGATTGCTTTTAGGCGTCTACTTCCTGCCTTAATGGGCAATATTGTTATTTTCTCAGCAATTGCTATTACCGTTGGAACTATGTCTTACAGTGATGTGCCATTTTATGTCATCACCAACGCCATGCCGGTTATATTGATTGGTATATCTGTTGCCGATTCTATTCACATATTTTCTCATTACTACGAATGCCAAGCCAAAAATCCAGAAAAGACGGTAAAAGAATGTATAGCTGAATCCGTTAATGAAATGTGGAAGCCTATTACGCTAACGACATTAACCACCATGGCGGGCTTTTTAGGTTTGTATATTGCGGCGTATATGCCTCCATTTGAGTACTTTGGTTTATTCACGGCCTTTGGAGTGTTTGTTGCCTGGGCTTACTCCTTACTGGTATTGCCTGCGCTTATCGTGCTGCTCAAGCCAAAGGTAAATAAAAAGTGGGTGAAATTACAAAGCGAAAGCAAGAATGATATTTTTGCTCGTTTTATGGTGAACCTTGGTAAATTGGCAACTTTAAAGCCCCTCGTGACAATTATCTTCTTCGCTGGGCTTTCTATAGCTGGCTTAAAGCTGAGCCAAGATTTAGTCGTAAACGAGAACCGGATTGATTCTTTTCATACCGATGAGCCTTTGTACCTTGCGGATAAAGCGATTAATCACTACATGGATGGCACGAATACCATTGATATTGTGATCGAAACACAAGAGAACGAAGGGATTTTTGACATTGATGTGTTGTATCAAATGGAAGCACTTCAAGAGTTTGCCGAGAGCCTTCCTCAGGTCAATGGTTCCATGTCGGTTGTCGACTACTTAAAGCAAATGAATAAATCGCTTAATGAGGGAGACAAAGCGTTTTATCGATTACCCGCCAGTAAAGAGCAAGTTGCACAATTCTTCTTGATTTATTCAGCCAGTGCAGCGCCAACCGATTTCGATAATTTGATTAACTATGACTATCGGTTGGCTAATATTCGCCTTAATTTAGACACCTCTGAGTTCGTTAAAATCAAGCCTGTAGTTGAAGCCTTAGAGGTTTATATTCAAGAACACTTTCCGAATAAAGACGTTACTGCAAACTTAAGTGGGCGAGTGACGGTGAATTATCATTGGATTAAGGATTTGGGTGAAAGCCATTTCCTAAGTGTATTTATTGCATTGTTTTGTGTTCTCGTGGTTTCAACTGCGCTGTTTAAGTCGTTGTTTGCCGGCGTGTTGTCTGTGATCCCGGTTGCCAGTTCGATACTTGCCGTGTATGCGGCAATGGTTATTCGCGGGGTCGACTTAGGCATTGGTACATCGATGTTTGCCTCTGTTGCCATTGGCTTGGGCGTAGACTTTGCCATTCACACAATCGAGCGCTTAAAAACCATTCTTAAAGACAGTCAAGAAAGAAAAAAAGATTTGTTAACCAAGTTATATCCGACAACAGGGCGAGCGCTTTTATTTAACTACTTAGCCATCGCCTTTGGTTTTGGTGTGCTCATTAGCTCAAAAGTGGTCCCTTTGAATAACTTTGGCATTATCGTTGTACTCGCCGTTTCGATGAGCTTCATTGCTTCACTCACCTTAATTCCTGCCATCGTGTTGTTCTTTAAGCCTCGCTTTTTCTTTCCACAACATAAGGGCGAAATGCCATTGACTAGCCCTAAACAACGATTTGCTAGAAGTATTTTGGTCGCGATGGTGTTAGGTGGTGGGGCATTAACTGTGACGTTGGATTCTGAAGCCGCAGAAGACATGAGTGCAATGGATATTATGCAAAAGGTCAATGGCGTCGACGAAGGAAAACATCTGATTAGTCATATTAAAATGACCATGATTAACAAAAAGGGTAACACGCGGACCCGTGAAGCGGTTACTTATCGTAAAAACTTCAATCAAGAGCGTCGTACCTTTCTTGTGTTTAAGAGCCCGTCGAATGTCGATGGTACGAGCTTTTTAACCTATGACTACGTTGCTGCAAGCAAAGATGATGATCAGTGGCTTTACCTGCCGTCATTGCGAAAAGTTCGCCGTATTTCGTCTTCAGATAGGGGGGATTACTTTTTAGGTACAGACTTTACTTACGAGGATATTAAAAAGGCAGGCAAGATTGAAATAGACGACTTCGACTTTGTACATCAAGGGCGAGAAAGCATCAGTTTAGGTGAGAATAACGTTAATACAATTAAGGTTGAAGCCAAGCCTAAAAACGACGAGTTGCGCAAAGAATTGGGGTATGGCAACAGCACTTTGTGGATTAACCCTGAAAACTGGATCATCGTCAAAGTGCATTATGAAGATTTAAAAGGGCGAGACTTAAGAACGTATACTGCAGGTGATATTCGTAAAATTGAGGGGATTTGGTCTAAGCATTTGCTTGAGGTTAAGAATCATAAAACGGGTCATTATTCTCGGTTTGAAATTTCTGACCTAGATTACAACACGAAGATTTCCGATAAACGCTTTAATAAGCGAGCGATGAAGAAGTCCTAGGGAAGAGCTAAATGCGAAACGGGTTATGGAAAACAATCTGTCTGCTAAGCAGTGTAACCGCTGCAAATTCGCTTGCGCAAGTCGAGGTAAAAGCCTTCTTTGAAACCGAAGTGGGTTATCAGTTTGAAGATAGCCAATTTCGAAAAACAGAAAGTCAGCTGACGCTTGAGTTTGAAGGAAGCTGGCTTGAGGATATCAGTTATACTTTCATTCCCAAACTGCGTGCCGACTTTCAATCGTCGCTAAACGTTGATGAAAATCGAACACCTAACTACGGCACTTTTAATGGTCCTATTTCGCAAAGTCACCATGCTGTGCTCGATGTATTCGAGGCATATATAGAGTTTGAAGCGGCAGGGGCTTTTTGGACCATAGGCAAACAACAGGTCGTTTGGGGCGAGGCGGATGGGCTAAAAGTGCTGGATGTGGTTAATCCACAAGACCTCAGAGAGTTAAATCTTGAAGCCTTTGAGGAATCTCGTATTCCTACTTGGATGCTCAATACAGAGTTTGAGCTCGACCTATTTGAAGAATCTACGCTGCAATTTCTTTTGATTCCTGATTTAACCTTCACTCGACTCGCCGACAGGAACAGTGATTTTGAAATTACTTCCCCCTTCTTACGTACAACTGTGCCTGATCCTTTTAGGATTGTAGCGGAAACAACAGAAAGGCCAGGGAGAGATGTAGAAACTGGAGTCAGGCTAAGTGGTTATCAAAACGGCTGGGATTTTAGTTTTTTATATTTCAACCATTTCCACGATATTGCTGCGGTTTATACCCGGTTTGACGAAGCATCGCCTCAGGATGTTGTGTTAGATAGGCAGTACAAGAGAAATAATCTTTACGGTTTTACCGCTACGAATGCTTTCTCTGATTGGGTAGTTCGTACAGAAGTAGGCTATAACTCTAGTGGGTATTATGTTACTCAAAATAACCAAGATGGTGTGGCGAATAGCCGTTCTGTTAGCTCGGTCGTTGCACTCGATTATCATGGTTTTAAAGATACATTGGTAAGTTATCAATGGTTTCAAACTCGGCTTTTGGATTATGTCGATGATATTAGACGTGATCGTTCTAGCGCGGTTCATACATTGAGCGTGCGTCAGGACTATTGGAATGACACGTTAACATTAAAGTGGTTCGGGTTATTTGATCATCAAAGTGAAGATGGAGAATTGCGTGTGGAAGTATTTTACCGCTATTCTGATAACCTTTCGTTGTGGGCCGGCATTGATATGTTCTATGGAAAGCAAGAAGGACTATTTGGTGAGTTTACATACAATGACCGGTTAGTTATGGGCTTCAAATACGCGCTTTAGGCCGGGAGACAATAAATGAACATAATTGACCTGATCCGATTAAGAAACAAGGTCTTAGGCTTTATCATGCCTGAACATATTGCGCGTTCAAACGCAAAGATATTTTTAACACCGCGTCAGCATAAAGTGAGAACGTGGGAAAAAGAAGCAGAACAAAAAGCGAGACGAGAAAAAACAGCGCCTGAGCTGAGTGTCGCTATTTGGGGGGAGGGCGATAAGAAAGTATTGCTTGTTCATGGTTGGGAAAGCCGTGCAACTCAAATGTACAATTTTGTGCAACCCCTGCTGGACAAAGGCTATTCCGTGGTTGCTATCGATGCACCGTTACATGGGCATTCGAAGGGGAGCGAATCGAATCCGCTAGCATTTGCGAAGGCGATTATGGCAGCTGATGAAAAATTTGGTCCATTTGATGCGGCGATTGGGCACTCTATGGGAGCGGCGGCAATTTCCATTGCGCTTGAATCCGGTGTCACCTTCGGTCGTAGTGTGTTGATTTCATCTCCCGCTAATTTGTACCGAGTCTTAATGGCATTTGGTCGTTTTATGGGCTTATCTGATAAGTGCCAGCATCGCTTTGTACGCAACATCGAAAAAACGGTTGGTCGTCCTGCAAAGGAACTAGATGTTGCTCGTGTTTTCTCTGAGTTAAAACCAGAAGCTTTGGTGATTCACGCTGATGATGACAAAGAAATTCCTTATCATTCTATGCAGGAAATTAAGAAAGCGCATCCTGAACTGGACACGTATAATGCCTCAGGCCTAGGTCACAGGAAGATTTTGAGAGATGAAGAACTAGCAAAAATGGTGTCGGAGTATGTTAGTTCTGGTCAACTTAATGCGAATAGTGAATTGGCACAGCGAGCCTCTTAAGGTTTTAGAGGCTCGTCTGTAGCCAAACTGCACTTTAATGAGTGCTAGGTTCGACCTCGAAAAAAGAAGACACATGATTAAGTGTTTTAGGGTTGGATAAAATACGAATATGACCAAGCCCGGAAAGTACTTCTAGTTTTCCTGTTGGTAAAATGGATTCGATCGTTTCGGCATGTGAAGCAGGGACGATCGGATCGTCGCTTGAATGCAGAATGAGAATGTCGGCATCACTGCCATTACCATGAAGCCCCACATCCCAGTGGCTGACAGGTACACCGTTATCAATTAATAGCTGTTTACGAATTTCCGTTTTAACGGTCTTTTTTAGTTTCGCGAAACTACCGCTCCAGATATCCAAAACATCGGATAGGGATTTAGGCGTGGAAACGAGCGCAATTTTTTTGATATCTGGGTTGTGCGCTGTTGCGGCCAGCGCAACAATTCCCCCTAAGGAATGTGCTACAACGCGAGTGACGCTGCCGAGTTCACTAAGCTGTTTTATCACCGTTTTCGTTTCTCGTACATAAGCACTCATCGTAGAGAACTCTCCCTTCGAACTGCCATGAGCTGGCCCGTCAAAAGTTGCGACTCTAAAACCTTGCTTCACCAATGTGCTCGCAAATCCAAACATACTCCCGCATTCTGCTCCCCAACCATGAACGAGCAATACAATTTCGCCTTGGTCGCCCCATATATAAATATTTTTCACAGCGCTATTAGCTTGTGTAACGGGGATAGCCTTTGCCCCTATGGGGGTAAACGCTTTTCTATGGGGGTTGGCGTCGTTACGTGACGTCACAAATAATTTTGTTGCAAATTGGCCTGCAAGCCTTGGTGAAATTGAAGCTAAGCACTTCAGTTTCACCCTATTTAACACTTGCTTAAAGTTACTGCTTGCCATTATTAGGTTTCCCTAGTTTGGTGGTTAGCAGTGGTGTTGGCCTCGCTGTAGCTTTGATAATACCCGGTTTTAGGATCGTAGAAGTGACAGCGAGAAACAATGTGCCATAACACTTTAAATGAGAAAGGCTGCTCTCTTATCATTCCAGGGTAAGCTTCTTTTAGCGCCTGCTGAGCCTTTGGTAGGTTAAAAAATGGCACTGTGGGGGAAACATGATGAGCCGCGTGTATCGATATATTGTGAGTTAAAAACAATAGCCACTTTGGATACGTATAATCGGTGGTAAGTAATATACGACTACCATTAAGTGACCAATTTGCCCTTTCCAGAAACGGTACATCTTCAGCGGTGTGGTGCATGAGAGTAGTAATACTAAACCATGCATGCGTTGCGACTAGTGGCAGTAAAAAGTACCAAATAATACCGGAAAGACCACTCGTTGCACCCAGTGCCGTAACAATCATCGCTCCTACAATGATGATGAATAACATGGAACGTCTAACTTCTTTACGTTGCTTTTTTTGTGGGTAGAACGACGGTCGAAATGCGGAAACCCACCAGTAATGAAGTGTGCCAGCCCAAAAACCAACAGAGCGTGTAAACAAGTAAACCGCACGATCTGAAAGTGGCATCCGGTCATAAACTGCTTTTGATACTGGTCGCCAATCTGTGTCCATTTCTAAATTATTGGTTGAACCATGATGCATGTTATGCACATGTCTCCATGCATGAAATGGGTATAACAATGGGATTAAAGCCAAATGTCCGATAATGTTATTCAAAACACGGCTATTAGAAAATGAACTGTGCCCACAATCATGAGCAATACAGTGTAGACCCCATCCTCCAAGCCCGGCAGGAATCAATAGTAAAATGGAAACAGTCCAGTGAGGGGAGTACACAATGCCAGCAATGCTTCCTAAATACAGAAGGTAGCTGATGATAAACCCAGCCATCGATTTATAGATGTTTTTCTTGTAAAGCGACTTAGGAATCGCTTTGCCTATGGGCTCCTTTTTTAACGATTCAATACGCTCTACATATTGCCTAAACTTTTCGTCAGCATAAGTTGGCAGTTTTTGCTCATCCATCATCAATTCCTCTTACTGAACAGTGGAAACAGAACCGGTTATTTCGTTAACCACATCGTCAATGCATGAATTTTCGAAGAATAAGGCAGGAGATAGGCGAAGTTCGACGACTTTTTCAAGTTCCCCAGTAACCCTTACTGCAAACATTGAATCTAAACCATATTCTTCAAATGGCGTAGCTGAATCAAGTTCAGTAATATCTTTTTTCAAGTGTTTTGCTAATCTCTCCATAAGCCATGTTTTAATGGCGTCACTGTCTTTGCTGCTGATCGTTGTGCTTTCTTCATCACCAAACATGTTTTTTATTGAATTGAGTAAACCCATTTTTTTATACCTATTTTTGAGTTAGTGATAGTTTATTAATACTGGCTTGGTTTGGAAATTTGAGATCCCAGACGAGACCAAGCTTGCTCATTAGCGCGAGTATCCAACCTGTGAGATCTGGCTCGTACCAGTAAATTGAGTGTCGGTAGTTCACAGGGAAGGCATGGTGATTATTTTGTAAACCTTCACCAAAAGATAAGATGGCAACAATCCAGTTATTTGTACTTTTATCGTCAGTTTTGAACTGGCGGCTTCCATATCTGTGAGAAATTGACCCAACCATCCATGCAGATTGATTGGCGCAAAACATACGTGCTAATCCACCAAAGATGAAACCTAGCCATGCTCCTGTGGCATCAAATGTGATGAGAAAACCCATTGCCGCAGGAATGATGAGGCCGAGCGCAACCCAGACTAAATAATACCGATGTACGAAGAAGTAAATGGGATCGCGTAATGTGTCTTTAGCGTAGTGATTCCATGTTGAAACATGCTTAGATAGCATCCAAGGCATATGGCTATACCATAAACCTTTCCATTTATTTTTGTGCAAATTAGGTGAGTGAGGGTCGCCTTCTTTGTCGCTGTATAAATGATGACGTCTGTGCTGAGACACCCAGTAATAAAGTGGCCCTTGAGCGGCCATCGAGCCCATGATGGTAAGGAGCATTTTGAGAGTGTCGCTGGTTTTGAAACCTGTGTGCGCGGCAAGCCGGTGCAGACCTGCTGTTACACCAAACATATGCACAAAATACATGCCGCCAAAAAGCCACCAAGCCCAACTTGGAACCTGTGACATCCATAATATTCTTGCCGCTTCAACGATGCCAAGAAACGGAACAACAAGCACTAACATAGCAAAAACAAGTTGTAGTTTTGCTGCTTGACCTTCTAGTTTGGAAACACCTGGGGCTCGAGCATGTAAGTCAGGTTCGTTGCTAAGTGAGTTATCCATGTCGAGCCTCGGTATTGGTTATCATCGTTTTTTTCATGGCTTTTTTATCAGAAGCCTTCAAAGCGGATTTCATCTTGCTAGAGGGGCTTTCTTTCACCTCGGCCTTGTTACGAGGGTAACGTTTGATATCTGTGGCTAGATGTAGCTTGCCTAGTAGCTCTATGAAAAGCCCGGATAAGTCAATTTGCCAGCGAGATTGGTGATCGTTTCTGGCACCAATTGGATAAGCATGATGATTGTTGTGAAATGAACCCCCTACGGAAATGATGCCTAAAATCCCAAGGTTACGACTTTTATCCTTTACTTTGTGAGGCTGACTGCCAATCGTGTGACAAATGGAGTTAACCGACCAGGTGACGTGATCGAGTAAGAAAATTCGAAACAATCCTCCCCAAATCAGGCCGTTGAATGCGGCTTGTAGGCTACCACCAAGTATACCGCCTATCGTCGCCGGCATTATTAAACCTGCAAGTACCCAATACAAATAGCTTTGATTGACCTTTACCACATCACGTTTTCTTAAAAGATCGGATGCAAACTCTCCCCAGCGCGCTAATTCGTTAGAGAAAAGCCAACCGATGTGAGAAAAAATAAAGCCTTTAATTCTACCCACTAGCGAACTGCCGTGAAGGTAGGGGGAGTGAGGGTCGCCTTCTATATCGGTAAATGCGTGGTGTTTGCGGTGGGTTGCGGCCCAAAACAATACCGGCCCTTGTGCAGCCATAGAGCCCAATCCACCCATAAGCCAAGTAGTGAAAGCATTTCCTTTGAATGCATTATGTGAAAAGTAGCGATGGAAACCCGCTTCTATACCGATAGCGGATAAAAAATAAAACACAACCAATAGTATAAGGTCACGAGAGGTGACAAGGTCTGCAAAAACTTGGTAGATCGCAACCATTGCCCCCAAGGTTGATATACCAACCGTTAAGATAGCCGCATATTGCGTTAATCTGCTGGTGGTAGAGCTGATAGTTTGAGAATCGCTTTTTGATTGCTTGTTATGTTGATTCATTTTCTGCTCCGTTGGAATTGACGAAGAAGATTTGCTTGCCATGCTGTCTTGCATGCAAATCGCTGAACTTTACCGCTGGTCGTTCGTGGAATGGAAAGTTGCGGCACGAGTACGACATCAAATGGGGTGACATTAAACTCATTCGTAATTGCCGCTGTGATTGCCACTTTGTATTGCATTCGCTGCGCGTCAGTAGGGCGGCCTTTGAGTTCGACTACCACAACGAAAGACTCTGTATCTTCATTTTTTACTGAGAAAGCGGCGGCGAATTGCTTATCGGCTTCAATCGCGGTGCTGAGGGCAGTACGCTCGATGTCTTGAGGGTAGAGGTTGCGTCCTCTTACAATGATTAGATCTTTGATTCTGCCAGTGACAAAAAGCTCTCCATTGTGGATAAAGCCTAAGTCACCGGTTCGATAGTAAGCATGTTCACTCCCAACTAACTTGTTGTTAAAGGCCTTTTCATTAAGTTGCTGTTGGTTCCAATACCCCTTAGACAAACAGGGGCCTGATACCCAAATTTCCCCAACCTGTTCCTCTTCCAATTGTTGCTGTTTGTCGGGATCGACTATCTGTAAATCGAAATGTGAGCCTAATTTGCCACAACTCACTACGCATTGGGCGTTAGGTTGGCCTTTTTCAGACAGTAGGGCTTTTCCGTCTTTTAATTTTTCTTTGTTGAAATACTTTTTGTTTAATGAAGTGCCTGCTTGTTTGCCACTCACAAATAAGGTTGTTTCCGCCATGCCATAGCAAGGATTGATTGCTTTTGGAGAAAGGCCATAAGGAATGAATTTTTCTTCAAATGCAGACATGGTTGCTGCGTTTATTGGCTCTGAGCCACAGAATATTTCTCTTATACTGCTTAAATCTATTTCGGCCTCGACTAACTCTTTGGGAGTGATCGCATCTACGCAAAGTTGAAAAGCAAAATTGGGGGCACCTGTCGTTGTTAATTTGTGTTTGCTGATGAGCTTTAGCCAACGAATAGGTTGTTGAACAAAATGCATGGGGGACATAAACACGAGCGGGAACCCTGCGTAGAGTGGTTGCATAATCCCACCAAGTAGCCCCATGTCGTGATATGGCGGTAACCAAATGCATCCTTTGCGCGAAGGATGAGGCTCTAACCAGTTATAAATGGATTCGCTGTTTTTTACTAAATTATCGTGGCTAAGCTGAACGCCCTTGGGATCGCCTGTTGATGCGGAAGTGTATTGCAGCATCGCGGTGTCGTGAGGACAGACAGGGTGCGGTTGCCATTCCAGTTCTTTTGGCTGCATAGGAACGTTAAGCGTTTCAAATTTTACTTCTGGAGCCGTATTTTCGATCAAAGATTCAAGTTGTGGCGTTGAGTGTTTGACAATGTCGCTGTAAAGAACCAGTGAAGGACGGCTATCTTGAATGAGGTCTGATAATCTTTTTATTTGCCTTTTTCCCATAGGAGGGTGGGAAGGAACTGCGATGGCGCCACTGCAAATTGTTGCTAAGTATGCAGCAATAAACGCTAAGCCCGGCTCGAACAGCAAAACGACGTTCTTTCCGACGATGTTTTCTGTATTAAGCTGTTGAGAAACATGAGCGATGGCGTTTTTCAGGTCTCGATATGTCCAAGACACAGAATCATCTTCACCATCAAAATAGTATGAAAAGGCCTCTTTATCACCTTCATTGTGTGCTCTGTACCTAATAATCTCTGCAAATGTAGTGAGAGAAGAGTTCGGTTTAGATTCAAGGCGCTCCGTATTTTCGTTAGTTAGTAGGGCGGTTTCAGAATACATCATTATTCACCTTCTATTTAATACGACCAAAAGAAGACATACCCCGTTTTCGTAAAATATATGGATAAAGTGAAACTCCCTTTAGGAGGATTTATCTTCTTATCATTGCTGCTTATGCCTAAGCTATTTAGCTTATATATTTGTTCTAGTTTTCAGATATTACAAATTATAGGTAAGAGATTATGCCAGTAAAATTTCTTTAGAACAGATAAATATTTATAGCTTTTGGCTAAACAACATGGCTTGAAGGGTTATAATTGTATCCCGAATATTATAGTGAAAAGGGCACATATTCATTATTTAAAGATATAGTGAAATATGATTTAAGAATATATAACGCGGGGGCAGGTTTAGACGTATTTTTAGAACAGTTTTTAAAAAATATAATAATTACATATAGATATAAAAATTAAATAATTTTCTATTAGATTTTAGTTTAATCAAAAATATTTCCATTGGGGTACTATTATTTGCCTGCATCTAAATGTTAACTTAATGTTAAGTAAAGTGTTAACTTGTTAAAGGTAACTAAAATTTGACCATGCAATAGGGTGTGATATTTGTCCTCCTATGTGAAATAATATCTTTCATATAAATGTAAGAAAATTAAAAATTTATTAGGGAAAAAGAGGGTAAGTGCTCGAAATGGGAATGGAGTATGTTACTTGAAGGCACAAAAAAGCGGACTAAAACGCCCGCTTTCTAAGATTTATAGTACTGAGCTACGGCCTTGTTGTAGGCGCGCTCGCTCGGCTTGTGACACTCGCCGAAGCGGCTGCTTTACCGCTAATAACAATGTTAGCTCTATCTTCGTTGCTCATTGCTTGAATGTTAACTTCTTGCACTGGCTGATCGAGAGTAACAGGCTTAGCCATTGGGTGTGACGTTCTTTGAATCTTTTCAAGTAACCCTGAATTCACGTTTAGTGGAGCAGGTTTCGATTTCACTTTGCCAGATTCTTGCTTCGCCTTGCTGTTTGTATCGCTAGCCTTTGCTTCACTTGTCGCTTCTGCAGAAACGCTATTAGCTTGCTCAGGTTGTGTTTCTTCTTTAGCGCTACTTTGATTATCGTTTGGCGAGCTTGGTACAGGCTCTTCAATAGCTTCAACCTTGTCTGCCTGTTGAGGTTCAACTTTGCTTGTAGTGCTTTCTTTAGCGGTTTCTGCCGATGCACTGGTTTCTTCAGTACTAGCCACTGTCACGTTTGCTTCAGTTGAAGCGTTGTCATCAACGATTGTGCTAGGTTGGCTATCTTGTCCATCTTCTGCTTTGACTTCGCTTTGTGTTGACTCCACGTTGTCAGTGCTTTGAGCTTCATCACGAGTAGCTGCATTTTCAGAAGAAACTGTTGCGGCAGCTTGTGCATCAGTGTCTGCATCTTGCGTCTGATACGCTTCACTCACTTGCTGAACGGGTTTCGCTTCCGGCTGAGGTTCCTGTTGTGCTTCTTTATTAACGGAAACTTGCTCAGTAGTCGTGTTAGGAACGGCTTGTTGTGTTTTCTCTTCCTCTGCGACTTTTTCTTTTGCCGCTGCCCAAACATCTTTCTCTACTTTGTTTTCTGTTTCTTGCTTTCTATCTGCTTGTGCAGATTGACTAGGCGCTTTCTCGATAGGCGTAGTTTGCTTCGCAGTAGCTTCTGGAGCAGCTGGTTTGTTTTCCACTGGTACTACATCTGTTGCGGG
>CAXRCC010000147.1:0-4581 GCA_964228975.1 Paraneptunicella sp. | reverse complement strand
GGAAGAAGAAGACGAAACCCGCGTTAAAATTCACGACCTGATTCATATCAAAACCGAGCAAGGTTGGCAGTTACACAAAAGCTTTTATCACAAATTACGCTTGTCGCCTGAATGGGTAGAAATACAGTTAAAAATGGCGGGCTTTAATCAGGTTTCCGTCGAAAACGACAATGGCATGATAGTGGTGAGTGGAGGATGAGGAGCAGCAATGAATATTAAGGATACTGCGCGTTTAACCTTTCGGTTTCTAGGACGGGAAGATGCCGCGCTATTTTTGGATTTAGACAGTGACCCCGAGGTAATGCGCTACATTAATGGCGGTAAACCGACCACGCCTCAGGCGTTTGAAGAAATAGCATTGCCGCGTTTGTATGCTTATCGCGATGCACAAAAAGGCTGGGGAATGTTTGGCGTTTTCTTAAAAGAAAGCGAAGCATTTTTAGGTTGGATTTTAGTGCGACCGATGGACTTTTTTTCTGATTCGCCGCAGTGGGATAATGTGGAATTAGGCTGGCGCTTTAAACAAGATACGTGGGGCAAAGGCTACGCTACGGAGGCGGCAAAAGCAGTGATGCTCGCCGTGGCACAGCAAACGGGCGTATCGACGTTTTGCGCCATTGCGGATAAAGACAACACAGGCTCAACCAATGTCATGAAAAAGTTGGGGATGCGTTATGTTGACACGCGTTTGCATAAAGACCCGCTCGGCGACAGCGAAGTGGTGTATTACCATTTGGAGTTAACGCAGCGCTGATGGCATTTCGTTGGCTGCATCCAGCCTTTAATATGGGTGAAGCGCGTTACACTTCGCAATAGCAACCACTGGCTTCGTGGATGATGTTAGCGCCTAAAACCATATTGCCCGCTTGGCTTTTTTGCTGAATAAACCTTTCAACTAGCCCTTTTTGTGGCGCGCAAAATAAACCTGTGGAGTAAGGGCCTAAATAGTGCAGTTTGGCGTCTGCGTTAAAAACAGCAATGGCGGGCACCGAAGGAATATAGCTTTCGAGCTGAGTAAAGCGCGAAATCGATACCTCAATGTTTTGATAGTGTTGCGACTGAGCGAGGTGTTTAACAGAACGAATATGGCGCTTAGCAATGCGTTGGCAAAAACAGTGTTCAGCAGTGAAATGAACCACCGCGTTTTGAACCTGAACCCCGTTTTCCTGCAACAATTGGCTTAGGCGAGAATCAAAGGCGATGTCCTGCATATTCATGGCAAGCTCGCTATTAGGATCAAAAAACGAGAGTTTGGCTTGAGCCGAATAAAAAATACCAAGCAGTAAACTTGTTGCCCAAATGACAACGACAACAGCTGTCTTTTTGGGCTTGAGGTTAAACTTCAAACCGCGCTAACTCCCGATTTAAACGTGCTAAGCTGTCATGTAGGGCTTGAAAGTTTTCGCTGGCAGAGGCCGTGTAACCTTTGAGCTTTTCCGAGTTTTGATTTAATTCCTGCGTTGAGCGCGAAATATCGCCCGAAACCTGTGTTTGTTCTTGCACGGCGTTGGCAACTAGCGACATATTTTCCGAGACGCTTTCGATGCTAGAAACCACATTATCAATCACGTCACAGGCTGAATTGGCCGAGTTTGCCGTGGTTTCTGCTCGCTCCAAGCACCCATTCATTTGTTCAACGGATTTGCTCGCATCAGTGATCAGTGACGCTGTAATACCGCTGATTTCTTCCGCGTTTTCTCTCGTTCTCATGGCCAGTTGGCGCACTTCATCTGCAACAACAGCAAACCCGCGACCGTGCTCGCCCGCACGGGCCGATTCAATTGCCGCGTTTAATGCCAGCAGATTCGTTTGTTCTGATATGGCCTTAATGGCCGTCATCACTTCTTCAATTTGATTACATTTGGAGGCCAATTCGTCGATGGTGCCAGCGGCGGAAGACAAATCTTGTTTGAGCTGAGTCATGTCTTCACTGGAGTTTTCGATGATGTGTTTGGCTTTTCCTGTTTGTTCCGTGGCTTTGCTCGCAAGCGAATTAACGTTCATTGAGCGCTCGGTAACATCGGAATTGGCCTGCGTCATGTGATCAGTTGCGCCAACAATGGTATTGAGCATCATGCTGCCTTCGTCCGTGGATTGATCCACGTTGCGCGTCATTTGGGACACGTCTTCTGACAGCGTGAAAACGTCTTCGCCCACATTTTTGGCTTGAACGATGAAGTCGGAAAAAGAAGTAATGAGTGTGTTGAAGTCGTTTAGTTCGGGATTGTCTTTATCAAGGTGGATGCCGAGCTTAAAGTGGCCGTCTTTTTGCAAAATCTCTTTAATGCTCTGTGAAACCTGCATATTGGCGCGGGTTTCGTTAAAACTGAATTTGGCAAAGTACATCAACACACCTGCTTCTGTTACCGCAAATAATGCATGAATAACCAATAAATAAAATTCAAGATGACCCTCTTCGAAAATATACGTGGGCATGCCTTGTTTTTGAGTGATGAAAAACAAAACATGATGCACAGCAACCACCGACACACTGGTTAAAATCACGCGCCAATCCCGATAAAAGCTCAAAAATGCAAGCATTACGAAGATTTCGAAGTGCATTTCAATCAGCCCATAAGCCTGCTGAATGTGCAAAGCGGTGAATATTTGCAGTGCGATGCCCACGGTATGGCGGGTGAGGGGAGAATGCGGCGATTGGGTTATGAGGTAAGCGGGGAGCAAGAAGGTGGATAGTCCGATAATGATGGCTTCCATCCATGTATCGGTAAAAAAGGCAATCACAAAACTGAGAATCAATTGCCCCAACAGCGCGCCAAGAAAGATTTTATTCGCGCTTACAACCCAAGGATAAACCATAGTCTGCTCCAGTTACCTTGCTTATGTTGTTATAAGCGTAGACCGAAGAACACGGGCGTACCAAGTTTATCTTTTGCTAGATTGGTGGGGAAATACGCGGCGCTTTCACACCGCGTGAAGAGGGAGCGTCGCGTTTATATTAGCTGACTTTTAACGGCGATTTTTCCGTTTCGTCCACGCTAAGCTGGAACACATCAGGGCGTGCATAATGCCCAGAAACATCAAAGTCATAACGCGCTTTTACGATGTCATCTGTATCAATGTCGGCGCAAATTAACCCTTCTTCATGATACAGCGGCCCTGCTAGCACTTCGCCCATTGGTGAGATGATCACGCTGCCGCCGCGGATCATGGCTTTATCTTTAGGCCAGTCGGTTTCTATGCCAAGCTTTTCCGGTGAATCCATAAATTGACAGGCGCTGATCAAGAACATGCGACCTTCATAAGCAATGTGGCGCATTGATGCCTGCCAAATGTCTCGGTCATCAACGGTGGAAATACACCAAGTATTCACGCCTTTGGCGTACATCGTTGTGCGTAGCAGGGGCATGTAGTTTTCCCAGCAAATCGCGCTGCCGAGCTTTAAATTGTCGGTTGCCACAACCGGTAACGTAGAGCCATCACCCTGTGCCCACACTAAACGCTCACTGGCAGTGGGCATCAGCTTTCGGTGAACATCGGTCAGTTCGCCTTGAGCCGAAACAAAAGCGGTGGAGCAATACAGCGAAGAATGGCGTCGTTCAATAATTCCTATGACCAATTGGGTTTGTGTGCGCTTGGCCAGCTGACACATTTGCTTTAGCTCTGGCCCATCTAAGTCGATGGCTTGTTCCCAATAGGCGAGAAAGTCTTCTCTGCCGGATTCTGTTCGATAGCCTACTTTTGTGCCAAAGTCTTGGCCTTTTGGATAACCGCCGAGTAAGGCTTCAGGCATTACAACGACTTCGCAATGGGCGTCGAGAATGGCTTGTTCGAATGAAAGAATTTTTGCAACGGTGTCTTTTTTAGAGGCGACAACGCTTCCAATTTGAAGCGCGCCTACTTTGGTTTTGGCCATGAGTCTGGTCTCTTTTCTGCTGAGCGTGAAATCCGCGAATGCGTGGCTGCGGAGCTAAGTAAAGGGGTAGACCTTAACTCCGCGACTCACATTACAAGCGGATGATTCTGTTGTCTATTTTTTTACCAATACCACCTGCCATCAACGAGATAATTTGCGCATCCTCTAGGGCTAATTCTACGTGAATTAAGCTTGGAGAAGGTGGAGACATCAACCCGCCTTGCTCAATAGTGAAGGTGTGTTTTTTGATGCCAAGAATATCGTGTAAATAGCAAGCCAAAGGCCCGGCAGCCATCCCCGTTGCGGCTTCTTCATCAATACCGTAATAGGGCGCAAACATACGTGCGAGTGCATCGCTTTTTGTGCTGTTTTGAGGCAACGCAAAAACATAAAACCCCACTAAATCATGCTTTTGGGATAGTGATGTCATCAGGGCAAAATCGGGCGAAAGGCCACCTAAAATGGCGTCGTCATTCACGCCAATCACGATAAAACCATTGCCTGTATCGACTCGCATTGGCGCTGCGCTTATTTGATCTTCGCGTAAACCGCAGGCTTTTAACACGTCGGCTTTATCTTCATTTAGGCTAGTGTATTGCGGTGCGAGCTGTTGCATGAAGGCGCCGGATTCTCGCACCGAGATATCTCGGGTGCCATCGATGGTTTCTTTGGTGAATTCGCCAGTGCCTATGAATGCTTGTTGATGT
>CAXRCC010000146.1:0-3476 GCA_964228975.1 Paraneptunicella sp. | reverse complement strand
GGTGGTAATACAACCCCAAAATGTGGGACAGGCACGGCTTTACTATCAACTTGATTGTGCTCAGGTGCCGATGGCATTCGCGCGACTTTATGCGTGACCAATTGATGGCCAAAGAAATTCCAATCAATCCATTGTTCACTGCTGCGCCCTTGTGCACAGCCTAACAAGTCTCCATAAAACGCGCGTGCATTAGTTAAACTACTCACCGGAATGGCAAGATGAAACGGAGAAACTGGCGTTGTTGTCAATCTACTAGCCCCTTACTGCAACTTTTTCAGCAAACTTAATTTAGTCTTATTAAACGGCGCGT
Source organism: Paraneptunicella sp. (assembly GCA_964228975.1). Classification (GTDB taxonomy): domain Bacteria; phylum Pseudomonadota; class Gammaproteobacteria; order Enterobacterales; family Alteromonadaceae; genus Paraneptunicella. The sequence goes on along the minus strand of CAXRCC010000146.1, from coordinate 3,166 downwards.
AGCGCACGTCTAAATCAAACCAAAAACTGCGCTTCATCACAGATTTCAAATGACTAAACGTATCAAAACCCCATTTACCGTGGTAGCTCCCCATCCCTGAATGTCCGACACCCCCAAAGGGTAATTCAGGGTTGACCATAAACATAAAGCCGTCATTAATACATACGCTGCCCGCGCTGGTCTTCTGCAGAATTTTTTGTTCTAACTGGCTGTTCTTGGTGAACAAATACATGGCGAGCGGCTTCGCCCGCTGATTAATAAAGCGAATAGCAGCATCCATTGATTCAACCGGAATGATCGGCAGAATAGGACCAAAGATCTCTTCTTGCATCACTGCAGAATCTAGCTTGGGATCTAACACTATGGTTGGCGAAAGGTAACGCTCATCAATATTTACAACGCCGCCATGAATGACATTTTGCCCTTCTAAGTAACTTGCCAAGCGTGCGCAGTGACGGGTATTAACAATGCGCCCATAGTCGGCCGAGGCGCGTGGGTCATCACCATACTGTTTAATCAGTTTGCGCTTGATAGCATCCAATAAGGGCTCAACGAAGTCTTGCTCAACTAACACGTAGTCAGGCGCAACACAGGTTTGCCCGGCATTCATCCATTTAGCCCAAACAATGCGCTGTGCAGTAACCTCAAGATCGGTATTTTTATCAACAATACAAGGGCTCTTGCCACCTAACTCTAACGTCACCGGCGTTAAATGTTCCGCCGCCGCGCGCATAACAATTTTACCGACCGCTTCTCCGCCGGTATAAAAACTGTGCGCAAAAGGCAATTTCAGGATCTCAGTAGTTTCCTCTTTGCCCCCCTCAATTACGCAAAACGCTTGATTATCCAAATACTGTGGAATTAATTTGGCAATGAGGGCGGATGTCACCACCGAAAGTTCGGAAGGTTTTAATACCGCGCAATTACCCGCGGCGATCGCTGCGATAAGCGGTGCTAAAACAAGTTGAAAAGGATAATTCCATGCACCAATGATCAGCACTACACCTAATGGATCAGGCTTAAGGTAACTTTTGCCGGGTTGTGCTAACAGGGGTGAAGAGACTTTGCGTGTCTTCATCCAGCTTTTTAGGTGTTTTAGCGTGTGCTTGATTTCTGCTTGTAAATAGCCAATTTCAGAAATCCAAGCCTCCATCTCACATTTACCGAGATCTTGCTTCAAGGCCTTTTGGATGTCTTGTTGGTGTTCTTCCACGAGTCGACTAAGCTGTTTTAGCTGCTTAACGCGCCATTGGTATTCAAAGGTCACCCCCGAATTAAAATGCGCATCGAGTTGCGCAAAGGAATCCTCAATGTAACGAAAATCGTCTTTACGATTAGTGCCTGAAATATCAGAAATAGTCGCAGTCATAGTCCATCTCATTCTCGATTTAATCGGTGCATTATTGCACACCACATAGGCTATTAGTACGAGATTTCGTGCTGCTTGATCAGTCAACCCTTGCGCCAACATACACACGAAGTAAGCCCGCTTATATTTCGGTTATGGTGGTTTACCAATGCTATTTCAATGCACTGGTATGTTTATGATGTGACCAACCAACATTTAGTCAATCTGCTCATTTTTCTTTGGTGAATTATGCCACCACCTTTAATAGACATTTTAAACCATTGTTTTTTAGTGCTTTTATTTTTGGCTTCGATATTGCAAAACAGGCGATGTACGAATAACGAGTAGAAAAAGGAACGCACATGTATACCGATGAAGATTTAAATCAGGCGGTGCAAAACAATATTCTCACTTCTGCAGCAGTGCAGGATTTTCGCCATTACATAAACCAAACTCGAAACTCGCATGCAGTTGATGAGGAAAATTTCCGTTTAATCAACGGCTTTAATGACATTTTTGTGGTTATCGCCAGCGGATTATTGTTAGCTTCTCTAGCATGGTTAGGCTATTCAGTATCTCCCCCACTTGGCGGTATCGCCGTCGCATTGGGATCGTGGGGACTGGCAGAGTATTTTGTTATCAAACGACGCATGGCATTACCCGCTATAGCGCTGCTGTTGTCCTTTTTACTTGGGCTATTTGCGACTCCCATTTTGTTTCAACCTGAAACCAAAGAGTTTGCCCTAATTGCTTCAGGCCTATTAACCACCGTCGGTGCGATTTGTCATTGGCTTCGATTCCGTGTACCGATTACTGTGGCAGCAGGAGCCGCTGCATTGACTGCAGGTATCGTCGGCGCCATTTTGTATTACTTCCCGGCAACCGTGTTCTATGTGAATAACATTCTATTGACCTTTGGCCTACTGATTTTCGGTTTGGCTATGTACTGGGACAGCAAAGACACTAAACGTCAGACGCGTGCCTCCGATGTGGCTTTCTGGCTACACTTATTGTCTGCCCCAATGATTGTGCATCCGATATTCCAAAGTCTTGGTGTACTTGATGGTAATGGTGGGATCATGATTTCGTTAGTAGTTTTAGGGTTGTATGTGTTATTGGCCTTGATCAGTATCGCAGTAGATCGCCGCGCCATCATGGTTTCAGCGCTAGTGTACGTAATTTACACGTTCTCCAGTTTGATGGAGACATTCGGCATGGTCACCTCAAGTTTTGCGATTACTGGCTTATGCATCGGGTCTTCGCTGCTATTGTTATCAGCGTTCTGGCACGGCTGCCGTAAGTGGGTTCTGAAGCTGGTTCCTGCACAAGTGCAGGTAAAGCTGCCTGTCATCAAAGCATAAGCAATTCCCAAATTTGAATTTCGTTGTCCTGAAAACCAAGAGAGGCTATTGCCTCTCTTGGTTTATTTGAGCATTTCTCTGATAAGAAAAAAGAGTGCCAAACCACATACACAAGCAAAACAAAAATCCACCTATAACGCTTAGCATAAAGACGTTTAATATGGATGCATTTACGCTTTGTGAAATTTCAGCTCTTTGTGCCAAGCTCAATGTGAGAAAGTACAGTGGAACAAAAATCGAAGTTGTGTAAATTAAGAGGCCGCGCCAGATGAAAAATCGGACAAAGCCTTGACGGTATATTTCCTGCCATTTTGCCCTTTTGCTCGGATCCCAGTCTTTATACATACTCGACGTCGACATCAAAATATTTCGGATGCTGATTCGGTTTAGGCCTTTCACAAAATTGAATCCCATTACTCGTCCGTTGTATCACTATTCGATTCTGTTGATTGATTAG
>CAXRCC010000145.1:0-4862 GCA_964228975.1 Paraneptunicella sp. | reverse complement strand
CTCCTAGCAATTTATTATCACCTAAAATATTTCTAAATATCTGCAGTTCTTTAAAAAATTTTTTTGCTGAAGTGTTAGGGTTGTGTGAAATTACAGTAAGTAAATTGTGAGTATTATGGATATTTGCAGTATTTTTTGATTTGTCTAAAACAAAATCTTCCAAAATTTTACCAACTCCAGAAGATGAAACCTAAAAACGCGGAATAGCCTTTAAAGCGTAGTGTATAAACTAAAAAAGTAACAGGTGGATTCAGGCGAGTGATTAAAGTGGCTTCTTTCGTTTGATTATTCAAAAGAGGGGGATGTCATAAAAAAAACGCCCGTTTCTGGATGGGAAGAACGGGCGCAAGCGAGAAAAACTAAACGTGTTTCATGAATGGCAAGTTAACTTACTGAACTACTTCTTGTCCTGCTCAGATTCTGCGATATGGCTTAGGAAAAACCACACGATATAACCAAATATCGCCAACATTACGCCCACTCCAAGAAATGAGCCCCAAACTACTGGGTCGTTTAACATATTCATGTTAATCACCTAATCGCTTTATTGCTGATTCATGGGGGCAGTGTAGAGCAGTTGGGGAAAAGAGATGTGATCTGGATCAAGTTTCTAATGGCGGTAAAAGCGACTGCTTAAAGAAATTGATCCAGAGCAATTTTCGAGAAAGGGTTTACTCCAATTTAAAGCCTGATGTGGCTTTTTTCAGCTGCTTAGACATATCGTTTAAGCACATTGCTGTTTTAGCCACCTTCTTCATTGATTTGCTGTTTTCTACTGAGCGCGCAGTGATGAGCTCAACGCTCGATGATAGCTCGTTAGAAGCAATTTTCTGTTCCGATAACGCCTTGGCAATTTGCGATACAAGCTCCTGTACCAAAGAGGTTGCTTGGTTGATTTCACCAATCGATTCTTTTGTGATTTTAGTGGTATCGACCACGGAACTGGAGGTGTCGCAGCTGTTTTTCATACTCACTACGGTTGATGAAGCGTTGGACTGAATATCCGTGATCATCATTGAAATTTTGTCTACGGAACTGGTTGTTGTGGCTGCCAAATTACGCACTTCGTCGGCTACGACAGCAAAGCCTCGACCTTGTTCTCCGGCTCGGGCGGCTTCAATGGCAGCATTCAATGCAAGCAGGTTTGTTTGCGCGGCAACATCTTGAATAACGCCAGTGATGCTGGTGATTTCATTCACTTGATCGGACAGTGATTCAACTTGTTGGCTTGTGGATTGAAGTTGCTCGAAAACTTGCTGAATGCCGGATTCCGCATTCGTAACATGTTCGGAGCTAACGCTTGCCGCCTTTTCTGCTTCAATGGCTCTGCCATTGGTATTTTCAGAATTCCGGCTAATGTCATCAATACTCACCAAAATTTGCTCTAATACGGAAACGGAGCCCGTTAGCCCGTGCATTTGTTCATCAATACTTTGAGAAGCAGTGTTCGATGCGCTTTCCAGCTGTTGCCCATATTCATCGACCTTCTCGGCGGATTTGGTGATACCACTGATCATTTTGGCAAGCGAAGTACGCATCTGCTCCATTGAATTGGCTAAATTGCTGAACTCGTCGTTTCGTAACGTAAAGTAAGTCGGGGTTAAATCGCCTGCGGCTATCTTTTTGGCGGCTTCCATGTTCTCACTCAAGGGGCGTGTAATGCGTCTTTGCAACCATGCTGAGAAGAAGATGTACAAAACAATAGAACTAAAATACAAAAAGCTCAGCGAAACTTGCAGTGTAGTGAGGCCTTGTAAAGACTTTTCATATTCAAGCTTTGCCGCTTCACTAATTTGAGTCAGTAGGGTTTGAGTCGTGCTTGAGAAATCGGCATATTGCGGGATAGCAGCGGTAACGATTTGCACGATAGCGTCCCAATTTTTCTCTTCTAATGCGGTTACAACGGGCAAACCACCGGCTTCCATATAATCATCGTACTGCTTTTTCAGATCCTTGATTTCCATATAGTGGGGAATGTCGGCAGACACATAGTTAAAAATCACTTTCCAGGCTTTTTCTGCTTTTTCCACTTCGCTTTTCACACTGTTTAAATGCAGGTCAAAAGGGTGGGCATGGTAATGCGCAACACTCAGTTGGCTATCGTGCATAAAGCCTGCATAAGAGTGAAAGCGTGCATTTTTCAGCGCACCATCAATGTTTTCTAATTGCAGTAATATGCTGGTGTTGATTTGGTTTGTTCTGTCTAGCGCCTTGGCACCTTCACTGGAAATCCAATTAAGCGCAATAATGGGGGTCAGCAGTAATATGACCACGGCGATGGCGTGGTACATTAATGTATTTTTTACAGAAATATTCATATTTATCCTTAAACCGTGTTTCCCAAATAGCAAAACTGCATAGTCAAAGGACATTGCCACTTAAGAAGTTGTGAATGCTACAAGACAATAAATACCAATAAAATGAAGCTCGTCTGTCATTACTCGCTCTAATAGTGTCATAAAATTTACCATTAATTAAAGGTAAAAATAATTATAATTTTATTTCACTGGTTATGCTTTGTTGCTCTCTTTTGTTGATAAAACAACTTACACCAAGGGCTTAGGGCCCGTCTTAGGCGGAAGTTACGCTTAATATACCTTTTTATACGAATTAAAAAATAACAAAAAATTAACTTATTATTGAATGGGCAGGTTTTTTTTACTAGGCTGTGTAAGCGTTTACATTCTGTTTTCAGGGTGAAAGAATATTCTCCTTTCGCTTCTGAATAACCTATTCAGGAAATGGTAATGAAATATCCATCTATGCGAAATTTAAGGGCTGTCACAGTCGCTGCGTTATCCGCCTTTACACTCATTAGTTGCGGCAGTGATACCGCTCCTATTGCATCCAATGCCACACCAGAAACACCAGTAGAAAACCCTGCTCCCCCCGTGTCCGAACCTGCTGAAGAAAACGCACCAGGGTGGGTGATGGTGTGGAATGACGAGTTTGACGGTAGCGCGGTAGATACCGAAAAATGGACGTATGAAGTGAATTGTGCAGGTGGCGGCAATCAAGAAAGGCAATGCTATACCGACGATCCTGCAAACAGTTTCGTTGAAAACGGCATGCTTAATATTGTGGCGTTGCCAGCCGAAGAAGGTTCACCGCTACCTTATACTTCTGCGCGAATTATTACGCGTAATAAAGCTGACTTTACGTATGGACGGTTTGAAGTGAGAGCGAAATTGCCTTACGGACAAGGATCGTGGCCTGCGTTTTGGATGCTACCAACCGATGAGGTGTACGGTGGTTGGCCGCGCTCTGGTGAAATTGACGTTTTAGAAGCGGTTAATTTGAAAACCGTAGACTCGGCAACAGGTGAAGTTGAAAACGACGTGGTAGGCACCTTGCACTATGGTCGAGCATGGCCAAACAATGTTTTTTCAGGAAAAGATTTTCATTTCCCTGAAGAGATTAATCCCGCCGATGATTTTCACACCTACACCGTTGAGTGGAATGAAGGTGAAATTCGCTGGTATGTTGATGATTACCTTTATCAAACTCAGCGCCAATCAGAAGTAGAGTACAACGAAAGCGGTGAAGCCATTGGTTTGTCGCATCGTGGTTGGTTTGTTGAACAAATCGACCCTACAACCGAGGAAGCCACAAATCTTTATTCCTCTGCGCCTTTTGATCAGAACTTCTTCATGATTCTGAATTTAGCCGTAGGGGGCAATTTCCCAGAAAACACCAACAATGGTGGCGTGGATGCCAGTGCATTCGAAAATGGCCAAACCTTTTTGATCGACTACGTGCGCGTTTACCAATGTAGTGTTGGCGCCAGTGATGGCACGGGGTGTGAAACCGTTCGCGAAGGTTTTGACGATCCGGCTGATGCGTTAACAATGGGCGCAGCACCTGTACCAAGCCTAGAGCAACCTCCTGCAACAGAAGCGATTACTCTGTTTGCCAATGAAGAGAATGCAAATTGGCCCATGTGGGATTGTTGTGGTGGCTCCACCCCTATGGTGGTGCAAGACGATGCAGAGCATGGCGCTGTAGCAGAGTTCTCTATTCAAAATAACGATGGCACGGTGCTTGGGTTTAATAGCCGAGGCTTTGGTCAACCTTTTAACGCTTCGGGCATGTTGGCAACGGGCGCAGTGCAGTTTGATATGAAAGTGGTTTCCATGCCGGAGAGTAACCCTCAGTGGTGGCTAAAAGTTGAAAGTGATAACGCAACAACGGCTGTTGAAATTCCGCTGAATACCAGTGTTGAAGGAGAAAACCCCGTCGAGGGTCAGTGGCAACGTTATAGCTTTCCTTTGCAAATGCTGAATAATTTGGGGTTAGATCCCAGCGCTATCGACGTCGTTATGGTGTTCCCAACGTGGGGACAAGGCGGCGGTGCGGTTTTTCGAATCGATAATCTTGAGATCACACCTGATGGCCCGGCATTGCCTGATACAGGTATGGAAGCGCAGTCACTCGTTTTATTTGAAGAAGGGGCAAACCCTAGCTGGCCTCTTTGGGATTGCTGCGGCGGAAGCACCCCCACAGAAGAAATTGACGACGCTGAACACGGTTTAACGGCACAATTTACCATTGGTGCTTCGCCAACAGTAATGGGCTTTATAGGACGTGATAACGGACAAAGCTTTGATGCGAGCGGCATGCTAAGTGAAGGCGTTGTTCAGTTTGACATGAAGGTGATCACCGACACCGCCGATCCCGCTACGCCTTGGCTTTTCAAAATTGAATCCAATAACGCCGCGACAGCCGTCGAGTTAAACGTGAATGCAAGCCTTGAAGGGGCTGAGCCTGTGACGGGTGAATGGCAAACATACACCTTTCCGTTAACGATGCTTGCTGGAGCGGGGCTTGATGTTAGCGCGATTGATGTGGTGATGATGTTCCCA
>CAXRCC010000144.1:0-24796 GCA_964228975.1 Paraneptunicella sp. | reverse complement strand
CTTCACCTGCGCCCAACACGTCACCGTAAGAGAAGCCACCACAAGCCACTAAGCCTTGGAAGTCCGCTAAATTAACACGACCTTGCAAGATATCACTCATGTGAACATCAATTGCGGTAAAGCCTGCACGGTCAAACACAGCAGCCATTTCAACGTGAGAGTTAACGCCTTGCTCACGAAGAATCGCCACTTTGGGACTAACGCCAGTCGCAATAAAGGGCGCTGCAACATCTTCGTTAGTATCAAAAGAAAGATCGGCAAATAAACCTGTGTCGTTAGCATCCGATTTCAAAGCAAACTCTTCTTTTGCGCATTCTGGATTGTCGCGCATCGACTGCATTTGATGTGTCGTTTCAGCCCAAATAGCTCGGTACTCACTGCGCTTCGCTTTAAACACAAGCTCATCATTAAAGCGGAAAGATAACGAATCATCCTCAACCACATTACCAATGAAATGCGCATAATCAGCAAGGCCTTGCTCAGCTAAAACAGCTTGAACCGACTCAATATCAGACGCTGGCACTTGAAGTACTGCGCCTAATTCCTCCGAGAACAAAATAGAGGTGGCGTCGCTACCAAGCCCGTCGAGATTGACATCAACTCCGCAATGGCCCGCAAAAGCCATTTCTGCTAGCGTTGTGAACAAACCACCGTCCGAGCGATCATGGTAAGCCCAGACCAACCCTTTCTTAATCAGTGTTTGAACCGTATGGAAGAAGCCAGCTAATAATTCTGGTGAATCAAGGTCCGCAGGCTGTGTTCCTAAGCGGTTATAAACCTGCGCTAAGCACGAACCACCTAAGCGGTTTTGACCTTTACCTAAATCGATAAGAAGTAGTGAAGAGTCACCTTTGTCTGTGCGAAGCTGAGGAGTCAATGTTTTGCGAACATCTTCAACACGGGCAAACGAGGAAATAACCAAAGAAAGTGGCGCAATAACGGCTTTATCTTCTTCACCTTCTTGCCAACGGGTTTGCATCGACATGGAGTCTTTGCCCACAGGAATTGTTAATCCAAGTGCCGGACAAAGCTCTTCACCAATGGCATGAACCGCTTCATATAATCCTGCGTCTTCTCCGGGGTGACCCGCTGCAGCCATCCAGTTTGCAGACAGTTTAATTCGCTTCAGATCACCAATATCAGCAGCGGCAATATTAGTAATTGACTCGGCCACGGCCATACGTGCAGAAGCGGCATAATCAAGTAACGCAATCGGCGTTCTCTCTCCCATTGCCATCGCTTCGCCGTGATAAGTATCAAAGGCCGATGCCGTTACCGCCACATCCGCCACAGGCACTTGCCAAGGACCAACCATTTGATCACGCGTTACCATACCCGTTACAGAGCGGTCACCAATCGTGATTAGGAAGGTTTTTTCTGCGATAGTCGGCAAACGCAATAAGCGCTCAGCGGCGTCTTGAATATCAATGCTTTGAACGTCAAAATCTGTGCCCTTCGACTCCGACGTTTTTACGTCACGGTGCATTTTGGGTGGTTTACCCAAAAGTACGTCAAGCGGCATATCGATCGGGCTGTTATCAAAATGTTCGTCTGTGACGGTAAGGTGTTGTTCCGTGGTTGCTTTACCCACCACTGCAAAAGGCGCTCTTTCACGCTCACAAATTTGGGTAAATAACGCGAGGTTTTCATCTGAAACAGACAATACGTATCTTTCTTGCGATTCGTTACACCACACTTCATGAGGTGACATGCCCGGCTCGTCATTTGGCACATTGCGCAGCTCAAAGTGACCGCCCATTCCCGCATCGTTCACTAACTCAGGGAACGCATTAGACAAACCGCCCGCCCCCACATCGTGAATAAACTGAATCGGATTGTTATCCCCCAACTGCCAACAACGGTCGATAACTTCTTGGCAGCGACGTTCCATTTCAGGGTTATCACGCTGCACCGAGGCAAAGTCTAAATCTTCATTCGATTGGCCTGATGCCATCGATGACGCAGCGCCGCCTCCTAAACCAATATTCATCGCAGGGCCACCCAACACAATCAGGTTAGCGCCTTCGGTGATTTCACCTTTTTGAACATGGTCTTCACGGATATTGCCAAGACCACCCGCAATCATAATCGGTTTGTGATAACCACGGACTTCTTCACCGTTAAAGCTATCGACTTTATTCTCGTAAGTACGGAAATAACCAAGAATATTCGGTCGACCAAACTCGTTATTAAACGCTGCACCACCGAGTGGCCCATCTAACATAATATCGAGCGCGCTCACGATACGAGCAGGCTTACCATAATGTTGTTCCCAAGGTTGCTCAAACCCTGGAATAGCCAGGTTAGACACACTAAAGCCAACCAATCCCGCTTTAGGCTTAGAGCCTCGACCAGTTGCACCCTCATCGCGGATTTCACCGCCAGAGCCTGTTGCTGCCCCCGGAAAAGGAGAAATAGCGGTGGGATGATTATGCGTTTCGACCTTCATTAAGATATGAATGTCTTCGTTGTGATAACGGTATTCCGCATCATTCGAAGAAGGGTAAAAGCGCCCTGCTTTTGAGCCCGTCATAACCGCTGCGTTATCCTTATATGCCGAAAGTACGTAATCACCATTTTGCTCAAACGTATTTTTGATCATTTTGAACAAGGATTTAGGCTGTGTTTCGCCATCGATTGTCCAATCTGCATTGAAAATTTTATGTCGACAATGTTCTGAGTTAGCTTGTGCGAACATATACAATTCAACATCAGTAGGATTACGCTGTAACCCTTCGTAGCTCTGCACTAAATAGTCGATTTCATCGTCCGCCAATGCCAATCCTAAATCGACATTCGCTTGCTCTAACTGCGCTTTGCCACCCGCCATAATATCCACACGATTAAATGGCTTTGGCTCTGCTTCAACAAACAACGACTGCGCTTGTTCCATGGAAGCAAAAACCACTTCTGTCATTCTGTCGTGAAGCACACTGGACGCCTGCTGGCGCTGCTCAGAAGAAAGTGCTGAACTGGCTTCAAGATAAAAAGCACAGCCTCTTTCTAAGCGTTTAATTTTGTTAAGACCACAGTTTTGAGCAATGTCAGTTGCTTTAGAAGACCAAGGAGATAAGGTACCAGGACGCGGCGTAACAAGAAAAAGTTCGCCCTTAGGGCTGGCTTCTTCTAACTTGGGTCCATAGGTTAGCAAAGTGGCTAACAGCTCACTCTCTTGTGCGTCTAATTCGGCACTAATATGCGCAAAATGCATGTAATTTGCAGATACATTGGTAATGGGTAACCCCATACCTTGCAATGAGTTAAGTAACTTTTCGATTCGAAAGCCGGAAAGTGCCGGTGCACCGCGCAACGTCAACATAATACTAAATACCACCGTTGTAGGGTTTAGATTGCCGAGAATAGAGATTCCACATTTCAAGTGTGTTCATTTCATTGTAGACAACAGGATCAACAACGAGCCACCGACATCGCGCCGAAGCTAAGTAAAACAGCACCTGAAGGAACCTTTAAGAAGGCCGCGATTATAGACTAAAACCTATCCACTTATAAAGATTTGAACATTAAATAACGCTAATAAACTGGCAGTTAAAAATGAAATTGTTCAGAATAAAGATTGAAGGAAGTTAACAGCGTATTAAAGTGCATAAAATTATTCTCAGAGCGACCAAAATCAGTTTCGTTTTCATCTGCATTTTTGCTTTGCAATCTTGTGGGGAGTTTTTAAAGCCTCAAAATAGTTTGCAGAGAATTTTAGATGATGGCGTTCTTAAAGTCGGCACACTGTATGGCACGAACACTTATTATCAAGGTGCCACAGAGGCACAAGGATTTGAATATGAACTCGCGGCTGGTTTTGCGCAGTTTCTGGGGGTAAAACTGGAAATCTACCCCTATTATCAACGCGCGGCACTTTATCCACTCCTCGAACAAAAGCACATCGACATCATTGCAGTAGGCTTAACACAGAACGCACAATTACCTGCATTTAAGTACGCGCCAAGCTATCAAACTGCCAGCCAAAAACTTGTCTATAAACAGGGCAAAAATCGCCCCACTTCTGTGAAGGAGCTTAAAGGAGAGCTTTTACTTACCGAAGGCAGTGGGTTTGAAGAATGGTTAACATCAGAAGCCTCCCTTAAGGCGCAATGGGCAGAAGTAAACTGGCAGGTTTCTGACCAAGAAGATGTGGCCGAATTAGCACTCAGAATTCAAAACGATACGCTGGATTACACCATTGTTGATTCTAATAGCCTTGCCGTATTACGAAGATTACACCCTAATTTGAGCGTGGGTTTTACCGTGTCAAAAGCGCAACCGCTTGCTTGGGCATTACACAAAGACAGTGACGATGCATTACAAGCCGCGTTAATTGAGTATTTTGGTCAGGTGAAGCACAACGGTACGCTCGCGGTGCTGATGGAAAAATACTTTGGTCATATTGAAGAGTTTAACTATGTTGATACAAAGGCATTCCTAAAGGCCGCACAATCCAAGTTGGCTCACTATCAGCCTTGGTTTGAGAAATACTCTGCTGATATAGATTGGCGTCTACTTGCAGCGATGAGCTATCAAGAAAGCCACTGGAATCCGAAAGCAAAATCACCCACAGGGGTACGCGGCATGATGATGCTAACACTTGCAACGGCGAAAGATTTGGGAATTCGTTCGAGGCTTGACCCGGAGCAAAGCATTCGAGGTGGCGCACAGTATTTTCGAAACCTACTAAGGCGTATTCCAGAAAGGATTAAATCACCAGATAGAACTTGGTTTGCTTTAGCTGCCTATAATATTGGATTAGGACACCTAGAGGACGCACGAGTCCTGACTCAAAAAGCCGGTGGTAACCCCGATCTTTGGATCGATGTGAAAAAGCACTTACCTTTGCTCACTAAAAAGCGTTACTACAAAAACACCAAATACGGATACGCAAGGGGTAATGAAGCACTTGCTTACGTTGCTAACATCCGTCGTTACTACGATAGTTTGGTTTATTTAACCGACAATAACACCTCTGCCACGGCTTCACCCACTAGTGAATAAACACACAATAAATGTAACTCGCCATAAAACCTTTCACCTTTAAAAACAGATTCGCTTTACCAAGCGGTCAGTTTATGCAATATTTCTCACCCGTTAACGAAATTTTTTAACCGATCAATCTATCACATATGGAAACAGGCACAGTCTAACGCATGAATTTATATAGGCGAATCGCCCTAAAACGTTAACAAATGTGTAGATAACTTGTATTGCCATGTTTCTGACACAATATGATGAGAGACTGCGCAGGTTTTAAAAACGTCGTTCACCTTGAACCCGTTACACAAACCAAACGTAATGATTACTGGAGGATAACTTGAGAAAGAACAAACCATCAATTAAACGCAGAGCTTTGAATAATGGCTCTCGTAGAAGAAACCTGGTGAAACGATTACACCAGAAGTTACTTCAAAGACGTCAAAAGTTTCAGCAACAGCTGGACGATGCAAGCTGGGCGGAGGCAAGTTAGTTTACTCCCCCTCTTGCAGTTTCCTTTCTTGTTTTTTCAACGCTTTCAAACGCTTCTTTTCATCCCTTCTCATTTTAAAAAATGATGATATTTTATCGGCACACGCTTCAGCAAGCACCCCGCTGATCACGTCTGTTTTATGATTCAAATTTTCATGCTGCAATAAGTTCATCACGCTGCCAGCTGCTCCGGTTTTATAGTCAGATGCACCATAAATCACTCTCGCGACTCGACTGTGTACAAGGACACCTGCACACATCGGACAAGGCTCTAAGGTGACATATAAATCCGCATTAATAACACGGTAATTCCCTACCTTTTTTGCTGCGTGACGAATGGCGATCATTTCCGCATGAGCCGAAGGATCATCATTCACAATCGATTGATTCCACCCTTCACCAATGATTTCACCATCAAGTACCACAATGGCACCCACCGGGATTTCCCCTATCGCTGCGGCCCTATCGGCTAAAGTCAACGCGACTTGCATCCATTTTCGATGTGTATCGTCCGCATCTGCTCCCATTGTGTTAATTCTTTCTTCCATTACACTTCACTAAGTTATTAAACGCATAAATAACGGCATAATAAGCGATGTAACAATGCCGCTTAGCCCCATTGCAACGGCAGAAAAAACGCCTGCTTCCGGGTTTGTGCCCATAGCCTTTGCAGTGCCGATGCCATGACTTCCTAAACCAAAACCAAACCCTCTGGCAGATTTTGATGTGACTTTTAAAAAATCGAGAATGAATGCACCAAACGTGGCACCAATGATTCCGGTAGTAATGGTCATGACGGCTGTTAAAGAAGGGATACCACCTATTACATCAGAGATCCCCATTGCAATGGGCGCAGTCACACTACGAGGTAGCATGGTTAACATTAATTGCTCATCAATATTTAAAAGCACCGCAAAAAAGTAAGTACTAACTACTGCAAAACAAGAGCCGAGAAAAACAGCCACGCATATTGCTTTTGCGTTTTGTTGAATCAAATGCCACTTTTTATAAATAGGAATGGCTAACGCGACCGTCGCAGGTCCTAACATGAAGTGAATAAACTTGGCGCCAGAAAAATAGCGCTCATAGTCAATATCAAAGGTAAATAGCACCGTTGCCACAACCACGATACTGATCGCTACAGGGTTGACCAAAGGGAAACGATTTGCTTTTTGGTAGCAATAGTCGCCAAATAAATAAGCGCCAATCGTGAGGGTTAACCAAAATAAAGGTTCAGCTTGCAGATATACCCATATCTCATACAGTTCACTACTGCTCATCTGCCCCTCCCTTTCTTTCGTTATTTTGCCCTTCTATTTGCTCGTTGATTTTCTCGTTAATGCTTTTATTCGCGGGCAAACCTCCTGCCTGCATTTTACGTTCAGCGCGCCCTTGAACTTTTTGCATCACCCAAGCTGTTATTCCAATGGTGCTGAGTGTTCCTACAAATAACAAAGCGAGTACTTGCAGTAATTGATCTTCGATCAAAGAAACATGAATAACGACACCCACCCCTATAGGTACAAATAACAGAGATAAATACGAAAGAATGCTTTGCGCGGCATTCACAACATCTTGTTCGAAAGACTTAGAAATGAGTTTGAATCGGGTATTTCCCGTTATTAGCAAAAAAATAACGAGAAGAATGAGCCCAATAACCGGGCCAGGAAATGTCAGCTGGAGAAGCTTTTGCACCACTTCTCCAACCAATTGAAACAGGAATATAAAAAAGATACCTTTTAGCATGTGTACTCTTTGGCAGAGGTTAGTTCACACGACTATGAAATCTTACTCCCATTCGATAGTCGCTGGCGGTTTGCCAGAGATATCGTAAACGACTCGCGAGATACCATCAATTTCATTGATAATTCTATTCGACACCTTACCCAAAAAGTCATAAGGCAACTGCGCCCAACGTGCTGTCATAAAGTCGATAGTTTCTACCGCTCGTAGCGAAACGACCCAATCATACTTTCTTGCATCTCCCATAACGCCTACCGATCTTACAGGTAAAAATACGGTAAATGCCTGGCTAACCTCATTGTATAAATCCGCACTGTGCAGCTCTTCAATGAAGATAGCATCCGCACGACGCAACAAATCACAATATTCCTTTTTCACTTCGCCAAGTACACGTACCCCTAAACCTGGGCCTGGGAACGGATGGCGGTAAAGCATATCGTAAGGTAAACCCAACTCTAAACCGATACGGCGCACTTCGTCTTTAAAGAGTTCACGTAAAGGCTCTACCAGACTGAGTTCCATATCTTCTGGCAAACCACCCACATTATGGTGAGACTTGATAACATGAGCCTTACCTGTATCGGAGCCTGCTGACTCAATGACATCTGGATAAATTGTCCCTTGTGCTAGCCACTTCGCATTTTCACGTTTCTGCGCTTCTTCATCGAAAACTTCTACAAACACGTGTCCAATAATCTTACGTTTTGCTTCTGGATCGTTTTCGCCTGCCAGTGCCGTTAAGAAACGCTCTTCAGCATCCACCTTGATAACATTTAAACCGAAATGGTCGCCAAACATATCCATCACTTGCTGGCCTTCATTCAAACGCAGCAAACCGTTATCGACAAAAACACAAGTCAGTTGCTTACCAATGGCTCTATGCAACAACATCGCGGTCACCGATGAGTCAACACCACCGGATAAACCGAGAATGACTTCTTCGTCTCCCACTTGTTCTTTGATACGCTCAATGGCATCTTCAATAATCGAAGCGGGCGTCCACAAGGCTTCACAGCCGCATAAATCGAGAACGAAATGCCCTAAAATTCGCTCGCCTTGGCGTGTATGCGTGACTTCTGGATGGAACTGAACGCCATAAAATTGCTTTTCAACATTCGCCATCGCAGCGTAAGGGCACGTGTCTGTTTGAGCCACACATTCAAACCCTTCTGGTAAGGCTACAACTTTATCACCGTGACTCATCCAAACATCGAGTACACCTTTCCCCGCATCATTGATGTGATCTTCGATACGGTCAAACAGCGCACTTGAACCTGTCATTTCGATTTGTGCATAGCCAAATTCTCTTTCAGAAGAACCAGCTACTTTGCCCCCTAGCTGCTCCGCCATAGTTTGCATGCCATAGCACACACCCAACACTGGCACGCCAGCATTAAACACATATTCGGGTGCGCGCGGAGAACCTGATTCAGTGACCGACTCTGGGCCACCCGATAAAATAATCCCATTAGGAGCAAATGCCTTAATTTTCTCCTCATCGACATCCCAAGCCCAGAGCTCACAGTAAACGCCGATTTCACGTACGCGTCTGGCAATAAGTTGAGTGTATTGAGAACCAAAATCCAAGATCAGGATTTTGTGCTTGTGTATGTCAGTCATCATGGCCTACTCATTCCAAAAAATACGAACTGGGGAAGAGAACGACTTAATCGTCTCTCATAAATCATAGCCTTAAATTGGGCTGGGAGAGTGAGCTGGCCGAAACCAGCCCGAAAAGTGCGTTAGCCCAAACGGTAGTTTGGCGCTTCTTTTGTAATAGTAACATCGTGAACATGAGACTCACCCATGCCCGCTGCGCTGACTTTTACAAAACTGGGTTCTGTGCGAAGTGCTTCAATGGTGGCACAACCTGTTAACCCCATCGCAGAGCGCAAGCCGCCCATTTGCTGGTGAACGATATTGGCAATCGGTCCTTTATAGGCAACGCGGCCTTCAATACCTTCTGGTACAAGCTTCTCTGCTGCTTTATCAATGTGGAAATAACGATCCGATGAACCGTGTTTCTGATTCATTGCCCCTAAAGAGCCCATGCCTCGGTAAGACTTATAGTAACGACCTTGGTAAAGCTCAACTTCACCGGGCGCTTCTTCCGTACCTGCAAACATGCTTCCCACCATGACACAGCTTGCGCCAGCCACGAGTGCTTTAGAGATATCACCAGAAAAACGAATACCGCCATCTGCAATAACCGGAATACCCATGCCATCAACTGCCGATACGGCATCAGCAATTGCTGTAATTTGAGGCACGCCGCAACCTGTTACAATGCGCGTCGTACAAATTGAACCGGGACCAATCCCCACTTTAACCGCATCAACACCCGCATCAGCTAGGGCTTTCGCGCCTTCAGCAGTAGCTACATTACCTGCAATGAGCTGCAAATCCGGGTAGGCCTTTCTAACTTCAGCAATACCGTTAAGCACACCTTGAGAATGACCGTGAGACGTATCGATTAGCAATACATCCACGCCCGCATCAACTAATAAATCGATGCGCTCTCGGTTATCGGCGGCAACACCAACTGCGGCGCCTACACGCAAACGACCTAAGTGATCTTTGCATGCATTTGGCTTGCTTTCTGCTTTTTTGAAATCTTTAACGGTGATCAGGCCGCAAAGTTTAAAATCGTCATCAACGACGAGGATTTTTTCAATGCGATGTTCATGCATTAAGAATAAAACTTGGTCTGCTTCAGCACCTTCTTTCACCGTCACCAAACGCTCTTTTGGCGTCATTACACTGCTAACAGGCAAAGATAAATTCTTTTCGAAACGCAAATCACGTCCCGTAACAATACCGACCAGATTATTTTGTTCATCTACCACAGGGAAACCAGAGTAACCGTGTTGACGACCCATTTCTTCTACTTGACTAAGCGTTGCATTGGGAGAAACAGTAATAGGATCCGAAACCACACCACTTTCATACTTTTTAACAGTACGAACATGCTGAGCTTGCTGCTCTGCTGGCATGTTTTTATGGATAAATCCCATTCCGCCTTCTTGAGCCAAAGCAATTGCAAGCGGAGCTTCCGTCACCGTATCCATTGCCGCAGCAACGAGAGGAATGTTTAATTCAACTTTACGGGTTAGACGTGTTTTAAGGCTTGCTTGGTGAGGCAACACAGTAGAGTGTCGAGGTACAAGTAACACATCATCAAAAGTGAGAGCTTCTTTGGCTAAACGCAACATTTACACTACCTATATTGGGGATTTTGTTGCGGCGCAATTGTAGCGGGTTTCATTAATCAGGTAAACTGAAAGAGACAATATTCTATAAACATCTCTGATCCGAGAAATTTAATGACCAACCAGAGCCAAAGCCACATCTACACTGTCAGTAAGTTAAATAAATTCGCAAAGCACATTTTAGAGTCCGAAATAGGACAAATCTGGATTTCTGCGGAAATATCTAATTTCATTGCAGCCTCCTCCGGTCACTGGTACTTCACGTTAAAAGATCCCCGTGCGCAAATTAAAGCCGCGATGTTTAAAGGCAATAACCGCTTTAGTCGAGTCGCGCCTAAAAATGGCGATAAGGTGTTGATAAGAGGCAATATTAGCTTGTACGAACCGCGCGGTGACTTTCAGCTAATTGCGACTCATATGGAACCTGAAGGCGAAGGTTTACTAAAACAGCAGTTCGAAGAAATTAA
The DNA here is from genome assembly GCA_964228975.1 of Paraneptunicella sp. Lineage (GTDB taxonomy): Bacteria > Pseudomonadota > Gammaproteobacteria > Enterobacterales > Alteromonadaceae > Paraneptunicella. The sequence goes on along the minus strand of CAXRCC010000144.1, from coordinate 13,908 downwards.
GCAAAGACTCAGCGCCGAAGGCCTTTTCAGCCAGGATGACAAACAAGCGATTCCTGCAAACCCTAAATCAATTGGGGTAATTACTTCGGACACAGGTGCCGCATGGCACGATATTTTAACGGTTTTGCAGCGCCGAAACCCAACGGTAAACGTTATTCTGTACCCAAGCCTTGTGCAAGGCGACATGGCTGCAGAGAACTTGTGTAAAGCTTTGCAGACAGCAAACCAACGAAATGAAGTGGACGTTTTAATTGTTGGTCGCGGCGGTGGCTCCATGGAAGATTTGTGGTGCTTTAATGATGAAATGCTTGCAAGAACCATTTACCAATCTCCCATTCCGATTATCAGCGCAGTGGGACACGAAGTTGATTTCACTATCTCAGATTTTGTTGCTGATATGCGAGCGCCAACGCCCTCTGCCGCGGCAGAGCTAGCCGCACCGCCTCTGCAAAACACCACAGAGAAATTATTATTGCTCGAAGGCAACTTGATAAAAGCTTGGGAAAATTACCACCAAACCAAAGCTCACCAATGTCATCTTATGCAACATAAACTGCAAGGGTGCCATCCAAAGAGTCAACTTCAACAACAGCAGCAACGCGTTGATAACCTGGCGCTTGAACTAAATAACCACTGGCAATCCACTTGGCACAGAAAAAATGCCAGCGCTGAGCAACTCATGTCACGTTTGTATCAATCCCATCCTAAGCACCGTCTTCAAGAGCTAAAGCAACAGCTAACCTTCTTACAAGAAAAGTTGGTTAATGCGCAAAAAAGCCAACTTGCTCGAAAAGAACAAAAGTTGGCCTCTGTATGCCAATTACTCGACACCGTTAGCCCACTTGCCACATTAGCACGAGGCTATACGCTCACATACTCAAACGAGAAGCTGATAAAGAGTTCGGGAGATGTTAAGTCGGGGGATACCTTAACGACGCGGTTTGCAAATGGTGAAATCAAAAGCACCGTAGACTAAGGCTGATACCCAAAAGAAATCGAAACGAAAAAAGGGGCTTAACGCCCCTTCCGATAAAGTTACTTTTTCTTCTTACTTTTATGATGCTTTAATAAACGCTGACGCTTTCTTTCTTGGGAAATCGTCAATTTGTTCTTCTTCCCTTCAAACGGGTTGCCAGCTTCTCTAAACTCTATCTTGATAGGCGTTCCAACCACCTTCAATGAACGACGGAAATAGTTCATTAAATAACGTTTGTAAGATTCAGGAAGATCGTCAACTTGATTACCATGAATAACAACGACTGGCGGATTATAGCCCCCTGCATGCGCGTACTTCATTTTCACTCGACGCCCGCGCACCATTGGAGGTTGATGTTCCTCTTGAGCTGACACCATAATACGCGTTAACAATGAGGTATTAACGCGTTTTGTGGCAGAAGCATACGCTTCTTGAACCGACTCAAATAAATGCCCAACTCCTGTTCCATGCATGGCAGAAATGAAGTGCAAACGCGCGAAATCAACAAACCCCAAACGCATATCAAGTTCTCGTTTGATATCGTCTTTAACACGCATTTCTAGGCCGTCCCATTTATTGACAGCTAAAACAATCGCGCGACCTGCATTAAGCGCAAATCCCAGTAAACTAAGATCTTGGTCACTGATGCCTTCTCGTGCATCAACAACCAACAGCACAACATTCGATTCTTCAATTGCCTGCATGGTTTTAACGACAGAGAACTTCTCTGCTACATCCGAGATTTTTTTGCGTCGTCGAACACCTGCAGTATCGATTAAAACGTACTCACGCTCATCACGCTGCATCGGAATGTAAATACTGTCCCGCGTTGTTCCCGCTTCATCAAATACAACAACTCGTTCTTCACCGAGTATACGGTTAGTAAGCGTTGACTTGCCGACATTCGGTTTACCAATAATAGCCAATTTGATAGGCAAGGATTGTAGCTTTTCACGTTGCGTTTCGGCGTCCGCTTCATCATCCTCAGCATGACGCTCAGGAATACGCATTTGAGGATATTGCGATTCAATAGGTTCAAGTACTGACTCGAGCAATTGACTCACGCCACGACCATGACTCGCCGCAATTTGCCAAACAAAGTCATAGCCCATTGAATAAAACTCAGCGGTTTCACTGTCGGCATCAATCCCATCGATTTTATTAGCGACAAGGTAAACCGGTTTCTTAGAACTTCTTAAGTGCTTCGCAATGCCTTCATCTCCTGCGGTAAGCCCCGCACGAGAATCAACAAGAAATAAAACAATATCGGCTTCTTCTATAGCCAACAGGGACTGACCAGCCATGGCGGCATCAATACCGCGCTCATCACCCGTGATACCACCTGTATCAACAACGATAAACTGCAATCCCTGATATTTAGCCTGACCGTACTTCCGATCACGAGTTAGACCGGGGTAATCCGCAACGAGGGCATCCCTACTGCGGGTCAAACGGTTAAATAAGGTTGACTTCCCAACGTTTGGGCGGCCAACCAAGGCAATAACAGGTAACATTCGTTACTTTTCTCCAGAGCAAAATTAGACGGTAGCGTTTAAGGAATGCTAATCGCGACCAGATCACCGTCTCTGGTTTGAGTATAAAGCACTTTTCCATTTCTGATAGGCGCAGCGTAAATTCCCTCTTCTTCATCATCGCCACCAACCTCAATGCGAGCAACGATTTCACCATCAGATTGGCGCAACCAATGTAAATAACCAAACTTGTCACCCACCACGATATAGGTATCCATTGGTGTTGCCGCTGTGAGATCACGGCCACGAAGTGTGGTTTGAGTCCAAAGCTCTACGCCGCTGCGACGATCAAGAGCATATAGCTGACTATTCGAATCAACGACAAACAGCGTATTGCCATCAAGGCTGATTCGACGGTAAGAACGGTATTCGCGTTTCCAGATGATACGTCCCGTACGCAACTCAACAGCGGCTAATGTACCGTTGTAAGAGATGGTAAATACCACGCCGCCAAGCACCAACGCTTGGCTATCAATATCCACGAGTCGCTCAAGTTCAGTGGTGCCCGTTGGTGCTGCCACCACTTGCTCCCACGCGACTTGGCCAGACTCTAAAATAACAGCAGAAAGCTTGCCATTTGCCGTACCGACAATGGCCGCGCCAGCATTTACCGTTGGTGCTGCAATACCACGCAACGTTAGTGGAGGTACTTCGGATTCATACACCCACTTTTCTTCGCCAGTTTCAGCATCCAAACCATAAAGGATTCCTGAACCGGTATTGACGATCACAAAGCCTTCTTCAGCAATGGGTTTTGCTAAAACTTCGCCTTTTACTTTTTGCTGCCACTTAACGTCACCCGTTTCTGCATCTAACGCAACAACTAGGCCGTTTTCCGTACCAAAGAAAACGCTTTGGTACGAAGCCGTCAAACCACCAGAAATTTTTGCGGAAATGCCATCTGCCCACAAGTTTGTTACTGCCGACAAATAACCATCACTTTGGTATTCAGCGAGGTCTATTTCCCACACTTCATCGCCTGAATTTTCATCCACGGCCATAATCAGACCTTGGCGGTTAGCAGCAAACACCTTTCCGTAAGCATGAGTTGGTGCTAATCGTGAAAAATAATGTTTTACGCCATCACCAATACCTTCGTCCCAAATAATATCGGGCTCAAACAATTCGTTGATAGGCTGAAGTTCTTGTACATCTTGTTCTTCTTCCTCATCAAACCAAGTTGTTGGGTCTGCCCATTCAGGGATCGAAGAGCAACCGCTTAGGAAGATAACTGGAACCAACGCTGCGAAAAAACGCTTTCCTTTTAACACTGCTTTATCCTTGCTTTTGAGAGGCTAAATCATCAAGTTTCATCTGTACGAGGTTATTGGTTTCATCGCCTTCAAGCGCTGCTGAATACGCTTTTTTCGCTTCTTCCAACATGCCTTGACGTTGATAGATGTCGCCTTTTACTTCTTCTACTTGTGTTTTATACGATGCTGATACGATGTTGCCCAACGAAGCTAATGCATCAGTGTATTTTTCTGATTCTGCTTGAACACGCGCTAGTCGCAAATTTGCCACATCTTTCAACACTGCAGGCGCTTGCGCACTTTTCGTGATCCAACTAAGTTGCTTCTCTGCTTCGGAAAAATCACCGCGAGAAACAGCTTCTTTTGCCAACCTAAATGCCGCCATAACCGCATAGCTACTATCTGGGTTGTCATTAACAAAGCTCTTAGCACTGGTAAATGCGGCTTGGTCTCTACCCAAAGCTTGAACCGCTACCTCATATGAATCTGAAGCTTGTTCTTGTGCGGCAATTTGCTCTGCATTGTAGTAACGCCAGCCCCATAAACCACCAAAGCCAAGTACCGCGCCGAGTACAATGGCGGTTCCGTTTTCTTTCCAAAACTTTTTAATGGCTTCGACTTGTTGTTCTTCTGTTGTTAAATGATCCATGTTGATCCTCTGCCCGGTCTCTGCGTACCTGTTATTTGTCTGCGTTAATAATCGAACTAACTTGGGCTGCAACGTCTTCCAACGCTACGCTTTGCTGTTCAGCCTCTTGTCGCAAGTGCTTCAAGGTAACTGTTCCCGCGTCAAGCTCGCTGTCACCGATAATCAGTGCGATCGTTGCCCCACTTTTATCCGCGCGCTTCATCTGTTTCTTAAAATTACCACCACCGCAGTGATTCTGAATGCGAATTTGTGGCTGTTCACTACGTAACGCTTCACCCAATTGAGTTGCAGCAATTTCTGCTTTATTCCCTGTTGCTGCAATGTATACATCGACAGATTCAGGAATATTCAATCCAGCCTGTTGCTCAAGCAAAAGAGCTAATCGCTCTAGGCCCATCGCAAAGCCGACTGCTGGCGTGGCTTTGCCACCGAGTTGGCTTACTAGGCCATCGTATCGTCCACCGGCACATACCGTACCTTGTGCGCCCAGATCTTTTGTTACCCACTCAAATACAGTGCGATTGTAATAATCTAATCCACGAACTAAACGCTCATTAACTTGATATTGGATGCCTAAAGCGTCTAATCGTTCACACAATTGTTGGAAATGTTGTTCTGACTCTTCATCAAGGTTATCCGACAACTTGGGTGCATCGGCAACGATGGCTTGAACGTCTGGATTCTTACTATCCAAAATACGAAGGGGGTTTGTGTCTAAACGACGAAGGCTATCTTCATCTAGTTTATCTTTATGCTGCGACAAAAACGCAACCAGCTTCTCACGATAAGCAGCACGCGCTTCATTAGAACCAAGAGAGTTCAGTTCCAGAACGACATTATCTTGGATACCAAATAACTTCCAAAGGCGAGCACTTAATAGGATGACTTCTGCATCGATATCTGGGCCGTTGAGGCCAAAAACTTCAACACCGAACTGGTGAAATTGGCGATAGCGACCTTTTTGCGGACGCTCATGACGGAACATAGGTCCCATGTACCATAGACGTTGCTGCTGGTTGTATAACAGACCGTGCTCATTACCCGCTCGAACACAACTTGCAGTGCCTTCAGGACGCAGAGTGAGGCTGTCGCCATTGCGGTCTTCAAAGGTATACATCTCTTTTTCAACGATATCGGTAACTTCACCAATTGAACGTTTAAAAAGGTCTGTGCTTTCCACGATTGGCGTACGGATCTCTTCATATCCGTAACTGGCAACAACATTTCTAACTTGTTGTTCCATCCACTGCCAAAGCCTTGTTTGCTCAGGCAGACAATCATTCATTCCACGAATAGCTTGGATAGATTTGCTCACAGCGTCGATTCTCTTGGGGGATGTTTAAAAAATACTAATTAGCAAAAAGCCCTGCATTATAGGGATTTTCTAAGTAAACAACAACGCTTGCAGCAGAGAAACCACAAGCCTTACTCATCATTACGGGCTTATTTTCTTAAGGGGAGTGATCACACCGAAATAGCGGGCTAATTTAATCCACTATTTCGGCAAAACAAAAGGAGGTGTATTAAATATTCTGTGTCGGAATACGATTTTTTTCGTCTAACGCTGACGCTTTAGCACGGATTTTTTGCTCAAGGGTATCGATAAGCTGATCGTTGGCAATCCGTTCTTTTTGGCGCTGACCATCGAGGTAAAAACCGCTCATATTTTTCGCCCCCGTTAATCCCAAGTCAGAGACTTCTGCCTCACCGGGTCCATTAACCACGCAGCCAATTATCGACACATCCATCGGTGTGATAATATCTTCTAGCCTCTCTTCTAGGGCGTTAACCGTGCTAATCACATCGAACTCTTGGCGAGAGCAGCTAGGGCAAGCAATAAAATTGATACCGCGGCTACGAATTCGCAAGGATTTCAAAATATCGAACCCGACTTTGATTTCCTCAACGGGATCCGCTGCAAGAGAGATACGAATCGTGTCGCCAATGCCTTCATTGAGCAACATGCCAAGACCCACTGCACTTTTCACCGCCCCCGCTCTAAAGCCTCCGGCTTCGGTAATACCAAGGTGCAAAGGTTGTTCAATTTGCTTTGCTAACAAACGATAAGAATCTACAGCTAGAAAAACATCAGACGCTTTTACGCTCACTTTAAACTGATCAAAGTTAAGCTGATCGAGAATATCCACATGGCGCATAGCTGATTCCACCAATGCCTCTGGCGTTGGTTCACCATATTTTTCCTGAATGTCTTTTTCCAAAGAGCCGGCATTAACCCCTATTCGAATGGGAATATTTTTATCTCGCGCACAGTCAACAACCGCACGAACACGATCCATTTTACCAATATTACCCGGGTTGATACGTAGGCAATCTACGCCATATTCAGCGACTTTCAACGCAATACGGTAGTCAAAGTGAATATCAGCAACGAGAGGCACATCAACACGCTCACGAATAGCTTTAAACGCTTCCGCTGCATCCATCGTTGGCACTGATACGCGAACAATTTCCCCACCAACAGCGACAATACGATTGATTTGAGCCACAGTGGCATCAACATCCGTCGTCAGGGTATTTGTCATTGACTGAACAGCAATGGGCGCACCATCGCCAATCGGTACATTACCAACATTGATTCGAGTAGATTTACGACGAACAATGGGAGATTCGGCTAACATGTAAAACTCTTTATTGTGTCAAAGGGAGGGTGAACCGCGCGGTATAACCCGCTCTGAACTGAGTCATATCAACAGGCTCACCTTGATAACTGATCTGAACAACTTCTGGAGCGCCTAACACGACTTCAAAAGGAGGGATACCGGAAACTGGCATGACTCTTCCAGACTTCTTAATGCCGTAAGCAACATCTTCACCTGTTGCATCGGTTAACTTCATCCAGCAGTCACCCGCAAACTGGAACACTAAATCGACGGGTAAACCTAGGTTTGTTGTTGCCTCGTCACCAATGACTTGCTCAACAACATCCGTATTTGTGTTTGTAAACGAGTCAACCGCATCTTGCTCAGGCTCATTGTTTTGAGCACTTATATCACTAGTCTCAATACCAATTTCAGCCGTATCGTCACTTACTGCTCCCACTAACTCAGGCTCGTTCGCGTTTTCAGTGGCTACAGTCTCTGACTCAATCGGCGCTTCTGTTTCTTGCTGAATATCAGCTGCATCAATACTATCAGGCTCAGCGGCTTCCACAGTATCGTTTTGGTCAAGTGCCGATTCTGTTAAAGAGTCTGGCTCTTCAATAACAGGCTCTTGGTTGTTAATTTCACTCGACGAAAAGCTTTCTGCAAGATCTTGAGTTTGCGTATCTTCTTTTGCTGGTTTAGGTGTAGGCTCAGCGACAACTTCTTCTTTCACTTCTGAAGAGCGACTGATAATCGAGTCAAACGGACCTTCGTCTTGCTGTAACCACCACGCAATCACTAACGCAATGACAATGGCCAAAACAAGATAAGTCACCATCATAAGACGCTGATCACTGGCTTGACGCGCAACCTTTTTCGAAAAGCTTTGTAATTTCGCAGGCTCTTTTTCCAGTTTCCCTAGCTTTTTGTAGGCATCTAGCACTAACTTATCATCTAAGCCGAGCAACTTAGAATATAGCTTTAAATATCCTTTCGTAAACGTAGCGGAGATTTCGGTGGAGTACTGATCGTCCTCTAATCCAGCAATAATAGACACGCGCAGATGTAATTTATCAGCCACGTCGTCTAATGTAAGCCCTTGCTTTTCACGTGCTACTTTTAGCATTTCGCCAGGGCCAACGAATTCTACTTCTTCCAATGTGTCGTCTTTACTCATTCTTACAACAGTTCCCGCTAGTTAGCGTTGGGGTCAGAAACAAATAGTTTTTTTCCAGTACTTAATTGGGTTCCATCCGCTAAACCGTTCCATTCAATGAGTCGCTGCATGCGAACATTATACTTTAATGAAATGCGGTAGAGGTTCTCTCCGGGCTGAACCACGTGAATTCTATCTGACATCGTTTTCATTTCCAATGCAGTTTCTTTAATCTGCTTATTATCCGATGATGTCTCACTCAGTCGTTTCACCAACTTTGTGTCTTCAGGGTACATGCGCAACATCATATTTCTATACCCTTTAGCAGCCTCGTTATTACCTAAGGCCAACTCAATTTTCGATGCATACTCGAGCGTTTGCTTAGAAACAGGGCCTAACTTTTCATATTTTGTCAGCGCTTTTTTCGCTTGTGGCCAATTCTGTTCAGAAACATAAAGCTCTAACAGTAAATACGCACTCTTGATACGCGTTGGATCGTGGCTTAGCGCTGTTTCTAGATGGGTGATGGCTTGTTTCGTATTGGCTTGTGCCTGGCTGCAAATCGCCAAGTTCTCATACGAGGCAGCAGCATGGCTATATTGCTGAGACTGAATAGCTTTGTACAAGAATTTCTCTGCAGTAGGATATAGCCCCTGCAAACACAAGAAAGCTCCGTAGGAATTAAGCAAGTCGGCATTTTGAGGATCAATGCTCAACGCCTTTTGATAAGACTTTTCCGCTAATACAACTTCATCAATCGTTTGATAATAGTAGGCCAGTGCAAAATGTACATCGGTCAACCCCGGTGCAAACTTTAATGCTTTATCTAAATTCGCTTTTGCCTGTGCAAAGTTGCCATTCTGGAGATAAGTTAGCCCTAATGATATTCGCGTTTTAGCGGCTTCAACTTTGTCGATGTTGGTCTGTGATGGATTACTTGAACATCCCGATAGAACGAGAGTTAAAGCCAGTACGAGAGCGGTGAGTCTTCGGAGGGCGAGTGTAGACATCGATTTCATTTTTTTCAATTGCAACCTCAACCTCCTAATCCATAACGTATAAATATTCGGGCAACGACGTTTTATGATACCTGCCGAGAATGACATCTCTATAAAATTAAAGCCAATTTTATTGTGACGAAATTGAAATTGTAGGCCCTTTAGATTGACTCTTCATAACGCGTTTAGTTCGATCAATGACATCACCAACGAGTTGCCCACAAGCGGCATCAATATCATCACCGCGAGTTTTTCGAACAACAACAGTAAAGCCGTATTCCATCAAAACCTTGGCAAAACGGTCTATACGACTATTGCTCGGCTTAGTGTAAGGTGAACCTGGGTAAGGGTTGAATGGAATCAGGTTAATTTTAGACGGTGTGTCTTTGAGTGTTTTTGCCAGCTCATGAGCTTGCTCCATGCTGTCATTAACCTGATTAAGCATGACATACTCAACGGTCACTCGGCCTTGGTTTGCATTTGATTTACTGAGGTAACGACGAACACCCGCTAAGAAAGCTTCAATGTTGTACTTTTTATTTACGGGGACCAATTCATCGCGCAGCTCATCATTCGGCGCATGCAGAGAGATGGCCAACGCTACGTCAATTTGGTCACCTAACATGTCCAGCGCAGGAACAACACCAGAAGTGCTTAATGTGACTCTGCGTTTTGATAACCCAAAACCAAAGTCATCAAGCATTAAGTTCATCGCTGGCACAACATTCTTCATGTTTAGCAGCGGCTCACCCATTCCCATCATAACCACGTTAGTGATAGGACGTTTTGAAGTATCTTTATTCAAACCAATGAAACGCGCAACACGCCAAACCTGACCAATTATTTCAGAAACGGTTAGATTACGGTTAAAGCCCTGTTGTGCTGTGCTACAAAAGCTACATTCTAGTGCGCATCCCACTTGTGACGATACACACAAAGTGGCTCTATCTGACTCTGGGATCCAAACCGTTTCGACTTCTTGACCACCTTGTAAAATCATCGCAAATTTAATAGTGCCATCCGTTGCTTCTTGATATACGGATATTTCTGGCGCTCTGACTTCACAAGTGCGTTCTAACTTTTCCCTCAACTTCTTGTTGAGGTTGGTCATTTGCTGAAAGTCACTCTCACCTTCGTGGTAGATCCATTTCATCACTTGATCTGCACGAAATGGCTTTTCGCCAATCTCTTTAAAAAAGTGACGCAACCCTGCTTTATCAAAGTCCAACAAATTGGTTTTAGGGTTGGTTGATGCGATTGCACTCATGCAATGGTCCTCACGTAACTTTCAAACTTCAAAACAAACAACCTGCCGAAACAGGGGGCGAGATTGTACATATTTCAATCAAGGATTGCGAACATGTTCTCTTATAAAATAAAAAGGGCGCATATAGCGCCCAATATTCTTCGCCACTTCGTGATTAACGAGTGCGAGGACAAATCTCTTCGTCAGCGAAGAAGTATGCAATTTCACGAGCTGCAGACTCGGGAGCGTCTGAACCGTGCACTGCATTTTCGTCGATAGACTCAGCGTAGTCAGAACGAAGCGTTCCCGCTAGTGCGTCAGCTGGGTTAGTTGCACCCATGATTTCACGGTTTTTCTTAACTGCATCTTCGCCTTCAAGAACTTGAACCATTACAGGACCAGAAGTCATGAATTCGATAAGCGCAGGGAAGAAAGGACGCTCTTTATGTTCAGCGTAAAAACCTTCAGCTTTGTCTTTGCTAAGGTGAACCATTTTAGAAGCAACAATGCGTAGGCCTGCAGACTCAAAACGGTTGTAGATTGCACCAATGACATTTTTAGCCACGGCATCAGGTTTGATAATAGAAAAAGTACGTTCAAGTGCCATCTGTTGGCTCCATATATTAAAACTAAAAACGGCGCGGATTATATTCAATTCCACCGTCAATGCCTATGCCTTATCGCGACTTTTTTACAATTTTATTCGTAATCAATTATCGCGTGGTAACGATGTATCAAATGACTTAATTATAGACGAAGCTTAGTGACTACCCGAGTGACGATTTCAATGGCTTGTTCTACATCACTTTCTGTTGTAAAACGACCAAAACTAAAGCGGATAGAACTGTGCGCAAGATCCGGCTCAACCCCTAATGCTCTTAAAACATATGAAGGCTCCATACTGTCTGAAGTACACGCCGAGCCAGATGAAACGGCTAAATCTTTCAGTGCCATTAACAGCGCTTCTCCTTCAACGCCACTGAAACTGAGATTCAGAATACCGGGGACTGACTTTTCGATATTGCCATTAATAGACACATTCGAAAGCTTAGATACACCGCTCCAAAACCGTTGTTTTAACGCAGTAATTCGTGCCATTTCTTCATCTAGCTTTTGACTTGCTATACGGCATGCCTCCCCAAAACCCACAATTTGATGCGTCGCCATTGTACCCGAGCGCATTCCTCGCTCGTGCCCACCACCGTGAGTTTGTGCCTCAAGGCGAACTTTAGGTTTACGCTTAACGTATAAAGCTCCCACGCCTTTAGGACCATAAAGCTTGTGAGCTGAAAAAGACATTGTATCAATGTTATTATCTCTCACGTCGATCGGTAACTTCCCTAAGGCCTGAGCGGCGTCCACGTGGAAAAATATCCCTTTCTCATGGCATATTCTAGCGAGACTTTTTATATCTTGTATGACGCCAGTTTCATTATTAACTAACATGATGCTTACGAGTGTAGTTTTGTCTGTAATGGCACCTTCTAGTGTACTGATGTTTAATAAGCCGTCATTTTCGACATCAAGAAAAGTAACGTCAAAACCGTTTTCTGAGAGCCAAATGTACGGATCGAGAACCGCTTTATGCTCCGTTTTAACCGTAATGATATGATTGCCCTTTTCAAGGTTTTGCGATGCTATGCCCTTAATAGCAAGATTGTTCGCTTCTGTTGCTCCAGAGGTAAATACAATCTCTCTTGGATCGGCATTCAACAAGTCGGCAACTTGCTCTCTGCCTTCTTCGACCGCCTCTTCAGCTTGCCAACCATACCAATGTGAACGTGAAGCGGGGTTGCCAAAACAACCATCCATCGTTAAAAACTTAGCCATTTTTTTTGCTACAAGCGGATCAACAGGCGTTGTTGCAGCATAATCTAGATAGATTGGGAGGGGCATTAACAGGGTCCTTACATTTGAAGACTAATTTCAATTTCCTCTGATGACGTCATGTGTTCTTGTCTTTCAGCTACAGTTAGCACATCTGCATTTGCCATCAGCTCACCGAGCGTGATGTTATCAAGAAATGCAGTTATTCGCTCACTCAAATCGTGCCATAAACTGTGAGTTAAACAACGCTCACCACCCTGGCAATCTGCAGCGCCATTACATCGTGTCACATCAACCGCTTCGTCAACTGCACGAATGACATGACCAACAGAAATGTCTCCAGGTTCCAGGCCTAATTTATAGCCACCGCCAGGCCCTCGAACACTCGTGACAAGGTTCTGTTTTCTCAATTTTGAGAATAACTGTTCAAGATAAGACAGTGATATAGCTTGTCTAGAGGAAATATCAGACAAAGAGACAGGGCCTTTGCGAGAATGTAATGCAACATCTAACATCGCTGTGACAGCGTAACGACCTTTTGAAGTAAGTTTCATAGCAGCTACCGTTGTAAGTTTGAGCGGATATTCACATACCCGACTAAACCAGTCAAGTATTTGATACGAAGTGGTAACTGCATAACCTGTAAGAACCGGTTAACTTAGTCCTTTTTTAACTTGTTAATAGAACTAAGAATTCCTCTTAAAATATTCAGCTCTTGGGACTCTGGTCTAGCACGATTAAATAAACGTCGAAGCTTAGTCATTACAACACCAGGGTGTTTAGGCACGATGAAATTTGTATGCTTTAAGGTACTTTCTAAATGAACATAGAACTGTTCTAATTCTCCCGAAAGAGGATAATCGCTTTGGCTCGGCTCTGACTTTACAGTGGAAAGATAAGCCATTCGAATTTCATAGCAAAGAGTTTGTACAGCAGCCGCCAAATTCAAAGAGCTGTATTCCGGGTTTGCATCAATGCAAACATGGAAATGACATAGCTGCAATTCTTCATTTGTTAGCCCACTGTTCTCTCTACCAAACACTAAAGCAACCGGATAATTACTTGCTTCAGAGATGATCTTCTCACCACACTCCCTAGAGCCAAGCATAGGCCAAGAAAGCGTTCTTGATCGAGCACTCGTTCCAATAACGAGGCCGCAGTCAGCGATAGCCTCGTTAAGCGTATCATAAGTCTTTGCATTAGCGAGCACATCCCCAGCACCCGCAGCTAAGGCACTTGCTTTTCCATCTGGGGCAGAGACAGGATCAACCAAAACGAGATCATATAATCCCATAGTTTTCATCGCTCTTGCAGCTGAGCCAATATTTCCTGTGTGGGAAGTATTTACTAATACAATTTTAACTTTATCAAGCATAGAAAGAAGACTTCTAGGTTTAAATTAGGACGCGAATGTTAGCACACTTATTACTAAATATAACAAGGACAACCATCGCATTTAGAAGGTCCAAAGTTTAAAATCAGTAACCCTAAAACAGCAAAAAGCCCTTCACATCAGTGAAGGGCTTCTCTAAATAGGAGCCTGACAGTGTGCTACTCTCACATGGGGAATCCCCACACTACCATCGCCGCTAATACGTTTCACTTCTGAGTTCGAGAAGGGATCAGGTGGGTCCGTATCGCTATCGCCGTCAGGCATAAACTGTTATG
>CAXRCC010000143.1:0-4551 GCA_964228975.1 Paraneptunicella sp. | reverse complement strand
CATTGGTAATGGTTACCAGATACTAATCAAATTACGAGTCGAGAATTAGTTACTGAAGTTGACCGATTAGTATCTGGTAATCATTACCAATGGGTTATCTGATGAGTGTATGAATGATTTTGATAACCTTCACGAAGGTAAGTCTTTATGTATATGGAATAAACCAATTTACGATGAATCTTCTGTATTGTATATAAGTGAAGATGAATTGGGAGAACAGCCTAAACTGACTCAGAAATAACGATAAACGCTTTGGATGAAGAGTGCCTAAAACGTGTGCTTTTTGAGTGAAAATCCACACCGCTCTTTGCAATCTCTGCCTATCAAAATCCTCCAATACACTTGATTTCTGCTACTCAAAACAACATATTGCAACTTTGTATTGAATCTCGTTTTTGCGAAGGCCGTTTTGCCCGCTTACGCATGACTCTCAGTTTTACTCAAGGAGACAAAATGGACTTAGACAACAACAAGCCCCCCGCTTCCTCGGAAGAAGACAAGCATAAAGAAAATAAGGAAAATACCCATCCTGCGCAGAACGAAGCAGCACAATCAAATGAATCAACTGAGGGTAACCAAGTAGAAAACAGTGACTTTTATTCCCCTTCACAAGGGATGAGCCAAAGCCAGCCATCTGCTTTTGATGAATTCACTGAGCCTAAAAACAGCCAAGCTGAGAACACGTTAACCTTCTATACCGTGTCCGAAAAGAAGTTTATGATCATGTTTATAGGCACCTTTGGTGTATACGGTATCTACTGGTTTTACCGCCATTGGGAAGGTTATAAGCAAAGTACAAACAGCACCATATGGCCTATTGCTCGCGGTATTTTCTCTATCTTTTTTACGCATTCGTTGTTCGATTTATTTGAGCAAAAGTACGAACGTAAAACCGGAGAGCGTCCCAAAACAGTAAAGCATTTAGCAACACTGTATGTGGTGGTATCTATTTTAGGTAACATCGCCAGCAAGCTCGCCGAATCAGGGTATTTACTCCCCTTCTCTGCCTTTTCTTTGATGTTGGCTTTATTTATTACAGGCTACTGTTTGCGCCAGGGTCAATCTTTAGCGAACTATGCCAGTAACGATGTAACGGGAAGTTCAAACGACAAACTTACCTTCGCTAACCATTTGTGGCTGATGTTAGGTTTTGTTATTTGGGTGCTGAATATTGTTGGCATTAACGCGATTATTTCTGGCGTTTAAGTCGGCCTCGCTCGATTCTTTTTCACGTTCTGTCCAGCCTTTTCTGTCAATCACGATTTAGCGCGAGTGAGATCGTGATTGCATCCTCTTTGATAACCTTCGCCATCAATCACGCACGATAGCTTTTCATTTAATTCAAAATATTTCCCTGCGCCTCCAACCACGACGTTTGCGCCGGATTAGGCCAAATAGTGTAATTCCCCCCTGTTACCGTATTATTGTTCGCTTGGCAGCGCTTAAACTGGCTCCCCACAAAATGAATGGCCGCTTCGGTATCGCCATTCCACATATAACTGATTTGATTATTCGACACATTGAAGCTGTCTGCCTCAGCCACTTCTCCAGAACCGGTCAACGGCAAATTAGAGATGTACACGCCCAAGCGATATCGTGTAATTTGATTATCTTCAACCGTAACACTGCCCCAGTCGTAAACCCTGTCCGCATTTTCACTGTGCACAGAACGCACGACAATGCCTACGCCTTCGCCGTCACTTAAGGTATTACCGCTAATGTTCACTTCCTCGTAGCCTTCAACTTCAATGCCATTGTTCGTCGTTATTCCACTCGACACACCAGCAGACACAATGTGGTTTTTCAATACGTTAACGTAGCCAGCGCCTTCCATACGCGTGGAGAATTTCACCGCGCCTTTTAAATTAACCAAGGTATTTTCAATAAAGCTGTAATTGGAGCTGCCACCGTGATCCGAAGTCGTTGAGGTTTGCGTGATGTTGTAGAAATAGTTGTCGTATACCAAATGATTCGCACTGTTAATGCCTAGGCTTGGATCGTCGTTGTCCGTGGCAATGGTTAACGCGCTATCACCAAAGTGATAAAACGCATTTTTAGACAGCATCGTGTTGTGAGACGAGCCCACGTATATGCCGTGATCCCACCAGAGGTGTGGCTGTGTTGTGCTAGTCAATTGCCCCATCAGCTTCAAGTATTTGATGGTTAAACCTCGGCCAAATCGCAAATCGAATATCGCGCCATGCTGAAATTGATTAATCAATAAATTATCAGAGTTGCCAAAGTTAGGACCTTTTTGAAAGGTCGTCATGGGCGTGTCCGCTGTTTCTCCCACAATTTTAACGGAGTCAAAATTGATCAGAGAAATGGACTTCTCAACATCATACACACCAGCTGGAAAACGGATGGTTAAATCGCTGATAGGTACTTGGCTTGGCAAGGTTAACGTCAGCATACGTAACGCGTGGTTAATCAAGTGATGATCATTTTGCCCATCGTCTGGCCTTACACCAAAATCCGTGACAAGCAGCTCGCCCTGTAATCGGCTCTCAAGCATGGGTTCACAAGCAGGAAAAGCGGGAATAGTATGACCTTGAGAGCTGTAATCGATATGACTGGATAAACACAACGGATTACCGTGACTCACAAAACTATTTAGGCTCGACACATCCGGCACCGGGCCAAAAAATGCACTAAGATGCACGTCTAAACTGACTAGATTGGGAATGCTAGCAACGTCGGGTAAAAAGCCCGTCATGGCAGTTTTAAACACAATCACATGCGTTAACTCAGGCAGTACGGTTAAATCTGGCAGCGGTCCAGAAAGTTCGGGATTGTTGAAAAGTCCGAGTTGTTGCAAGTGAATCAAACCGCCAAGAGCAGGCAGCTCTCCGGTTAAGCCATTAGACGGCAATTCCAATCGTACGATTCGACTGCCCCAACAGGTAACCCCTTCCCAACTGCAAGGTTCACTGTTTTTCAACCAAAGGTGTGTATTGCTGTTCAGCCAAGCATGGCCGTTGGTTGCGTAATAAAAGTCGACGAGGGTGTCGCACTGAGCAACGGACACCTGCGTATTAAGGTTACAATTATATCCGGATTCAACATTCTCTGCCGCGACTAAAGAATTCACCCAGCCGAAATAAAAAACAATTAAAGCAACAATAAACTTTTTCATACAACCCCAAGTTATATTTAATTGTTGATTTAGCAGTATATTTAATGTTTTCATCAATAAGGTATAAAAACTGAAACCTTTTAATAAGCTAGTATAATTGACAACCTTGTAAAGACACAAAAACGTACTCCTTAAACGCAAAGACAGTAACCCACTATCTTTCAGTGGCTTGGGTCACACGATGGCGATATCATAAAAACCAATTTCAATCGTGAAGGAAACAACCATGCCACATTGTGTTATTGAGCATTCTAATGCGCTTGCAAGCGCTGAATTAATGTCGAGTGTTTATGAAGGAGCCGTGGAAAGTGGCCTATTTGATAAGAGCGGTAAAGACATTAAAGTCAGAGCGCTTCCCTATGCATTTTTCCAAACCACAACAGAAAAAAGTGACTTTGTGCATGTGACTTTGAAAATATTATCGGGACGAACAACCGCGCAAAAACAAGTGCTTTCTTCTTTAGTATTGGAAAAATTGGTATCGCTTTCTTATGACGCCGTATCGCTAACGGTTGAAGTCCAAGACATGGACAGAGATTCCTACGCCAAGCTCGTGCTTTAATCAGTTTAGCACCAGTAAAAAAGCCTTATGTCGCCATTACGTATTCAAGTTATTCATCGTGAAAACGCCACATCGGCGCTCATTGATGGCCTTGCTAATTTAGCAAAACACGCTCACGATAACGGTCAATCACCTTTGGTTTACCCACAAAATCGAGCGTTTTTTCAAGGCAATTTATCTGAGCCTCAAAACGAAAAAACCGTCTTCAACGTTTGCGCCTTTTATCACGATAAATTAGTGGGTTATGCCGCATTAAGAAGTATGCAACCTTGGCCTGCTTATTTAGATGCGCCGGAGTCACTTCAAGTCTTAATCAACCATGATAAGACACCTGTCGATTCTCCACCTATCCACTCTTCATCTACCCATTCTCCACCTATCCGCTCTTCACATACCCACTCTCCAGATATCCACACTTCACATGTCGAACACGCACGCATGGAAACAAAGGTCGTCGAAACCGGGCACGTCGAACATACAAACATCGAGCAAACTGAAACCAGAGCAATAAACTGCATTGTTCCCGAAACGAGCGCTTTGATGTTGTACAACTTGGTGGATGCAAAATACAGAGGATTAGGTATTGGCAAGGCACTAGCACACGCTAGGCTGACGCTTGCCGAAGAAAACGGATTTACACAGCTATTTTCAACTGTGCACCCAGATAATGTATCGAGCCAGAAAATACTCAAACAACTGGGCTTTCGCCGCATTGTGCAAAAGCCGATGTTTTCAACACAACTCTTAAGAGACTTGTTACACCTGTCGTTAAACTCACACTAAGGTGTAAACACAAAACCAAAGCACTAAAGCTAGCATTCGCAGGTGATGTAGCCGCTTTTATACCGCCGCA
>CAXRCC010000142.1:0-4331 GCA_964228975.1 Paraneptunicella sp. | reverse complement strand
GGCCGCAGCACCGAATACATCCGGGTATTCTGCAAGCCCATACCAAGAAATCAAGCCGCCCATGCTCGATCCCATCAGTGCAGTATTGGCCGCATCTGTATGCACCGAAAATGTACGGTCGATGTAGGGTTTTAGCTCCTTTGTTAAAAACGATAAGTAGTTGTCGGATTGAATCTCGCCATTCGCAAACACCGCTTGGCCGTTGCTGCGCTTTTGGCTCAATATCGCGCGCTTATCTTTATCGGATAAATAAGCCAATGCCCCTTGTGGGAAGTATTCACTTGAACGACGTGTGCCGCCCTGATAATCGCCATTGGTGGAGGCCACCACAATAAAATCTCGTGTTTTGCCCGACTTCATCAGCGCAGACGCCACCTCATCAACCTGCCATTCCTGCTTGTTCCACGTCGTTGTGGCATCAAACAGCATTTGTGCATCGTGCATGTATAACACCGCAAATTTGGTGTGCGCGTTATAGTGCTCGGGGAGCCAAATAAACACATCTTTAGGCTGAACATACTCGGAAGGAAACTGCGCAATTCGGAGCAAACTACCGGAGGCCACTTGCATCGCAAATACGGCATGTGTTTGCAGCAAAGCAACCATTCCCAGCATGAACACAACAAGGCGTTTCATCAAAGAAAAACGTTTTAAAATAGCGTGATTGAGATTGAAGTATTGGCGTAGCATCGCACTTTCCTGCGCTTAAAGAAGTGATAAACATACTAAGCTTCGATAAGCACAGGTTCAAACGCATCATGGCAAAGAAATACGCAACTGAAAGCGCACATCTTGCACTGATGCGAGCCTTTTGCCGTTATTCTTTTAGCTAAAAGTCACTCGCGTTTAGGCGCTTCCAACCACCGATTCATTACGCAACATGCTGTCAGATCGCCTGTTACATTCACCGTGGTTCTGCACATGTCTAAAATTCTATCAACGCCAATGATCAAGGCAATACCGCTTGGTGGCAGACCGATTCCCTGCAAGATGGTAGCAAGTATTACAATACCAACGCCGGGCGTACTCGGTGATCCGATTGATGCGCCTACCGTGGTCAGAATGAGGATGACGATTTCAAGCGTCGATAAATCAATACCGTATACTTGCGTTAAGAAAAGAGCAGCAATCACCTGATAAAGTGCTGTGCCATCCATATTCACTGTTGCGCCAAGAGGCACAATAAACTTCGAAATTGACGGCTTAACCCGCAATTGATTAATCGCGGTACTCATCGATAATGGCATGACAGCAGCTGAGCTCGACGTGGAGAACGCCAATAATTGCACATCTCTAATGCTTGTAATGAACTTCACTACATTCATTTTTGCGACAAACTTAATAATGAATAAATAGCAAAAAAACAAAAGAACCAGCCCCAAAACCACGGTCGCCACATAAACAGACACGCCAATGATGGCTTCAATACCCACGCGGATCGTAATATCTGCCAGCAAACCGAATACCGCGTAAGGCGCAATGAGCATCGCCCAGCTTACAATCTTCAGCGCGATTTCTTGAATGGATTCTGCAAGCGACACAAACGGCTTTATTTTATCTTTCGGTAAAGCCAAAACCGCAATGCCAACAATAATTGAGAACACAACAATTTGAAGCATATTGCGTTCTACTTGCGCTGCCGTCACGTTCGAAGGAATAAGCGCAGCGACTTTGTCCGGTACGGAGGTTACTTGGACAACCTGAACTGCCGAAGCGGACTCCGGCACCATTGACGTCAGCAAACTTGCATCAATAAACGCACCCGGTGTAATGGCAATAGCAAGGAAGCAGCCAATCACAACGGCAATGGTGGTTGTTGCTAAAAAATACGGAACAATGCGGGAGCCAACTCGCTTAAGGTATTCAGGGTCCCCGCTCGAACAAATGCCCAAAATGATGGAGGAAATGACCAGCGGCACGACCACCATTTGAATAAGATTAAGAAAGACTGAGCCGGGGAGTTTGATCCATGCGGCAATGGATAGGCTAACGCTTTGCGATACCAAGGCACCACCTTGTGGCGACAATATTAGCCCGATGCTCAAGCCCAAAATCATCGCTACGACAATTTGTGCCCACAACTTCTTCTTCATCAGGATAGAAATTGAATTGATATTTTTTTGGAGATACTGACGAAACATCATCTGACTTAGCCTTACTTCCTTTCTATAACGATAGTGTTTTAGCGAAATAACAGCGCGAGTTATTCACACACTATCTATATCAAAGGAGGCTATGGGTAAACTTGCCTACGATCAAAGTGGCAACGACTTATCATCGCTTTTATCAAATCCGGTGGTTTCTTTTAGTTTTGGCGCACCCGGCGGATGACTCGTATCTTCCCTGATACTCGCCCTTCGGGCCATGCTGAAGCATGTTCAAATTTGCTCCCGGCAAATTTGTCGAACGGTCGCTTTCTCCTCGGCCAGAGTACTAAAACTAAAAAACCACCCTTAAGGTGGTTTTTTAGTTTTGGCGCACCCGGCGCGATTCGAACGCGCGACCTTTGGCTCCGGAGGCCAACGCTCTATCCAGCTGAGCTACGGGTGCTAAAAGCGGCCATCATAATACTGATGCCTCTCGCCTAACTCAACCTATTTCGCATGTAACTCCTTGTTGCTTTTAACATCTGCTCAAATCACCGCCAGAGTCCGCAAATCACGATAATGATTTGTCAAAATATGGTTGATAATGTACTCATATATAGTATTCGCTTAACATAAACGAAGATTTATAAATGCGAATAATGCTTTTGCATAAGCAAAAAAAGTGGTTAAATACCTCACCTTTGGAGTTGAAATTATGAAATATCAGTATAGAATCTTTTCCGTAACACTTGCGTTAATGCTAACCCCGCTGGCTTCTACAGCAGGATTAGACAAAGGATTTACCGTTTCGGATGCAACAACACGCTCATGCTTATCGGGCGTTCACACATACGAAAATCAAAGTGTGAATAACACAAATGAAAATACGCAATCGTTAGAACAAAAAGCGAAAAATAAACTGGATTTAGGCAAGGCATACAATCCTACGCATTGTGGTGACTTCCCCGATCCTACTGTATCAAACCCTAACGACCCTAAATTCTGCCTACTCGGCTTATGTTTTTAAGGTTAAATAGTAAACGTTGAATAACTGACATGATTTCGACCATAAAAGAACTTTGTGAACATCTTCCTTATCTGTATTTGGTTATATTCATCGTCAGCCTAGGCACCTCTAAGCAGCAAACATCCTTGTCGATCACCGTGATTTTAATGGCGACTTCGGAATTCATTATCAGCTCAGTCAACGGCCCGTTATTGGCCGCATTGAATGATAAATCAATCGAATACGTTGTTAGGGTTTCCGCTTGGACAAGCTTTTGGTGCCTTTTCAATCTCACCTATGTTTGCATCCTACAAAAATGCCATGAATGGCTGAACTTAGGCAAAGGAAGAGTGCTTATTACCGCACAAGTTTCCTTTGGTGTTCTTTCACTGTTTGAGCTGCTTCGATTCCTCGATGCCATGTTCTTCAATGTCGTCAGCATCAATAATGTGAGTGTTAAGGATATTTACACAGCTAGCATCGCCCTAATCGGCATGTTCGTTGGCATCTACCTACTTGTCGAACTTCTCTTGTCTATCAAGGATAGCCATGTTCATCGCGTTAACCGTCTGCATCGCACTTTTTAGCATCGGCGTAACAGTCACGCTGTTGCTTCGCCCCATTGTGAAGCAAGAAGCGCCGCCGAGTCCGTATCAAGAACTCATTACGCACGGGGTGGTCATTTCAGAAGGGTTATTGCAAGCGCGTCATAGCTCGGTGGAAAACATAGAACAACTGTACGAAGCGCTCAAAGCGTGGGAGGTGTGTGTGAAAACGGCAACAGAAACCATGCCTGATTCTTCTCCTAAACACACTCAAGGATACTGACACCATGTTCACTAGCGCCAATATTCTCGCCGTGATTGTTGCGCTATTTTGCGCGCTTTCCATTTTCTCTATTTTTAAGTTCACTTCTCAAAAGTTCACAGCCGCGCCTACAGGCGACGAATTAGCGAAAGACCTCATTATAAAGCGCAATGCGATTACGGAAGGGGAACGCGTTTACGGTGGCAATTATCGCCTCAAATGGTTAAAACTAGCAAAAGCCTATTTAGAAAAAAACCAACGAAAATAACGCCTTTCCTTCGCTTTATCGCTTTATGCCATAAAGCGTATTTCTCTTTATTTGCACCGCTATTCTGCCTCTATTTAGCGCTTATCACGCCATGACTATTTAAACCAACCTAAAAGATAAGCTAACTATCCATTAGTCATTTATTCAACGTGATAAAACCTGC
>CAXRCC010000141.1:0-16344 GCA_964228975.1 Paraneptunicella sp. | reverse complement strand
CCCGTTTAACTTCCCGGCAATGGTGCCTTTGTGGATGTTCCCAATGGCGATTGCTTGCGGCAACACCTTCGTTTTAAAACCTTCTGAAAGAGATCCTAGCGCGCCGTTATACCTTGCTAAATTGTTAGAAGAAGCGGGTTTACCACCGGGTGTTATGAACGTGGTAAATGGCGATAAAGCGGCTGTAGATACCATTCTAGAAGCGCCAAAAGTCCAAGCGGTGAGCTTTGTTGGTTCAACGCCAGTGGCTGAATACATTTACAACACGGGCACGAAAAACGGTAAGCGTGTTCAAGCATTAGGTGGTGCGAAAAACCACGCGGTTATCATGCCAGATGCCGAGCTTGAAAATGTTGCAGATGCGTTACTCGGTGCTGCGTTTGGTTCTTCTGGTGAGCGTTGTATGGCGGTGTCGGTTGCGGTTTGTGTTGGCGATGAAGTGGCCGATCGCGTGATTGAAGGCTTATCAAGCAAAGTGGCTGAAATTCGTGTTGGGCCGGGCCTTGAAGCGGGTCAGGAAATGGGGCCACTTATCACTAAAGCACACTACGACAAAGTAACAGGTTTAGTGACCAGCGGTGTTGAACAAGGTGCGAAACTTGTGGTTGATGGTCGCGATGTGAACATCCCAGGTCATGAAGAAGGTTACTTTGTAGGTGGCTGCTTATTCGATCATGTTAAGCCAGACATGGACATCTACAAGCACGAAATTTTTGGTCCAGTGCTGTGCGTATTGCGCGTTGACTCTTTGCAAACCGCAATGGAGCTTATCGACAATCATGAGTACGGCAATGGAACGTGTATTTATACCCGCGACGGCGGCGTAGCACGCTACTTCACAGATAATATCAATGTGGGAATGGTTGGGGTTAATGTACCTATTCCTGTGCCTACGGCTTATCACAGCTTCGGCGGTTGGAAACGTTCACTGTTCGGTGACTTATCAGCACACGGTCCAGATTCAGTTCGCTTCTACACCAGACGTAAGACAATCACGCAAAGATGGCCTTCGACTGGTGTGAGAGATGGCGTGCAGTTGGCTTTCCCAACGAATAGCTAATCACGCGATTTCGTTAGCACAATCTAGCAAGCTAAAACGACAGAAGACATATTCGCAGTGGGGAGTAGCCGTATCGTTCCCCACATAAACGATAACTAAAAAAGGGTTAGCGATTTGAATCAAGGCATTAAAACAAACCGTCTGCAAGAGTCTGAAGTGCAAGCTAACTTCAGCGATCTCAAACCGTTGCTTTCAGAAAAAGAAGTCCTGGTAGCGAGTGAAAGGTGCTTATTTTGTTATGACGCACCGTGTATCAAAGCATGTCCAACCAGCATCGATATCCCGCAATTTATCCGAAAAATCAACACTGGCAATGCCCATGGCGCAGCGAAGGAAATTCTCTCCGCCAATATTCTAGGCGGCAGCTGTGCCAGAGTTTGTCCCACAGAAGAACTCTGTGAGCAAGCCTGTGTACGTAATGCACAAGAAGAAGCGCCAGTAGAGATTGGACGCTTGCAGCGTTATGCCGTAGAAAACTTGAATTCAGATATGCCTTACCCTTTCACGCGTGCGCCTGAAACAGGCAAACATGTTGCGGTAGTGGGGGCAGGTCCTGCGGGGCTTTCTTGTGCTCACCGATTGGCGCGAAACGGGCACAAAGTCTCTATTTATGAAGCGGCACCTAAAGCCGGTGGCTTAAACGAATACGGTATCGCTCAGTATAAGATGCTGGATGAGTTTGCCCAAAAAGAAGTGGCATTTGTTTTGCAAATCGGTGGTATCGAGATGCATTACGAGTCGCCAATGGGAAATCAGCTAACACTGGATAAATTGCGAGAAAAACACGATGCCGTTTTCTTGGGTATTGGTTTAGGTGACGTTAATCGATTGGGTGTTGAGGGTGAAGACTTACCTGGCGTAGAAGATGCGGTGGATTACATTCGAGAATTGCGTCAAACCAAGACGATGTCTGACTTGCCAGTGGGTGAACGCGTGGTTGTGATTGGCGCGGGAATGACCGCCATCGATATTGCCGTGCAGAGCAAAAAGCTTGGCGCACAAGAGGTGTCGATTGCTTATCGTCGCGATCGTTCTGCGATGGGGGCGTCTGAGCATGAGCAAGAACTTGCACTGCAAAATGGCATTCGCTTTGTGCTCAATGCACAACCAGAGCGCATTGAGGGTGACGAAAACGGCATTTCAGCGATTCACTTCAGCAAAACGCAAACCCATGCCGATGGGAAGTTGGTCGCAACAGAGGAGCAAATAACGGTCCCTTGCGATGTTGTGTTTAAAGCCATTGGTCAAAAAGCCACGCCAGTGCCTTTTGAAGGCAGCAATGAAACCCCTAATTTAGATAAGCGCGGCAAAATTGCGGTGAATGAACACGGGGCAACATCGTTAGCCGACGTTTTTGCCGGAGGCGACTGCACAGACGGGTTAGATTTAACCGTAGAAGCGGTCGATCAGGGCAACAAAGCAGCCCTTGCAATTCACCAATACCTACAAGAACAATAAGGAGGCGTAATGGCAGATTTATCAATAGATTTTCTGGGTATTAAGTCGATCAACCCATTTTGGTTAGCCTCGGCACCACCAACAGATAAAGCCTACAACGTTGTTCGCGCCTTTGAAGCAGGTTGGGGCGGCGTGGTATGGAAAACGTTGGGGGAAGATCCACCTCCTATCAATACCGCCTCGCGTTACGGTGCCCATTACGGACAAAACCGTCATGTGTTGGGTATCAATAACAACGAGCTAATTACCGATCGTCCACTGCAAGTGAACTTGGATGAAATCACACAGGTGAAAAAAGACTGGCCGGATCGCGTGATCATTGTGTCTTTGATGGTGCCGTGTGAAGAGGAATCTTGGAAAAAGATTCTGCCGTTAGTGGAAGCAACGGGCGCAGATGGTATTGAATTAAACTTTGGTTGTCCGCACGGTATGCCTGAGCGCGGTATGGGCGCAGCGGTTGGGCAAGTGCCCGAGTATGTTGAAATGGTTGCACGTTGGTGCAAAGAGCATTGCAGCATGCCTGTGATTGTGAAACTCACACCGAATATCACCGACATTCGTATGCCCGCCCAAGCGGCAAAACGCGGCGGCGCAGATGCCGTTAGCTTAATTAACACCATTAATTCCATTACCAGCGTTGATTTAGACCAAATGGCACCCATGCCGACTATTAGCGGTAAAGGTACGCATGGCGGCTACTGTGGCTCAGCGGTGAAGCCCATTGCACTTAGCATGGTGTCGGAAATTGCGCGCGACCCAGAAACCTATGGCTTGCCAATTTCCGGTATTGGTGGGGTGTCGAATTGGCGCGACGCGGCAGAGTTTATCGCGTTGGGTGCGGGCAATGTACAAGTGTGTACAGCGGCAATGCTTTATGGCTTCGATATCATTAAAGATTTGTGTGACGGCCTCAGTGATTGGATGGATACCAAAGGTTATGAGTCCATCGAAGACTTCCGCGGAAACGCCGTGCCTAACACAACCGATTGGAAACACCTCAACCTTAACTTTAAACGTATTGCACATATCGATCAGGATAACTGCATCAACTGTGGTCGTTGCTTTGCCGCCTGTGAAGATACATCGCACCAAGCCATTGCGAAAACCGATGCAGGTGATGGCGTTTCAAAGTACACCGTGATCGATGATGAATGCGTGGGTTGTAACTTATGTCACATTACGTGCCCAGAACCTAATGCCATCGTGATGCGTGAAATCGACGAAGGTAAGCCAGAATTGACCTGGTTAAATCATCCGAAAAACCCATACAGGGAAGCGCAGTAAGCGCCTGTTCGGATCACATAACAAGAATAATTTTATTACGGAGACAGCCCATGCCAAGAAACGTAATTAGTGGTTTGATTCAATGCCACAATCCTTTGAATGACGAATCATTGCCTGTAAGCCAAATTCAGCAAGCAGCGCTAGAACATCACATTCCTTTCATTGAAGAAGCCGGTAAAAAAGGCGTGCAAATCTTGTGTTTGCAAGAAATCTTCAATGGTCCTTACTTCTGCCCGTCGCAAGACACGCGTTGGTACGATGCAGCGGAGCCGATTCCGGGTCCAACCACTTCTATCATGCAAGAATACGCGAAGAAGTATGAAATGGTTATCATCGTACCTTTGTATGAATACGTTCAGCCGGGTGTTTATTACAATACCGCAGCCGTAATTGATGCTGATGGCACCTACTTAGGTAAATACCGCAAGAAGCAAATTCCGCATACAAATGGCTTCTGGGAGAAGTTTTTCTTCAAGCCGGGCGATGCAGAATACCCCGTATTCCAAACGCGTTACGCGAAAATTGGCGTGTACATTTGCTACGACCGCCACTTCCCAGAAGGCGCACGTATCCTTGGTTTGAACGGTGCGGAAATTGTTTATAACCCATCGGCAACGGTGGCGGGGCTTTCTCAATATTTGTGGAAACTTGAGCAACCTGCACACGCGGTGGCTAATGGGTACTACATGGGTTGTATTAACCGCGTGGGCACAGAGGAACCTTGGAATATCGGTAAATTCTACGGCAGCAGTTATCACGTGAACCCGCGAGGTGAAATCATTGATATTGCCTCCGAAGACAACGATGAATTGCTTATTTCAACGTTAGACCTCGACATGATTGAAGAGGTGCGTAAAACGTGGCAGTTCTATCGTGATAGACGTCCAGAAACGTACGAGAAGTTAACAGAAGTGTAAGTAAGATGCCCCGAAAGGGGCATTTTCCGTAATAGCCCACAAGAAAAAAGCACACAAAGCGGCGTTCTATCCAATCCAATAAAATCAATAAGAGAGGCACTATGGAGCAGCAAGCAGTAGACAAACAAGGCTTAAATTCGGTCGCTGTTGAGGTCGGAGAGTTTGTTGAACTGAACGTCATGGACGATTTAAAACAAAGTAGTCTGTACAATGACGATATTGCTCCTACCAAGGTAAAGCAGCGAACATGGCACAAAGGTAACGTGGCTGCACTGTGGGTGGGCATGGCGATTTGTGTGCCGACTTATACGCTCGGCGGCGTGCTTACAGCTTACTTTGGCTTGTCGGTGATGGAAGCGTTACTGACAATCTTGATTGCCAATGTCATTGTGCTGATTCCGCTTACCCTCAACGCATTTTCCGGCACCAAGTACGGTATCCCATTTCCTGTATTACTTCGGTCTCCTTTTGGGCTTTATGGCTCGAATTTACCCTGCTTGGTTCGGGCGCTTGTTGCTTGTGGTTGGTTTGGCATACAAACGCTTTTTGGCGGTGTCGCATTTCATCTCATGCTCTCTAGTATCTTCCCTGCGTGGGCGGCACTTGGCAGTGTCGGGGAAGTTATCGGTTTCTTTGTATTTTGGGTGTTGAATGTGTATGTGGTGATGAAGGGATCGAATGCCATTAAGTTTCTTGAAAGCTGGGCAGCCCCTTTATTGCTGATTGTGGGTGTGGGCCTAATGCTTTGGGCTTTACCGCAAATTGATGTCAATGAGATTTTAGCCACTCCAGCCAAGCGTCCTGAAGAAGATTCCGCTACGCCCTATTTAATGGCAGGGGTAACGGCTATGGTGGGGTTTTGGGCAACATTGAGCTTGAATATTCCTGACTTTAGCCGCTTTGTACGCTCGCAAAAAGATCAGATTGTTGGCCAAGTATTGGGTTTGCCGTTAACTATGTTTTTCTTTGCGGCGTTAGGTGTGGTGTTAACTGCTGCATCAACCACGCTAGTGGGTGAAACAATCTCCGACCCAATCAACCTCATTGGGAAAATCGAAAACCCCGTATTGGTGATGATTGCGATGGCGATCATTATCATCGCAACGCTTTCTACGAATAGTGCTGCGAATGTGGTCTCCCCCACAAACGACTTTCAAAACATTGCTCCTAAATTAATCAGCGAAAAACGCGGCGTTTTACTGACGGGGGTGATTGGTATTTTGATGATGAGCTGGGAGCTGCTGAAAAAGCTGAATATGATTGAATCCGATGTGAGTGTAGAAGCTTTGTATTCCAATTGGTTACTGGGCTATTCCAGCCTACTAGGACCGATTGCTGGCATCATGATTGTGGACTACTTCATTATTAACAAACAAAAGTTGGATTTGGTGTCCTTGTATCGTCGAGGTGGGTATTATGACGATATAAATTACCCGGGTGTTGCTGCGTTTCTGATCCCTGTTGCGCTGACTATTTTCACTATTCTCACCGGGAAATTAAACTGGTTTTACGACTATGGCTGGTTTACAGGCTCGATAACAGGTGCGGTTTTGTATTACCTAATGAAACGAAAGCAAACGCTCGCTTAAGTATTCCCTGTTCAGTTCAGTTCAGTTCTGCTCGGCTTAGTTCAGAAGAGCTCGGAAAAGTAAGCAAGAGCTCAGAAGAGTAAACGAGAACTCAGAAATGGGCTGAGTAGTGCATCAGTAACGTTATTGAATGGTTTAGAAAAGCGCCGCAGTCAAAAGAAAATAAGAAACAAAAACGATAAGAAATAGAAGGTAAAGGTGTTAGGTAATATGAGTGAATTAACTCACGCGTTTTCGGCGTTATTAGCCAAAGTGTATCCAGCGTATTTTTCCAATCAAGAAGAGGTCGCCCAAGGGATGAAACTTGACGGGCATTCTCTCTCCCTCACTTTGCCTTTTGTTTGCAAGCACCTTTTTGAAACTCCCGGTGAAACCCTTAGTGAATCCCAAACGGTAATTCATGAATTTTTGGCTGAGCAAGGTTTAACGCTTTCGCTTCAATTCGATGTGGCATCAGTGTTAGGACAAGATCCCACGGGTGTAAAAAACATCATTGCGGTGGCCTCGGGCAAAGGCGGCGTCGGTAAATCAACAACGGCGGTAGCCCTTGCTTTTGCCTTGCAAAAAGAGGGGGCGAAAGTCGGTATTCTTGATGCGGACGTTTACGGACCTTCTATTCCTACACTGTTAAAAACACAAGGTCAGCGGCCTCAAATTCTCCCAAATGATAAAATGTTACCTATTACGGTGAATGGCATTCAAAGTATGTCGATTGGCTATTTAGTAGAAGCAGATTCTGCAAACGTTTGGCGTGGTCCAATGGCGAGCCGAGCTTTTCATCAGCTATACAGCGAAACGCAGTGGCAAGATTTGGATTACTTGATTGTGGATATGCCACCGGGCACGGGTGATATTCAATTGACCTTGTCCCAACAAATGCCTGTAACTGGTGCGCTGGTAGTGACAACACCTCAAGATTTATCCATGGTAGATGCCATCAAAGGTATCGAAATGTTTAATAAAGTGAATGTGCCTAATTTAGGTGTGGTCGAAAACATGAGTTTCCATGTGTGTACTCAGTGCGGGCACAAAGAGCATATTTTTGGTAAGGAAGGGGCGGAATTGTTGGCTCAAAAATACGCGGTGGAAGTGCTGCAAAGGTTGCCGCTATCGCTAGAGGTGAGCGACTACGTCACAGAAGCCGTTTCACCTGCTCACACCTCACAAGTAGAGGCAGCGCCAGATGATGCAGCAGCGTCTAAAAACACGGTAGCGTATTTGTATCGCGCGTTGGCGTGCAAAGTGGCGTTGGCATTGTCTCGTTCCGTAAAAGCGCACCAGCAAATTCCCATTGTGAAATTGTAGCAAGAGCCGGATTGAGTCCGGCTTTTTTGGCTTTTTCCTGCTAGAATTCGACCACATTTAGTTTTATCCCCAATGTGTATGCCAGCCAAAGCCTCAAAAAACAAAAAGTCCAAAAGCCATCAGCCTCAAAAGCAGGCACTGAAAAGTCAACAAGCCTCTCAAACCGAGGCGCAAAATAGCCAGCACGGCTTCCCAAGAGCGGGTTTTATGCGTCGTTTAGCCGCTATTATCTACGATACGCTTGTTGCCGTTGCGGTTGGTATGGTCGCTGCCATGATCATTTTGATCACCCTTGTGATTTTGTTCCAAACTGGCGTGTTGGATATGGGCGGCTATGAGCATTTCAGTGACTTAGTTCAAGGCTCGCTGTTGTATCGCACCATTATTCAAGCGTGGGTTGGGTTATGGGTCTTAGGTTTTTTCTTGTGGTTTTGGCGAAACGGCGGGCAAACCATTGGGATGCGCGCATGGCGTATGCGTTTATTTAGCACAACGGATGCGCCTTTTACTTATAAAAGAGCCCTATTTCGAGTGATATGTTCGTTTGGTGGCATCGGCACGATCCTCGTTTTGTTTGATGTGAAGAATAAGCAATCTTTACAGGATAGGCTTGCTAAAACAGAAATTCTCGTATTGACCAAAGCGGCGAACGATCATAAATCGTGGAAAGCGATTCAAGAGGACTAATCATGAGCGACGTATTGATTGTTATTCCTGCGCGTTATGCCAGCACGCGTTTACCGGGCAAGCCTTTAATGAAAATTGCAGGCGTTGAAATGCTCAAGCGGGTTGCGCAGATTGCCGATTATGTGAGTCGAAAACTGGAAAACTGCGCCTATGTGATTGCCACTGATGACGAGCGTATTGAGGCGTTTTGTCGGCAAGAAGGCATGCCATCCGTTATGACTAGCGAATCGTGCCAAAGCGGCACAGAGCGTTGCTGGGACGCAGTGCAGTCGATGAAAAAGCAAGGCGTTGAACCAAAGTTTATCGTTAACTTGCAAGGCGATAATCCGCTTTGTCCTCCGTGGTTTTTAGAACGCCTAATCTTGGATTGGCAATCACAGCAAACGCAACTGGCAGCATCGCAAATTGCGGTATCAAACGCAGCGCAAACAAGCGCTGGACATGATACTTTGCAAGCGCAATCAACGCCTGTATCGAAGCAAGTGTTCACGCCTTTTGTGCATTTATCTTGGGATGAGTTGGATGTATTGCGTGAAGCTAAGAAGGTGACGCCCTACAGTGGCACCACGGTGCAAATTAATAAGCATGATTATGCGCTGACGTTTAGCAAAATTATTCTTCCTGCTATGCGCAAAGAAGAAAAACTAAGGCACACATTGGCTAAGCCGCCAGTGCGACGCCATATCGGTTTATATGCTTCTACCTACGACGCATTGGAAGCGTACTTTAATTTAGCGCCAAGCCCCTATGAAGACCCAGAAGGGTTAGAGCAAATGCGCTTTTTAGAGCACGATATTCCTGTAAAAATGGTGGAAGTGGACTACCAAGGACGCATTGGTATGAGCGGTGTTGATAGCCCAGAAGATATTGAGCGAGCAGAAGCAGTTATCGCAAAATGCGGCGAGTTTGTATTTTCTTGATACTGCTTCGTTTAGGCGTTTTTGCCGCAGGCTATTCTTTCCACCAAGCGCTGGTGTGGTTTTCTCCTTTTAGTGCCAGTGCTTCGCCCATTTTCGGTGTGGCTAAGTCCACGCCTTTTGCGCCAGCAAGCTGTTGAATTTGCTCGAAAGGCTCCGTCCAGCTATGAAATGCTAGGCTAAAAGTGCCATTGTGAATCGGCAATAAACGTTTTCCGTTTAAATCTAAGTGTGCTTGTAAGCTTTCTTCAGGGTGCATATGCACATCGGGCCACAAACTATCATACGCGCCTGTTTCCATCAGTGTGAGATCGAAAGCACCAAAGTGCTCTCCAATTTTTTTAAATCCATCAAAATAGCCTGAGTCACCGGAGAAAAAGAGCTTACTGTGTCCGGTTTCGAGGACGTAAGACGCCCACAGCGTTTTGTCTCTGTCACCTAGTCCTCTGCCGGAAAAGTGGTGCGCAGGCGTTGCGGTAATTTTCACCTTTTTTGAGCCAGAGGATTGCCACCAATCTAGCTCTTCTATTTTATTTGCTTCAACGCCCCATGCGCGTAAATCACCGCCAACGCCTAATGGCACAATAAAGCGCTCCACTTTGTTATTGAGTGCTTTAACAGCAGATTTATCGAGGTGATCGTAGTGGTTGTGCGAAATCAATACGCCTGCAAGAGGGGGGAGCTCATCGATAGAAATAGGCGGCTGGTGGAAACGTTTAGGGCCTGCAAATTGAAACGGAGAGGCTCGCTCGGAGAAGACAGGATCGAGCAACCAAAACTCGTTGTTTAATTTTAATAAAATGCTGGAATGCCCTAAGCGCCACAGGGTGTCTTGTTGGGTGCGGGTTAAAGCCTCCTGCGTGATTGGCAAAACCGGAATGCTTTGCTCCGGCACTTTATTAGGCGTGGATTCTGTGAAAGCGCGTTTTAAATACTGCCAAAAATCACTCAAACTGAATGCAGGAATGGGTGTCGCGTTTTGAAATTTCCCGTCGAGATACGTTGCTTCATGGCTTTTAGGCACGGTATCAATAGTGGCGTTTAGGTTTGGAATCGACATGATTAATCCTCCAATCAAGGCGATGATGATTAAAACAATGGATTTCCTTTTAGACATAACCAACTCGCGTAAAAGTAAACTACTCGGTGTAGTGTAATTGTGTTTTCAATAAAGTAAACCCAAGAGTGTAATTAGTTTTCACCCTTTGGCATGAATTAGGCGTATTTCATGTGAACTAAAACCGTTTATTCTTATCTTCGAGGCTGCTTTTTTGGATTGAGAAATGCGACAATGCGCCTTTTAAAATCGGGCTTCGCTTAGCGCTTTTGCTCAGCGTTTGTTTGGCGGCTTATCAATGGCTTATCAATAAAGAGAAACATTATGACAACACGGCTTATCATTGCGCGTCACGGCAATACCTTCACCGCTGATCAAACGCCCACTCGCGTTGGGGCAAAAACGGATTTGCCGTTAGTTGAGCATGAGCGTGGCAGAAATATCGGGCACTACTTGTTGCATATGGGCATACATGTGGATGCTGTGATGACAGGGCCGTTAAAGCGTCATTCTGAAACCGCTGCCTTGGTCTGTGAAGTGTTGCATTTTGATGTGTTCGATATGCAAGTGCGTCATGACTTTAATGAGATTGACTATGGTCCTGATGAAGACAAAACAGAAGACGAAGTGATGTTGCGCTTAGGTGAGGGCGACATGGAAAAAGGCCGGGCGGTGATTGATAAATGGAATGCAGATGCAACAGTGCCAGCAGGTTGGGATGTTGATGTGGAAGGTATTAAGCAAGCTTGGCGAGCATTAGGTGAAGCGCTTTGTGAGAGCGACTCTTCATACAAGGATAAAACCACGTTATTAGTGTCGAGTAATGGCACGATGCGTTTTGCTCCCGAGCTAACTGGCGATTTTGCTGCTTTTACAAAAGCTCGCGATATTAAAGTGGCGACGGGCGGTGTGTGTATTTTTGAGAAAAACGACGATGAACCATATTGGCGTTGTGTTGAGTGGGGTGTTAAACCCCACAAAGTGCTAGCACAGTCACTAGCGCCTTAACATGTGCACGGCAATGGCGGCAATCACTAAACTTGGCGCCAGCGCACCGATGATGGGCGGGAAGCTATAAACCATGCTTAAAGGGCCAAATACCTCGTTGACAACAAAGAAGCCAAAGCCCGTTAACACACCCATAATAATGCGGGCGCCAGTGGTGACACTTCTGAGTGGCCCGAAGATAAAAGACAGCGCCAACAGCAGCATTACGCCCACGGAAATGGGTTGTAAGATTTTACGCCATAGCGCCAGTTGGTAGCGTCCGGAGTCTTGGCTGTTGTTGTCTAAATACTGAATATACTCAACCAAACCCGTTACCGATAACGCTTCGGGCTTCACAATGGCAACGCCCAATTTATCGGGAGTAAGTGAAGAAGGCCATTGCGCTACATCGTTCTCGCTTGAGGCCACTTGTTCCCCAATGCTGGTGTTACCCACTTCTTTAAGTTGCCACTGGTTCTCGATAAATCGTGCGGATTTCGCCGTAGTGATATGACGTAATTCTAAGTCTTCACTGAAATGGTAAATGGTGATGTCTCGCAGTTCATCGCGGTTTGCGACTTCACCAATACTAACGAACTTGTCGCCATCTTTGGCCCAGGTTAACCGATCGGACGCAAACAAATTGCCGCCCGAAATCGCTTGAGCACGGATCTCTTTGGCCTTGGTTTCGCTAATTGGTGCTACCCATTCCCCTAATGCCATCACAAATAACACCATTAGCAGCGCGCTTTTCATGGCGGCTTTGATGATTTGCAAACGGCTCATCCCCGAGGCTTGCATTACGGTTAATTCGCTTGAGCTGGCTAATATGCCCATGCCAATAAGGCCACCAAGCAAGGTCGCCATTGGGAAAAATAGTTCGATTTCTCTTGGTAAACTCAGCAAAACGTAGACGCCTGCCACTGTCATGTCGTAGCTACCACGCCCTACGTAGCGCAGTTGATCAATAAACTTGATTAAGCCGCTTAAGCCAATGAGCACAGATAAGCTGACTAAAGTGGTGCCTAGTAACGTTCTGGCCAAGTACATTTCAATGAGATTAAACATGAGATGCTCCTGTGCCGCCGTTATCTGAGTCGCCTTTGTTAGCACGGACTTTTGAGCGCAGTTTTGCTCGCACTTTTACGCCGACGGTGCGATCTCGCATGATAAGCGTAGCCCCTATTATCAATATCACGATGTGTACCCACCACAAGCCAAGCGCAGAGGGGATCTTGCCGTCTTCAAGCACTTTACGGCTGGCCATGAGGAGCAGGAAATAACCAAGGTACAACAACAATCCTGGCAGGATTTTTCCGAATCGACCTTGGCGAGGATCCACCGCACTAAGGGGGACGGCGATTAATACCAAAAAGGGAATGGAGAGTGGGATAGCCAATCGCCATTGGAACTCTGCAATGGCAGCGGCGGAGTCATCATCCCACAGTTGTGAGGTGGGATAGGCTGTCATTTTGCGGCGTTGTTGCTCTGCTTGTTCTTCTGCGATTTGAATTTGATATTCTTCAAACTCAACGATGTGGAAGTTGTTTTGGCCTTTTGCGCCTTCGTATTGTTTTCCTTGGCTTAATACCAGTTTTTGAGAACCGTCTTTATTTTCTAAAACAGAGCCCGCTTCGGCGTATACAATTTGAATTTTTCCATCGGCAGATTCGCTGTCGTGCTGTGCGAGGAACACTTTTCTTAGTTTGTTTTCGCTGGTGATATCGTGTACAAACATGACAGCTTGTTTGTTCGCAGTTTCTTCAAATCGGCCCGGAATCAAGCTCATGAGCCCTGCCTCGGCAGCGACTTTATCTTCCATTTGGTATTCGGTTTCTACAGCCAACGGCGCTAACCAGAAGGTCAGCGCACCTGTGATGAGTGCAAACAGTAAGCCGAGTATCATCATGACACGTGCGACATACCACTCACTGACGCCGCAAGCGCGCATGACGGTCATTTCGCTGTCGACGTAAAAGCGACCGTGAGCGAGCATAATGCCAAGGAAAAAGCTTAAGGGAAGAATGAAAGCGGCAAGGACGGGCATTTTTAAGGCGAGAAAGCTAAGTACGAGTCCGGCTGGGATATCGCCATCAGAGGCTTCTGCGAGTACGCGAACAAAGCGTTGCGTGACAAAAATCGCCATGAGCACTAAAAACACTGCAAATTGTGATTTTATTGTCTCTCTCAGTAGATAACGCAGTAATAGCACTGTAACTCCTAACCTCTCGATTTTCGCGTTATTGGCAACAAAAATGGATGACTTTGGAAATAAGAAAACTAGGTTTTTTAGTGGAATGCCACGAAATTTTAAGTAAACTTACCATTTTTGTATATTTCTATGGTTATGCTTCGTCGTTGGAACCCATAATCACCACAGAGAAAATCGGGCTGCGGCATGCCAAACAGAGGGATTATCGCTACCTGTTTGGAGCTTTGCAAATATTAATTCCGCGTAAGCCTTTGACCAACGACAAAGATAATTAAAGTTGACTAAAATACAGTTGTAAACTGCGTTGAGAGGAAGAAGATATCTCGGCGTAGCAAAATTGAGGAATCCAGCATGGAATTCAGTGTAAAAAGTGGTAGCCCGGAGAAACAACGCAGTGCATGTATCGTTGTGGGCGTATTTGAGCCTAGACGCTTCACCTCGGTGGCTGAGCAACTCGACAACATCAGTGAAGGCTACTTAAGCAACCTATTGCGCCGTGGTGACCTTGAAGGGAAAGCGGGTCAAATGCTGCTTTTACATCATGTTCCAAACGTACTAAGTGAGCGTGTTTTATTAGTAGGTTGTGGTAAAGAGCGTGAACTGGATGAGCGCCAGTACCGTCAAATCATCAAAAAAACCATCAACACGCTTAACGAAACAGGCTCAATGGAAGCGGTGTGTTTCTTAACTGAGTTGCACGTAAAAGGGCGCGACACATACTGGAAAGTACGCCACGCTGTTGAAACCACAAACGACACGCTATACAGCTTCACTGCAATGAAGTCGAAAAAAGATGAAGCGCGTCGTCCCCTTCGCAAAATGGTATTCAATGTCCCCACTCGCCGCGAATTGACCACAGGTGAAAAAGCCATCGAGCATGGTTTGGCGATTTCTGCGGGGATTAAAACGGCAAAAGACGTATCGAACATGCCGCCAAACGTTTGTAACCCGCTTTATTTACGAGACCAAGCTAAAGATCTTGAAACAGAGTACAAGAATCTCACGGTAGAAACCGTGGGTGAAAAAGAAATGGCTGAGCTTGGCATGAATTCTTATCTTTCGGTGGGCCGTGGTTCAGCCAATGAATCCATTATGACCGTGATGCACTACAAAGGGGGCGTGCCGGGTCAAAAGCCGATTGTGTTGGTAGGGAAAGGCCTGACGTTTGATTCAGGCGGGATTTCTATCAAGCCGGGCGAAGCCATGGACGAGATGAAGTATGACATGTGCGGTGCATCTGGCGTACTGGGTACCATGCATGCGCTTGTGCAAATGCAGTTACCTATTCATGTTGTAGGCGTGTTGGCGGGATGTGAAAACATGCCTGATGCAAACGCGTATCGTCCGGGTGACATTCTAACAACGATGTCGGGTCAAACGGTTGAAGTGCTCAATACCGATGCAGAAGGGCGTTTGGTATTGTGTGATGCGCTAACCTATGTTGAGCGTTTCGAGCCAGAAGCCGTGATTGATGTGGC
This sequence comes from Paraneptunicella sp., assembly GCA_964228975.1. Classification (GTDB taxonomy): domain Bacteria; phylum Pseudomonadota; class Gammaproteobacteria; order Enterobacterales; family Alteromonadaceae; genus Paraneptunicella. Next base: position 1,393 of record CAXRCC010000141.1, on the reverse strand, counting down.
AACCTTAACAGGGGCGTGTGTTGTTGCGCTGGGCAAGCACGCGACAGGCGTTATGAGTAACCATAATCCTTTGGCGCACGAGCTGATTAATGCCTCTGAACAAAGTAGCGATAAAGCGTGGCGTTTACCGCTATGGGATGAGTATCAAGAGCAAATTGAAAGCCCATTTGCTGATATCGCGAATTTAGGCGGACGTGATGCCGGTACAATTACTGCGGCGTGTTTCTTATCTCGTTTCACTAAAAAGTATCATTGGGCGCACATGGATATCGCGGGCACAGCATGGCTTGGCGGTAAAAATAAAGGTGCGACGGGGCGTCCGGTGGCGATGCTTTCACAATACCTAATGAACAAAGCTGGCGTAGAAACCGAAGACTAATGCCAGCTGCAACCTTCTTCATATTGGCGGAGCAAAATAGCGCTGCCAACAACAACTCAATGAGTGCCGATCCTGTGTTGATCGGCGCTTGTGATCTTGCTGCTCAGAGTTTTAGGCGTCGTCAACGCGTGTGGGTTCATTGTGCGAATAAAGCACAAGCCGAAGCGTTTGATGAGCTATTGTGGCAGCGTCCTGTGGAGGCTTTTGTGCCTCACAATCTTGCCGGAGAGGGCGCAGGTGGCGCACCCGTTGAAATTAGCTGGACCGCTCCGCGTCATACAAATAGCCATGTTTTGATTAACTTGGCTGATGAGTTTCCTGATTTTGCTCGCCGTTTTGGTTTAGCTTATGACTTTGTTCCAAGTGATGAAGCACGCAAGCAGCAAGCTCGTATCCGATATAAACATTTCAGAATGGCTGGGTTTGAGTTAACCACTCAGCCACTATCCAAGATTAATGAGACTTACAATGGATAAAACCTTTAACCCCGATAATATCGAACAAGCTCGCTACCAAGAGTGGGAGAGTAAAGGCTACTTTGAAGCAAGTGGCAATGGTGACCCGTACTGTATTTTGTTGCCGCCTCCTAATGTCACAGGGAGCTTGCACATGGGGCACGCTTTCCAGCACACCATTATGGATGCCTTGACGCGTTACCGTCGAATGAAAGGCGACAATACTTTGTGGCAGGCAGGTACCGACCACGCAGGTATTGCTACGCAAATGGTGGTTGAAAGACAACTCAACGCACAAGATAAAACCCGTCACGATTTAGGTCGTGAAGACTTTGTGAAGAAGATTTGGGAGTGGAAAGAGCACTCTGGTGGCACGATTACTCAGCAAATGCGCCGTTTAGGTGATTCGTGCGATTGGAATCGTGAAGCGTTTACCATGGACGAAGACCTGTCTAAAGCTGTATCTGAAGTCTTCATTCAACTTCACGAAGAGGGCCTAATTTACCGTGGTCAACGCTTAGTTAACTGGGATCCTGTTCTTCATACTGCGGTTTCTGAC
>CAXRCC010000140.1:0-24362 GCA_964228975.1 Paraneptunicella sp. | reverse complement strand
AGCCAAGGCGGCATTCAGTGTATCAGGAGAGATATGGGGAAACCTTTTACTGGAGCGCCTGTTTGGAAACACAAACTCTGAACCTACTGATAACACTTTTAATTCTTTAAAATAGTTAACGAGCAGCTCGGGTAAAGGGTAGTCAATTGGGATACCGTTTTTGCTTCTTTCTTTTGGTAACTTCCAAAGTTTAGCTTTTAGATCAAATTCCGACCAAGGGGCTGCTAATAGTTCTCCCTTACGAACACCAAGGCAAAGCAGAATGATGCAAGCAATATAGTTCTGCCTAACGAAGCTATCTTGATTATCTTTTAGGGTTTTGAAGACTTGCTCAATTTCATCTTTTGTTAAAAAGCGCTCTCGCGATGTTTCTTTTCCACCTGCGTCCCTATTGTCAAAAGCTGAGGCAGGATTGAAGGTTATTAATCCAAGTTTTATCGCTTGGTCAAAGATCTGCTTACAGTAAACTAACGCATCGTTTGCGATTGTTGGACGACCACTTTCATTTATCTGACTCAAGACATGCTTTATATCCAAAGGGTTTACTTCTTGGATTGGCAGTTCTCCAATTTTGGGTGATATATCTTTTCGATAAACTCTTTCGGGGATATTGGGGTACTTCAATCTTTTACGGCAATCGCTTAGCCAATTTTCAGCTAAAGCGTCTACTGTATTTATGTTTGAGTAGCTTTCTCTATTCTTTTGAATTTTGGGATCAATGCCATCCCTAATAAGTGCTTTCCATTGTGCAGCTTGAGACTTCGCTTTGAATAACGTTAGTCCGATTGGCTCTTCGCCGTACTTCCCAAGTGTCGTCTCTTTTCGTTTGCCATTAAGTTTATATCGAAATGTCCAAGATGCGGTTTTGCTCGATGAGATTCGTAGGTAGAGGTTGTCATCAATTTGATAACGTCCAATTTCAGCTTGTTTGACTAGAGATTTGACTTGTTGTGCATTCATGGCGTGGTGACAAAGTGGTTAAGCTTGGAAGTTATTATACCATCTTTGTCACCATTCTTGTCACCACTTTTAATGAACAAAGGTGAAGGCGAGTGAACAGTGTTGAATTTAATGTTCAGTAAAAATGCGGGTTTCAGCCTGTTATGAACAACGGTGAACCCGCAAAAACATCATTCGATATTCTGGATCTGCTCTCGCATCTGCTCAATGAGCACTTTTAGCTCAACGGCAGACTGAGTAACTTCAGCATTAATCGACTTTGAGCCTAATGTGTTCGATTCGCGGTTAAACTCTTGCATCATGAAGTCGAGTCGTCGGCCACAGGCGCCGCCCTTGTTCATGATGTTGCGGGTTTCTTTAACGTGCGCAGCAAGGCGATCGAGCTCTTCAGCGACGTCGAGTTTTTGCGCTAGCATGACCATTTCTTGCTCTACGCGGGTTTCTTCAAGCTCGACCTTAGCTTCTTCAAAGCGGTTGATGAGTTTTTCGCGTTGCCACTGGACGATTTGCGGCATTTGTTCGCCCACTTTTTTCGCTTCAATTTCAATGCTATCAAGGCGTTGCTCAATCATCTTCTTAAGCTCTGCGCCTTCTGTTGCACGGGCGGCGATGAAATCGGTCATGGTGTCGTCTAGTCCTTGCAAAAGGGCTTTTTGAATGGTGTCCATGTCGGTTTCTTCTGCGGCAACAACACCTGGCCAGCGTAATACATCAAGTGGGTTTACGCCTGTTGATTGCCCGTGGGATTGTATCCAATCTGCGGCTTCTAACACTTGTTTGGCTAACGATTCGTTCAACGTGATTTTGCTGGCTTCAGCGCCTTCATTGCTAAAACGCAGGGCGCATTCTACTTTGCCACGTTGAAGACGCTTTCGGAATCGCTCGCGTAAAATGGGCTCTAAGCTGCGAAACTGCTCGGGTAAGCGAAAGTACGTTTCTAAAAAACGTTGGTTTACTGAGCGAACTTCCCAGACGGCTGTGCCCCAAGGGCCCTTAAGTTCTTTTCGGGCGAAGGCGGTCATGCTGTAAATCATGTGAGGATTCCTTTGTATTCGATGGGGCATTCTAACGCGAACTGGTTTGGCTGTTAATGCCTGATTAACGCGCGCCTCGCATGGGGTTGATCTCACCGTGTTTTTGCGGTTGCGAATTGCATTTGTTCTGCCATACTTACGCGGTTTTGGAAGAATGCTTTTTCGTGGGTTGAAGAAGCGGTGTCGGAATTTTGTAACGAAAGGAACTAGGAATGGTTAAACCTATCATGCGGCTATTGATGGCTGCTGTTGTTTTATTCTCTTTGCCCACATGGGCGCAAATTACCCCTGCAATGCTTGCCAAATCGGCAACGTATCACGAAGCAGAACTCTCCCCCGATGGTAAGAAGCTCGCGGTTGTTTTAACCCAAGAGGGTGAGCGCAAAATGATTGTGCTCGATACCGCTACATTCAAAATGGTTGGTTCTGCTGCGTTTTCTGGTAGAGAGCAGGTTGGCGATATTCACTGGGTTAACAACGAGCGCTTGGTCATTAAATTGATGCATAAGCGTGCGTGGTTAGATCAGCTTCAGTACTATGGTGAGCTTTATGCTGTGAACTATGATGGTTCGCGCGCCAAGATGATTTACGGCTATCGTGCCGCAGAAAAGCAAACCGGTTCATTGATGAAAAAGAACAGCGGCACTGCAGGCTGGGCTTACATCATTGACTACCTGCCTGAAGACGAAAAGCACATTTTAATCGAGTCCATTCCTTACTCACAAACGGGGCAAGATAAAGAGTCGTTTATTCATAAGTTAAATGTGTATTCTGGCAAAATGGGCAGACCGCTCGGTCGTTCGCCAACGCCTTATACCGATTTTCATACCGACCAAGATTCTAACATTCGTTTAGCCACAAGCCTTGATGCTGAAAACCGTATTCGACTATACGGTTTTAATGAAGAGGAGCGTTCTTGGACTGAGTTAACGCACATTCCAATTGGGACCACGTTTATTCCTATTGCCTTTGATAAATCTGGCGAGTGGGTTTACGTGATTGAAAACCACGATCAAGACAAAGAAGGGTTGTTCAAAATCCATCTTCAATCAGGGGAAAAGAAGAAGATTTACGTTGACCCCGATGTGGATATTACCCACGCCGTTACCAATTACGATGGAACCGAAATTTACGCGGTACGAGTTGATCCGGGCTATCCGAATTACGTTATTTTCAATAAGAAGAATGCAGAAGCGCAAGTATTCCGCTCACTGGTAAAAACCTTTGCGGGTAGCAAGGTAACCATTACCAGTCAAAGTGAAGATGGCAACATGAGTGTTGTGGCGGTAAGTTCAGACACGAACCCGGGCATTTTTTACTTGTATAACAAACAAACGAATAAGCTTTCTTTGCTGTTTAATAATTTAAGTCATATTGACCAAAAATGGGTTTCGTTAACGGAGCCTGTGTCTTTTAAAGCGCGTGATGGCATGACGATTCACGGTTATTTAACCCTGCCAAACGGCGTTGCTGCGGATGCAAAAGTGCCTATGGTCACGCTTGTACACGGTGGTCCTCATGGTGTGCGCGACTACTGGCTATACGACCCAGAAGTGCAATTATTAGCAAGCCAAGGTTATGCGGTGTTGCGTGTTAATTACCGAGGCTCGGATGGTTACGGTAAGGGCTATTGGGCTGCAGGGCATAAGCATTGGGGCGATCATATTCAGCACGATATTATTGATGGCACCCAGTGGGCGGTGAAAAATCACAATATTGATGCAGATAAGCTTTGCTTGATGGGGTTCAGTTTTGGTGGCTATTCCGCTATTCAAGCGGCAACGATTGAGCCGGATTTGTTTAAGTGTGCGGTTGCGGGTGGCGGTGTATTTGATTTAGCTATGATGTTTACCGATGGCGATATTCCAGATCGTAATTTTGGTAAAAGCTATTTAGAGATGGCACTTGGCACCGATGAAACTGTGCACAAGGCATTCTCGCCTGTTCATAATGTGCATAAGTTGAAAGCGAATGTGATGATTGCGCACGGTGAAAGAGATGTGCGCGTGCCATTCAAACATGCTGAAAAACTGGCAGAAGCCCTGAAAAAACAAGGTAAATCATATCGCTGGTTTGTGCGCGACGGTGAAGCTCATGGCTTTATTGGCGAGGAAAACCGAACAGAATATTTTGAGGAAATCGTCGATTTCTTAGGGGAAAACCTGAAATAGGGCTTTGATTAACACTTATCGTTAATGATCAAGTTCAATGATGAAGGGGAGCAGTGCTCCCCTTTTTAATTCCATCGTCTGGAAAATAAACACTTCTTTGCCATACTCAATTTTCTTCTTTTTTGTCATAACAAGGTGTTGGTTTTTGGCAAAAGAAGAAGGGTATTGAGTTTTTGAAAGGAGTTCAAAATGCGTAAATTAACTTCACGCCTTCCGGTTGCATTCATCAGCCTGTTTACTGTGCTTTTCTTCGTTTTTTTTCCTGAATTTGTAAAAGCCGAAGTGACGATCTCACTTACGCCGGAGAGGTTGGCGAAATCCTCTTATTACCATGATGTTGAGTTGTCACCAGACGGAAAACATATTGCTGTTGTGTTGACCCAACAGGGAAAACGCAAAATGTTTGTTTTTGATACGTTAAATTCTCAATTAAAAAGTCAGACAGAGTTTGTAGGTAAAGAGGAAGTCGGCCGTATTCAATGGGTTAATAATGAACGTATTGTTATTCAGGTGATGCACAATCGAACGTGGTCAGCTGAGCCAGAATATTACGGTGAGTTATATGCGACTAACCTTGATGGTAGCTATGGCAGAATGATTTATAGCTATCGAATGGGGGATAAAACGGGTAAGGGGGCCATTATCGGGCATGCTAAGGTGATTGATTACATGCCAAATGACGAAAAACATATACTCATTAAATCTACCCCCATGTCGAAAGCGAGAGACCGAAACTCTCGGATTTATAAACTTAATGTTTATAACGGAAAGCTAAGCCGCCACTTGGCACGATCTCCTTCTCCTTATGCTGAGTTTTATACCGATCAAAACGCTAATATTCGTTTGGCGACCTTTTTAGATGAGGATTATCAGGTCAGAGTGTACGGTTTCGAAAAGTCTTCTCGCACTTGGTATGAGTTGGAGAATTTAGAGGTTGGGAATGTGTTTGAGCCCATTTCGTTCGATAAAACGGGTGAATGGGTGTATGCCATTTCTGATCATGGTCAAGACAAAGAAGGGCTGGTTAAAGCTCACCTCGAAACCGGGCGGCAGGAAATGATTTATGTTGATCCGGAGGTGGATATTACTCATGCCATAACCAATAGTGATCATTCCGAAGTTTATGCCGTGCGAGTTGACCCCGGTTTCCCGAGTTACATTGTATTTAACAAGGCGAACGAAGAAGCGCAATTATTTCGTACTCTTGCTCAGACCTTTGTAGGAAACAAGATTGACATTACCAGTCAAAGCCAAGACGGAAATGTCAGTGTGGTAAAGGTAAGTTCGGATATCAATCCCGGCATTTATTATCTTTACAAACGAGATACCAATAGGCTTTCTATTCTGTTTGATAGTTTGAGCCATATTGACCCTACGAGCCTGTCAAAATCAGAGCCAATGACTTTTGAAACGCGGGATGGACAACGTATTCATGGTTACTTGACTCTGCCAACGTCGCGAAAACCCAGAGAAACCGTACCCATGGTAACTATGGTTCATGGTGGGCCTCATGGCGTGCGAGATTTTTGGCTATACGATGAAGAAGTGCAGCTACTTGCAAGCCAAGGGTATGCGGTTTTAAGAGTTAACTTTCGAGGTTCAGATGGTTACGGTAAGGCGCACTGGAAGGCGGGTCATCAACGTTGGGGCGATGTGATTCAGCAAGACATTATAGATGGCACACGGTGGGCGCTTGATAACTATCCTATTGATAAAAATAAACTTTGTATTATGGGTTTTAGCTTTGGTGGGTATTCCGCAATGCAGTCTTCTATTGTTGAGCCTGATCTTTTTAAATGTGCGATTGCAAGTGGTGGCGTGTTTGATTTGGAGATGGCCTTTACAAAAGGGGATATCCCAGAAAGAGGGTTTGGGCAGAGTTATTTAAAAATGGCTTTAGGTGAGGATGTTGAAATATTACGAGCTTTCTCACCTGTACATCATGCCAGTAAGTTAAAGGCGAATATTATGTTGGCTCATGGTGAGCGAGATGAAAGAGTGCCCTTTGCGCAAGCTGAAGAAATGGCTAAGGCGTTGGATAAAGCGAACAAGCCTTACCGATGGTTTGTTCGAGAGGATGAGGGGCACGGGTTTTACAATGAGCAGAACCGCGCAGCTTATTTCAAAGAAGTCGTGGATTTTTTAAAAGAAAATTTAAAATAGCCGTATAATACCAATCTACGATTTTTATTCATTCAGGAGATCACAATGCGACCAAGCGGCAGAACAGCAGGGCAAATCAGGCCCATTACTATTACTCGCAACTACACTCTTCACGCTGAAGGGTCGGTTTTAGTGGAGTTTGGTAATACCAAAGTGCTTTGCAATGCCACGGTAGATGAAGGTGTTCCTCGCTTCATGAAAGGGGAAGGCCGAGGATGGGTAACGGCGGAATACAGCATGTTACCAAGAGCTACTCATACCCGCTCAGCACGCGAAGCGGCAAGAGGTAAGCAAGGTGGTCGTACTTTAGAAATTCAACGTTTAATTGCACGCGCTTTACGTGCAGCGGTGGATTTAAAAATGTTAGGTGAGAATACCATCACGATCGATTGTGACGTGATTCAAGCCGATGGCGGTACGCGTACTGCGTCGATTTCTGGTGCCTGTGTTGCGCTGGCGGATGCGTTAAGTTGGATGCGCACCAAGGGCATCATTAAAACTAACCCGATGAAGTGCATGATTGGTGCTGTATCTGTGGGTATTTATGAAGGCGTGCCAGTGGTTGATTTAGAGTATGTTGAAGATTCAGCCGCAGAAACCGACATGAATGTGGTTATGACAGACACTGGGAAGTTAATTGAAGTACAAGGCACAGCCGAAGAAGCACCATTTAGCTTCGACGAAATGAATCAGATGATGGAGCTTGCCAAGTTGGGTATTCGCGAAATCTTTGATGTACAAAAAGCCGCTTTGAACTAATTTTAAACTTTCAGTTATCAGTACAGATTTATGCAGCAATACAAAAAAGACTTTATTGAATTCGCCCTTCAACGTGAAGTGTTGAAATTTGGTGAATTTACTTTGAAATCAGGTCGTACAAGCCCGTACTTTTTCAATGCAGGCCTATTCAACACCGGTAACGATTTAGCCAAGCTTGGGCAGTTTTATGCCGCTGCTCTGGTTGAATCTGGCATCGATTACGATGTGTTATTCGGCCCCGCTTACAAAGGCATTCCTATTGCCACAACAACCGCTGTTGCCCTTGCCGACAAACACAATGTTGATAAGCCTTATTGCTTTAACCGTAAAGAGAAAAAGGACCACGGTGAAGGTGGTAACTTGGTCGGCAGTCCGCTTCAAGGGCGTATCATGTTAGTGGATGATGTGATTACGGCGGGCACGGCTATTCGTGAATCGATGACGCTTATTCAAGCCAATCAGGCAGATTTAGCGGGTGTTCTCATTGCGTTAGATCGTCAAGAAAAAGGGCAAGGAGAACTATCGGCGATTCAAGAAGTTGAAAGAGACTTTAATACGCAGGTAGTATCGATTGTATCGTTAGGTGATGTAATTGAATTCATTAAAGATAGAGATGAATTTAAAGCGCATTTGCCAATGGTAACAGCGTACCGAGATCAATATGGCATCTGAGTTTGCAACTGGCGATTTTGCGCAAGCAGACCGAGAACTGGACGCGCTAGGATTGCGCTGTCCAGAGCCTGTGATGATGGTTCGCATGCATGTTCGAAAGATGCAGGAAGGGGAAACCTTGCTGGTGATCGCAGATGATCCTGCCACCACACGTGATATTCCCAGCTTCTGTCGCTTCATGGAACATACGTTAGTGGTTAGTGATACAGAAAATCACCCTTATCGGTATTTAATTAAAAAGGGGATTTAACAAAAACAAAGTCAAAGAGGAATAACGCCTTATGTCTCGTCCTACGTTAGAATTTTGGTATGAGTTTTCGAGTCCCTATTGTTATTTAACGGCAAAGCGGTTGGCAGAACTGGCCAACGAAAGAAACGTTGACGTTGTTTGGAAGCCTTTTTTACTGGGTTCTATATTCAAATCTCAAGGAAGGGAAGCGCCTGTTACCGTGCCCGCTAAAGCAAACTATATGTGGCGCGATTTGGAGCGTAAATCGCAAAAGCGTGGCTATCCTTATCGCAAACCTGAAGGATTTCCCACTTTCGCATTAATGTCTGCACGAATTGGTATCGTCGCAAGCGGAGAGCCGTGGGAAGCGGATTTTGTTAAAGGTATTTTCGAGTTGTACTTTGAACAAGGGCAGGACATTTCAGGGACGTCTCCTGAAGCGATTTTTGAATTGTTACACCGTTTAGAATTAAACGTGGATGATATTCTTGCGCGTACCGCAGCGGATGAGTTTAAAGACAAGTTGCGTGAAAATACGGAGGCAGCGCTAGCGCTAGGTATTTTTGGTGCGCCCATGTTCTTTGCGAAAGGCGAAATGTTCTGGGGTGATGAAAGCCTTGAAGATGCTATCGACTTTTTGCTAGAAGCGTAAAATATTTCATTCGACTAAAGTCTACCTTCCTTTTTAAAGCTACGCATTGATAAGTCTATTATCAAATGGTAGCTTTCCTTCTCAAATTTTGACATCGTTCACTTTCTACAAACTAATAGCGCAGCGCAGTAAATGGAATGCTGACTTGCTGATAAGGATATTTTGCTATGAATTTACAGAACTCACCGCATTCTCGGTTAAAGCCCTTCAACCGATTTGAAAAAGCCGCCTTGTGCGTACTGCTCGCCTTTCTTTTAATGTACGCTGGAGCCTTGCTCTCAAAAAATACCCTCGCAATACCGGATTGTGAGCCTGCACCGGACACACAAAACTACCAGTTTGAAAAAGAAGTGAATGCACTGCAATTGCAGGTTTCTATGTGTCGTGGTGATACCAAGGTTAAGCCAGCTTGAGCTCGATACTGTTATTTAAACTTTTCACTTTTTTGTTGTTTACAGGATTAAGCGTTATCTGCGTAAAGGTACTGCGTGTGCTCACTTCTGGGCAAAGTAGACCTTTGCTGAAGCCAGCGGTATACATAGGTGCAGTGGGCATTGGCATGGTGATGGTAGTTCCAATTTTTATGTTGGAGCGCATGACTTATACGAGTGTGATGGCACTGAATGAAACAGAACACGTTTTCCCGGTTGTGATTGCGCTTTTATTGACCCTGCCTTCGTGGTTAGGAAAGCTGTGTGGTGCATGTTGGTTGATGCGCCATTGGCAGTATAGGCTCTCGGTTATTTCGCGGTTACACCTTGTCTTTTGTTTGTGCATGGGTGTTTATCTTGGCCAACTGTTTGTTGCGTTACTACGTGTTCCCAATTGGCACTTTGGTTTACTTTTACACGAGCTCGTTCAGCTGTTAGGGCATGTTGTGATAGGTGTGACATTAGGCTTGGGAATCGCCTATTGGGAGCAGCATCAAAGGCGGTGTAAAGTGATATTAACCTTGCTTATTCCTGTTTGTATTGGCTGGACGCAACAAGTTGAGCTCATTCCGCTTCATCAAGGTATCGCTCAATCTCTTTCTGTGCCTCTTTCACAAATAATTGAGCGTATGCTGATTGCGTTGATTTATTTGTACATTAGTTATGTTGGCGTTGTGAAACTTCAACCTGGTCGCTAATGGATTGAAATACTTTTAATTCAAACAGTGGCAATACGGCAAGAATATGCTCAACGATTTCGGCTTGCAGCGTTTCATATTTAGCCCATGATTTCTCTTTACTAAAACAGTACATTTCTATTGGAATACCAGAATCCGATGCAGGAAGCTGGCGTACTAATAACGTCAGTTTTGTGTTAACTAAAGGATGTCTGGCTAGGTAGTGATGAATGTAGTGCCTTAGCAAGCCGATATTCGTTACATCATTGCCAGACTCTGAATGATGCAGCATGTCTGGATACGGAGAATTGCAGTAGAGGTTTGCGTCTTTAAGCGCTGTTTGCAATTGGTCAGAGCAGAGCTTGATGCCATGCGCATTAATAAGAATCGTTCGTTTGATTCTGCGTCCACCCGACTCTTCCATGCCGCGCCAGTTCTTTACCTCTTCGTTCATTAATGCATACGTTGGGATGGTCGTAATTGTGTTGTCCCAATTTTGTACTTTCACGGTGGTTAGTCCAAGCGCAAGCACAGTGCCATCAGCACCGTAACTGGGTATTTCAACCCAGTCGCCGTTGTTCACAGTCCGATTGGCAACAATATTAATGCCCGCAACAAACCCCAGTATGGTGTCTTTAAATACGAGCAGTAGGATGGCGGTAACGGCACCTAAGCCAGACAATAGTAACGTGGGAGATTTATCAAGCACTTTGGCAGCAACGAGCAATACAGCCAGTGCCACAACTATTAATTTTCCGACTTGAATGAAACCATCAATCGGAATGCGCTTAGCGTATCGAGTATGGTTGTAGTTTGTGTGAATGGCATTGAGTAGTGCGTTTAGAATCGATGTTGCAGCAAAAATAAGGTACAAGGTGGCAATAAGGTCTAGCAAATAAGCCGCAGAACTTTGTGCATCGTAAAGTGTGTTGTTCGCCGCACCTATGAAAATAGCCGGAACTAAATGCGCTAGCCGAGAGAAAAAGCCATGTTGATGCAAGGCATCATCGAGATGAGTTTTGGTTTTAACGACCAGTTTTGTCACTTTTGTATTAAGGAAACGACTGGTGATTAAAAAGCCGATAAAGGCAAGAGAGAATATCCCGATAAACGCAATGGCATGATAAAGCAGAGAATGCCACTCAGTACTGAGCCCTAACGAATTCAAAAGCGGAATTAAATTCTGGCTTAATACGTTTTCTGGAACCGGTGATCCTTGCATCGTACTTTCCCTCGTTATCGTCGATTGAAGCCCTATTTAATATGTGTAGGGCTCGATGTATTAATTTTGTGGTGTGAGCATCTCACCAATGGTTTTATCTTTTTTCAACCAATGGGCGTTTAAGTGTTGCTGAAATTGCGCTTTAAAGTGCTCATCATTGTAATAGTCACCGATCAGTGCTTCGTCAATGGGGATAAGCTCTACGTGGATAACAATCCGCTTTAATTTACCTTTGAGCATATCCATCATGACGTGTCCGGGGTTATCGGGGTATTGCAATGTTACGTCAATGGTGTGCGTGAATAACTCGCCCATGCTGGCGAGGGTGAAAGCAATACCGCCTGCTTTTGGAGGAAGGACATTTTGGAATTCGCTTGGCTTTTTCGCGAGCTTTTGTTTGGTAAAACGAGTTCCTTCAACGAAGTTGATAACGGTCGTTGGCTTAAATTTGTACTTCTCGCAGTGCTTGCGTGTTGTCTCAATATCCTTATTCTTCAGCGCCGGGTTTTGCGCTATTTTCTTGCGGCTATAGCGCTGCATAAAGGGCATGTCTAGCGCCCAGCAAGCTTGACCAACCAGTGGCATGAACAGCAGTTCTTTTTTGATGAAGAATTTTGGCGCGGGAATATGATAATAGCTCCAATTTAGGATCAGAATGATGTCTAAGTAACTTATATGATTAGAGGTAAGTAAGTACCAATTATCCTTACTTGGCTCGCCTTTGAGTTGGTAGTCCCAAACGGGTCGGTTAAAGACATTGATCCAAAATACGGAGGCGACACCATAATAGGACTCGCACCAATCTAGAATTTTATTGATGGGGCCTTGCATCGCCTTAAAGGGCAGAAAAACTTTAAAAAGGGCGAATACCAGAACGCTACCCGCGAAAAAGCTAACTGTGAATAGCTGCAGTAAAAAGTGAATGGGAAAGATTATTACGCTCATAGGGGCTAACTTATGCTCAGTTGCGGGGTTGCGCTAAGGTGGCCATTTCGGCTTCTTTATTCTGCCACACTTCGTTTAACCACTTTTGGAAAACAACACGTTCTTCTTTGTTATTAAAGTAATCCTCGCCAATGACGCCTGAGTCTCTTAGCGCATCGATAGATTGCACACTAACCCGCACTTGGATGCGTTTGACTGAACCTGATACAAAGTCCCAAAACGTTGGCGTGCCGTCGGGGTAGTTAATGGTGACATCAACCAGCTTATGTAAATGGCTTTGCATGGCTTCCAGTACGAATGCAATGCCGCCAGCTTTCGGTTTGAGCAAATTGGTAAAAGGAGAACCTTGACGCTTGTGTTTGGCATCGGTATAGCGCGTGCCCTCAACAAAATTCATGACACTAACGGGCTTGAATCGGAACTTTTCACAAGCTTTGCGCGTGGTTTCTAAGTCTTTTCCTTTTAAGTGTGGATGCTTGGCTAAGAAGGATTTTTTATAGCGCTGCATGAATGGAAAGTCGAGCGCCCACCATGCTAAACCTAATACCGGAACCCAAATTAGCTCTTTCTTCAAAAAGAATTTTAGGAAGGGAATTTTGCGATTAAACACGCGTTGAAGCACAAGAATATCAACCCATGAGCGGTGGTTTGCAATAACGAGATACCAATCGTTCATTGAAAGCGCGTCAATGCCTTTTACATCCCATTGAGTGCGGCTCGTCATGCGTTGATTTAGGTTGTTTACGCCGACCCATGCCGTTGCACAGTTGTCGAGAAAATAGGAAATAAAGGTTTGCCAAGGCTTAATGGGAATGAGCTTTAAGAACGAGAAAAAGAAAATGGGAATAAACCAAAAAATGGTGTTAATCACGTAGATCAAAAATGAAATTGTACCGATGATATTGCGCATGTAATGCTAGCCCAAGACTTTGATAAAAAGAGTTAATCGCGAAAACCGCCGATTATATACGGAAATGTGCCTTCGTGCGCTAGGGGAATACGTGAAAATATGTACTTAAATGCTGTTCAGACCTGTTTTTAGCATGCGTATTGATTGAACAGGGCATGCCAAAAACAGGGCTTTGTTTGCTCAGAAAAGCGAGACCAGTTTATAAATACCTAAAGCGGAAACAAACAGTACGATAATGCCACCCAGTGTATTGCTAATAGGGCCGTTTGTGTAATCTCCCAAAATATCTTGTTTATTCATTACCCAAATCAGAAACAAGGCAATGAAAGGAAGCAGTAGTCCATTGCTCGCTTGTGCAAACAAAATGGCAGAGAGAGGCGTTATCCCAATGAAACATACGGCAGTGCCGACGGCCAGCACGATAAACCAAATTATTCTAAATGCGAGGCCTTTAGGTGAGCTTGACCAACCAAATACGGCGCAGAGGGTATAGGCTGCGGCAAGTGGCGCTGTAACGGCGCTTGTCACCCCCGCACTTAATAGCCCTGCAGCAAAGAACATTTTAGCGTGTTCACCAAGAAGAGGCTCTAGCTGTATAGCGAGGTTTTTGGTATTCGGGGCAATGCCATGCGCAAAAAAAGCGGCAGCCGAAGTACACACTATGGCAAGCGTGATGAGACCACCAATGGAAATTGCAATGCCGCTATCTAAGCGAATTCGCCTCATATCTTTGTTGTAAACGTAGGTGGTTTGCCCTTCTTTCGTGCGTGTATCTAAACTGTGTTTCGCGATGCTCGCATGCAAAAATAGGTTATAGGGCACGATGGTTGTGCCAATCAGGGCAATAGCGGTGAGTAAACCGCCTTCGGGAATACTCGGTGCAAGCATCGAGGAGAAAATGTCTGAGAAGTTGGGTTGTGCGAGCCACATAGTCACAAGGAATACCGCGCTCATCACCAGCACTAATAGGGTAAGGACGTTGCGGATAAAATCGAAAGTGCCCGAGGCAAGTAATATTGCAGCAAACAATGAGATAACCAGTACCCACTGCTGCAAGTTGCCATCCAATATGCTTTGAAGACCAATCGCCGCGCCGGTGAGGTTGCCTGCTTGGTAAGCGGTATTGCCAATGCCGATAGCACAAACTACAAGAAGTAAGGCCAAGATCCTAAGAGGTGTGATATGGATACTGGCTTTAATGGCTTCGGTAAGACCTTGTTGTGTAACGAGGCCTAGCCGAGCCGACATTTCTTGTAATATGAGCGTTGCTACTACTGAAAATGCAACAATCCATACCAGTGCGTATCCATACTGCGCCCCTGCTAGTGTAGCGGTGGTCACAGTGCCCGGGCCGATAAAAGCAGCTGTGACTAAAAAACCAGGTCCGACTTTGCTCATATTATTGTTTTATTTGTCTTTTGTGGTTTCATCCTAGCACAACTTTTTTGTTGTCGGCTGAGAATTACTGGCTGTTTAGTGGCTTTCTAAACATCAAGGTCCAGCGGTCTGTTTTGCCAGAGACTTGCTTTGTCATGACTTCGTGAACCAGCTCGTCATTCGGGCGATAGTGCAAGTCACTGAAGTCAACAAATTCGAAGCCTGCGTCAATGATTTCTTTGATGGCTAACACAGGGTCGAAGCGACGCATGTTGGCATTCATGGCAGGTTCCATATGCCTTGCAGTGTGGCTGACTACACCGTAAATTCCCCCGGGCTTTAACACTTTAAAGACGGCGTCGTTTAATGATTTACGTCCAATAGCATTAAAATTAGGGTAATTGCGAAAGGTCAGCACCATATCAACATCTTTTGCATCGCCGAGGGTTTTGATTTCAGCAGTGAGGTGAGGTGAGCCGTTTTCTCGCCAGTATCGTGCTTTTTCATCAAGCACGATGGCTTTTTCAAAACCAGGCTTGATAAGCAGTTGATCTTTGATGCGATTCGCATTCATAACGGCGTAGTATTGGCCATGTTCTTTTAATGTTGGCGCAAGTAATTTGCTATACCAGCCGGAACCGGGAATGAGTTCAATCACTCGCATATCATCTCGAAAACCAAAGAATTCTAAAGTTTCGATGGGTTTGCGATTAGCGTCACGGGCTTTTTCTTTTTTAGTCCTTAGGTCGGACTGTAACGCACTTTCAAGCTTCGCTTTGGTGCGTGCGAAATCGTCAGCGATTGAACCGAAACTGATAGCACTGAGCAACAGGGTAAGTGCTAGCTTTTTCATTTTTTATCTCCTTCAATCTCTACCACTGAGCCACTGGATGGACTCATGAGTGAAACAGTGTTGTTAGGCTATTTTTATTTCTTATAGATTTTTCCGTCTTTCATCACAAAGACGACACTTGTCATTGTATTGATATCCTTTAATGGGTTGCCGGCTACTGCAACCAAATCGGCGAACTTTCCGGGTTCTACCGTCCCTAAAGTATCTTCTACCTTAAGTAATTTTGCTCCGTGATAGGTTGCGCTGCGAATCGCATCAATCGGCGTCATGCCAGCTTCAACCATAAAACCAAATTCTTTGCCGTTATCGCCATGTGCAGAAACCCCTGAATCGGTACCGAAGGCAATGTTGACCCCTGCTTTGTAGGCTAGGCTGAATGTATTTTGAATAATGGGGCCAATTTTTGCCGCTTTGGGGCGCACGATGCTTGGGAAAAATCCATCGATTTTAGCTTTTTCACCTACCCATTTTCCGGCTGCAATAGTGGGCACATAATAGGTTCCGTTTTGCTTCATCAGGTGCATGGTTTCATCGTCCATGTAAGTGCCATGTTCAATGGAGCTGACACCTGCACGAATCGCACGTTCCATGCCTTCTTTTCCGTGAGCATGTACAGCAACTGTCATGCCATAGTCGGTGGCAGTTTGGACGATGGCATCGAGTTCATCGGTCATAAATTGCGGGTTTTGTCCGCTTTTGGCCAAACTGAGTACGCCTCCTGTGGCGGTGATTTTAATGAGATCGGCACCGTCTTTATAACGCTGTCTGACCGCTTTTCTCGCTTCAGCGACACCGTTTACAACACCTTCCCTTGGGCCGGGGTCGCCCATTAAATCAAAGTTACGCCCATTGGTTGGGTCGGCATGCCCACCTGTTGTTGCTAACGATTTAGCAGCAGTATATATGCGGGGACCCGTTACCGTGCCACGGTTGATGGCGTTTCGAAGGGCGACCGTTTCGTTGTATCTATCGCCAAGATTTCGAACGGTGGTAAAACCGGAGAGAAGTGTTTTTTCGGCATATCCGACGCCTTGAAGGGCATAATCAGCTTCGTTATAGGTGAAGCTTTTGGTATAAGACTGAGGGCTTTGTTCGGACGTAATATGAACGTGCATATCCATTAAGCCCGGCATTAAAGTTGCCTCTTTTAGGTTAATGACTTCATCGCCTTTTTCCGGCGTGATGAAACCATTCTCAATACCTTTTATCAGATTGCCCTCAACAATGATGGAGGCGTTTTTAATCACATTATCATTATGAGCAGGGATGAGTTGCCCTGCGTGAATGATGGTTTTTGCCTGAACAAGGGAGCTTGATGCGGCAAGAGCGAGAAGAATTAAGCGTTTTTTCATTATTATTAATACCAATTATATGCTTTGATGTTACTGATTATCTCGTTCTCGTGGCAAAACGGCTGTAGTGATATTTCGCCTTCAGACCTAGCCAGGTTGGCTTAAATCAAGCCATGTGTCTGTGCTTAACTAGGATTGGACTCAAGGTTAAATATGGAACCCTTGCGTTTGAAAAACGTACTGCTTAATGTTTATGAAAACTGATTTGTGAAAACGGCTTACGCAATTTCACTATCTATTATTGCAACAACATTACACAGCTTAAGCAAGTGTATTTTAGGTTAAATCGACGAATGCTGGGATAAAAGATTTCCCGACGGTATAAGAATTTATACTAAGAAAAAGTGGCAAGAATATGGTTTTTGTTCTAACACACTTCACCAAGGCTAAAAGCGTAATTGCCACTTTTCACTGTTAGCAGCGCTTTTCCGTTACCTTGGTCAACCAGCTCTCCTAGGCTCACAAGCTGATAAAACGTATTTTGATGTAAGCGAGCAAATAAATCACCTCGAACTTTTACGTAAGGAATTTCTGCCTCTTGCTCTGGGCGAAAGCGCAATTCGACGGGGTGCTCCTCATCAACGGTAAATTGAATACCTTCTTTTGTGGTAAACACGAGTAGATCGTCTTTTAATTCCCAATTGATGACGACAAAGGGGACATCTTCAACTTGAATCCCGACTTTTTCGACAGGCGTGACTAAGAAGTATTTGTTGTTTTCTTTTTTAATGACAGTAGAAAAGAGGGAGACGAGTTTTTCTCGTGTAATGGGGGTGCCGTTATAACACCATGTGCCGTCCTGCTTGATGATGATATCCATGTCGCCACAAAACGGTGGATCCCACAAATGAACGGGTGCAGCTTGCGGAGATTGGTCTTTTAACTGCGCCTGAAGTGTTGCGAGATCCATAGATGTTTACTCTTCGTTAGTTTGTAATGAAGCCTGTATTTCTCTCAGTTTTGCTTTAATTAATCGCATGTTTTCTGGGCCGGTTCTCAATAATTGTTTTTGAGGACCGCTTAATGCCTCAATGCGTTCATTGCGATACTTGTACATAACGCTGTCACTGTATACTTCAACAGGAACGGGAATTTCGGGCGTGTCGAGTAGGTGATCAATTGCGGTTAGTAGGCGTTCTGAGAAGGGGTCATCAGGGTCGCCAATCTCAAGGTAAATTTCGTTCAAAGCAGGTTTATATTCTTCGTATAAAGCCATGAGATTTTCTACTTCAATGGAGTCTAATGCTTCTGCGTAAACGGTGTAACGCTTAAAGCTCGCCGCATCTATCCACTCTTTGTCTGCTTGGCGGTATACGCGAAAACCAGCATCAGGTACGTGTAAAAAACGATGGCTTTCAGCAACTTCATTTTCCGCCAAATTATTACTGAACACGACAAAACGTCTTAGTAAGTCATCATCAACTAAAACACGCGCAAGCTCAGGCATTTCACTCAGGGCAACCACCGCGGTTTTTACCGCAGCATCACTAATGTCAAGCACGGGCGCTTCTGGTTCAATCGTTTCCGTTGGCATCGTTTCAGCGGGTTCGGGAGTTTCAGGCAGCACGATGGGCTCTTCTTCCATCACGGGGGCTTCTTCCACCACAGGCTCTGGTTGGGTCACAACAGGCTGAGGTGCTGGAGGTGGTGTTGGCTGCGCTTTATCTGAGGATGCGTTCAAAAAGTAAATACCGATAAGGACGACTACAATCACCGCCGCGATAGCGATGTGTAGGTTCATAGAAGGCTTAGTGTTGTCGCTTTGAGTAGAGGTATCTGAATCTGTCATCGTTTATTGAACAATCTCATCTTGCACTGCCTTATACGTTACTGTAATGCAGTGACATTTGCATTAAAAAACCGTCAATTAATTAACAAAGCCGTTAAAAAATAGCCTAATCAAATTAATCGCTTTAAACTGAAAGCTGGCTGAACTCTGGTTGGACCATAGCAATGAATATAATACTAATAGCTATCCCCTTTTTCTTTTTACTCATCGGGCTTGAATTGTGGGCCGATTGGTATCGCAAAACCCAATATTACCGTCTTAATGACGCCATTAGCAGCTTGGCGCTCGGTATCGTGAGCAGGGCAACGGATATCGCAAAGAAGTTTGTTCCTTTTACGATATATGCGTTACTTGTAGATCATATTGCTTTAGTGAGCCTGCCAGATACGCCGTGGGTGTGGTTGTTGGCTTTTGTGCTTTATGATTTCTGCTATTACTGGACGCACAGAATGTCCCATGAGATTAACATTCTTTGGGCCGCACACGTCGTGCATCACTCCAGTGAAGAATACAATTTAACAACGGCACTACGCCAAACAAGTGGCGGTTTTTTCACTTGGATCTTTTATATTCCTTTAGCGCTTTTGGGCATTCCGTGGGAGATGTTTGTTGCAGTGGGTGCGCTAAATTTAGTTTATCAATTTTGGGTGCACACACGTCATGTTCCCAAACTTGGTTGGTACGAAAACATCTTCGTCACGCCTTCTAATCACCGTGTTCATCACGCTCAAAACCAAGTGTATATCGACCGCAACTATGGTGGCGTTTTCATTACATGGGATCGCCTTTTTGGCACCTTTCAAGAAGAATTAGAGGACGAACCCTGTATTTACGGTATCAGGAAACCGCTTAAGAGTTGGAACCCTGTATGGGCTAACCTGCACTTTTACTGGCAGTTAATCAAAGACGCTTGGCGCACAGATAGCTGGAAAGCCAAGTTTGTGATTTGGTTTAAACCGACAGGTTGGAGACCTGAGGATGTGGCCGAGAAGTATCCGATGACGCCTGCGGATCTTTCTAAATTTAAGAAGTTTGATATTCAAATCACGGGGTGGCAGAAGGTTTATGCGTTGTTACAACATATTGTAGTCGTTATTGCTACGCTCACTGTTATGTTGCAACTGGCCTCTTTTGATCAAGCGCAGATAGTGGCGGGTGTGCTTTTCATTATTTATGCCAGCTACAGCTTGAGTTTAACATTAAGCAATCATCGCTGGTTTAAAGCTTTTGAATTGGTTAAGCATGGCAGTTTCCTAGGATTAATGCAGATGTTATCAGTGCCTGTGTGGTTGTCTCAGATATCTTTGGGAGCCGTGGTTATCAGTTTATTGGTGCTTGTAATGGCAGTAAAGCAGGGCATCGATGCTAAGGTGAATCAACTCGCTGAGGAAAGCGAGTTAGAGAAAGATGAGCAGGAAACAAAGTTAGCCGCAGAATAATGCGGTTAGCCTTTTACGAAACATGAAGCGTTGTGGCGTGTTGAGTTGTTTTACTGTTTTGAAACGTTGAATGATTACCGCTTATTTGCGGAAATAAAAAACCTCGCCGAAGCGAGGTTTTTTTATGTCTAAACAGACTTTCTAAACGTAGTGTTCTACGTTGGCGGTATCTTAGAAAGTAACGCGAACGTTACCGAAGATACGGCGACCAACTACGTCGTAGATTGCTTCGTCGCCGTCACCGTCAGAAGTGATGAATGCTGGAGGCAATTTATCGAATACGTTACGAACACCTAGACCTACTGTTACGTTGTCGCTGATGTTGTAGTTTGCAGACAAGTCGTGTGTGAAGATTGAACCAACAAATGCTGGAGAAAGATCTTCAGGAGAACCACCTGTAGGTGATACGTCGAATGTTGCAGAACGGTCAGTGAAACGTGTTAACCATCTTACAGATAGGTCGTCTAACTGGTACTCAGCAGAGAAACGGAATTGGAACTCAGGGTCACCGATTTCGCCTTTCTCAACGTTGATTTCGTCAGGACGGTCTTGGAACTCAAAACGCTCTAAGCTGATTAGCTTGTTACCAATGAAGTTGAAGTTCATTTCACCTGGTAGGTCGAATGCGGCCAAGTCGGTGCTGTAACGCGCTTGGATTTCAACACCGCTTGTGTTGAATGCTGATGCATTAAGGAAACCAGAGCGAACAAGTTCAATGTCATTTGTTACTGGATCACGGTCGATTTGGCTACAGAAGCCAGCGTCAATACCACCAGTACCGTCTACACAGTTGTCTGCGATATCTTGAGCGGCAACGTTAACGATTGCATCTTCAATTTCGATGTCGTAGTAATCAACAGTTAGTGAGAAGCCTTCGATGAAGCCAGGTGTCCAAACGATACCCGCTGTTAAAGAGTCAGACTCTTCAGGCGTTAGGTTAGGGTTACCACCAGAGATAGTGTCAACACTTACGTTATCGTTAGCTTCGAAGCCCGCAGGAATACCTAGAGCCGCACAGTTTGCCGCGCGATCCGGATCGTCATTGATGTTGTCTGCGTCACATGGATCGGCTACACGAGCAAAGCCAGGTGATTGTGGGCTGAATGCTTCAGAGATGCTTGGTGCACGTGTTGCTTCACCAATTGTTGCACGAATACGGAAGTCTTTGATTGGCGCATAAATTAGGCCAACTTTCCAAGCGTCAACGCTACCCGCGTGAGAGTAGTCAGATGTACGGTATGCCGCATCAACTGTTAATTCTTCAGCAAATTCTAGACCTGCAAGAAGCGGTAGGCTGATTTCTACGAAGAAGTCAGAAACGTGGTATTCACCGAACTCATCAGGTGTTGCTGCACCCGCTAAGAAACCTTGCTTAGTGAATTCGTCAGTAATGGTTTCTGAAGTCTCTTCACGGTATTCGTAACCAAGAGCGATGCCAATTGCACCACCTTGAAGGTTTGCAAATTCGCTAGTGTCGAACGTTAAGCTACCACCCATCACTTCTTGAGTGATTTTATCTTCACGTACTGTATCAGCTGAAACCCAGTCTTTCGCTGCGTCAGAAGCTTGGTTGAAACCGAATGGGTTGTAAGCCACACAGTCTTGACCGTTTACTGTTGCAGGATCAACATAGCCTTCGCCTTGTAGTGCAGCAACTTGGTTACGACACTGGATAGCACCTGTTTCAGGGTTAACAACCGCGTCAACAGCAGCGGCGATGTTACCAACGATCAAGTCGTTTTCCGTTCTACGAACGTTTTCAGTTTCACCGTAAACGTAGTAAGTGTCGTAGTTGAAGTCAGTTTCGCTAATAGTGAAACCACCACGGAAACCACCAACGAAACGGAATAACTCACGATCGTTAGAGGCAGAGCGGTTACCAAGCTCTTGGAAGAACTTAGCCATGCTGATGTTTTGGAAACCTTCATCAAGCAATGTTTGTCTGAAACCGTCGTCTAGGAATGCGTTTTCTGCAACGTCGATTGACAAGTTACCGAAACGGAAAGACGGCTGGAATTGCTGAGAGATTTCAGACTTTACAAATTTCGCATCTGAATAGAAAGATACGTTCTCTGAAAGGTCGTAGTTAAACGTACCGCCGATAGTGTTACGTTGAACACCAGGCTGGAAGTTTTCGTAGTCGTTGATTTCGAAACAGTAGTCACAACCGTCAGGGAAATGACCGAATGCAAAGCTGTTTGTACCAGAACGATCTTGTTGACGAACTGCGTTACCCGCGTTGTCGAAAGTCCAAAGTGTACCTGCGCCACCGAATGGGTTTAATACGCCGTTTTCATCGATACGCTCAGAGATAACGTTACGAACACGTAGACGGTCAGGAATGCCATCATCTTCGCTAACGTTATCAGGGTTAGCGATTGTGCCCCAGTCATCAGCTTGGCGAAGGTCGTTCGCTAATGTTTCTTGAAGGTGATCGCGAGATGCGAAGAAAGTAACGTTACCTTTACCGTTTGAAAGGTCTGCACCACCTAAGATGCTGAATGTGTGGTTACGTGCACCAACACCTTCTAAAGAGCTTGCGCCAGAAGCGTTAAACTCAAAACCTTCAAAGTCATTTTTTAGGATTACGTTAACTACACCTGATACCGCATCAGAACCGTAGATCGCTGATGCACCACCAGTGATAACTTCTACGCGCTCGATAAGAGATGCAGGGATGGTTGATAAGTCAACCTGTGAGCTACCCGGAGCACCTGCAACGTGACGCTTACCATTTACAAGTACTAGCGTACGTGATGCTTCTAGACGACGTAAGTCAGCTGATGAAATACCAGCGAAAGCGTTGCTTCCGTTGTTACCAACTAGCGTGTCTGTTGCACCGATTGCAGGAAGTTCAGCTAGGATTTCACCTAAGTCAGGTGTACCGAACTGAGCAATGTCTTTAGCTTCAAGTGTAAGAATAGGAGTCGGCTGAGATAGTTCAGGACGAGCGATACGTGAACCTGTTACTTCAATGCGTTCCGCATCTGCGCTCTCTTCATCTGCAGCGAAGGCTTGTGTTGCTGGTAGAGCAAACACACCACCGATTAAGCCTAGCGTCACCGCGCGGCTTAGTTTTGTTTTCAACATCATGGTTTTGTTCCCGGTGAATGTAGTGTTTTTTTACATCTTTATTTTGATTTTTATAGTTGCCTTTTATAAGAGGCAAGGCGTTCATACTACCTTCAACTTATATAGGGTTCAACAGGGGAGACTAAAGTCAGGGGAGTTTGTGAAAACGAAGGTTTTTTATTTAACCTAAATTGATTCTAAGGTGAAAAAATAGACTCTATAAAAGGAGGGATGGGCGGTTATTGCACCGCTTCGGTAGTCAGTTCAAGGGTAAGTTGTGTAATGTTTTCTCCGAAAATCAACGTTTCGACTTTTTTCCCTCTTTCTATATTAATACGATTAACCTGATCGGGCCAAATTTCCCTAAGTGCATCATGTGAAAGGCTAAGTTGGTTAATGCTTTTAGGAATCGGGGCTTCTTGATACACCCAAAAGTAACGGCCATCAATTTCGTAGCCTACCGTTTCCAAGGCTTTTAAGGGAATGGGGGAAGCCTGTAAATGAAACTTTCCGGTAATATAGTTAACAAATGTTTCTTGGGTTGATTCGAGAGAGATGATATCAGCGTTATTGCCAAAGATTTCGTGAACCGCATGTTCTGCATCGTGTAAGCTAAAACGGTGCATCACTTCGATATTATTGGTATTTGGATTGAACAGTACCGTGATGTAGGCCAGTTTTTGTTGGTGGGAAAAGGCATTCGGTGATATTGCAAATAAGCAGACGAAGAACAGGGCCATTAAGGCCCTGAACGAGAATGCAGAATGATAAAAAATAGGCTGCTTCATAAGGTTAGACTTCGGTTTGCGACTTATTCTTTGCTTTTCAACTCAAAGGTTGACTCGTGCATAATATCGCGTCTTTCGTACTCATCTTTCTTCTTCGACTTAAACGCCTCGATACGAGATGGCAAAATCTTTCTTGGGAAATGGTTGTTGTTCACATCCACATCAGCAGTTTGCCAGCGAGGATCAACAACTACGCTCTGAATCTCCTTGTTCTTGTCGGTGATAATAAGCTTATTGACCGCCTTAGGAGAACGACGCCAGATTTCTGCGGGCAGTGTTAGCATTTCTTGTGAGCCATCGGTATAGCTGATTTCTAGAATGATTGGCATCACCAACCCGCCTAGGTTGCTAAAAGACATGACATAGTAATTTTTGTCTTCTTTTACCGCTCGCTCTAGCGTTGCACGCTCCCAGTCTTCGAGCTTATCTAAAAAGCTTTGGTATTGGTTACGCTGCTTATTAGTTACTGTAAATTTGTCGTTTGAATCATAGAAGTCAGTGATACCAGGGTTACGTTCAACCCATGTTTTTCCTTCCTTTTGATTGCGCTCAACGCTAATTGACATTGGCTTGGCGTGCTCGGCTTCACGTTGTCTGGCGAAATCGATATCAGGATCGTGAGTGTCCACGCGCAGTTTTTCAATTTTGTCGATGGAGATATCAACGTGATCCGTGCTGTAGAACCAACCTCTCCAGAACCAGTCAAGGTCAACACCTGAGGCTTCTTCCATCGTACGGAAAAAGTCAGATGGCGTAGGACGCTTAAATTTCCAACGTCTAGCAAACTCTTTGAAAGCGAAGTCGAATAGCTCTCGACCTAGAATCGTTTCTCGCAGAATATTTAAAGCTGTTGCGGGCTTATGATAG
>CAXRCC010000139.1:0-8494 GCA_964228975.1 Paraneptunicella sp. | reverse complement strand
GGTTTGAGGAGTGACACTTGAGGCCGCCGTTTTACCGTGTCTGAGCATCCCCGGTTCGATATTATTTGCTCGTCGAAAAAAGCCGTTAGATTTCCATCCCATTCCGAGCTGCCGGATCCCTATGACGGACTTCTTATCGACACACAAGACGATTTACCCGTTCACGCCTGTTTAGGCATTCCACTGTATTTCGAAGATGCATTGTTAGGTGTGTTAACGCTCGATAGCCTCGTTCCCGGCATTTTCGATAACATTCCAGAACGCACGTTAGAAGTGATTGCGGCGATGGCATCGGTCAGCTTAAACACCGCGTTAACATTGGATTTGCTAGAAAGTCACATTCAACGTTCCCAGCAAGTGGTAGAAGCGTTAAGCCAAAGTAACACGTTTAGCGAGGCCTACGAACTGATTGGGCAAAGCGGGCTTATTCAAAAGCTAAAGCAAGAAATTACGCTGGTGGCATCTTCGCAATTTAATGTGTTGATAGAAGGTGAAAGCGGTTCAGGCAAAGAATTGGTCGCGCACAACGTTCATCAACAGTCCGAGCGGCGTTCATCTCCCATTATTTACGTGAATTGTGCGGCGTTGCCGGAAAACCTAGTGGAAAGTGAGCTATTTGGTCATGTGAAAGGCGCATTCACCGGTGCAGATAAAGCCAGAGCGGGCAAGTTTGTGATTGCCGATGGCGGAACGCTTTTTTTAGATGAAATTGGTGAATTGCCGCTTTCGGTGCAAAGTAAGTTGTTGCGAGTGTTACAGAGCAATGAAGTGCAGCCCATTGGTCAGGATGAAGTGGTAAAAGTCGATGTACGTGTGATTGCCGCTACGAATCGAGATTTGCAAAAAGAAGTGGAAGAAGGGCGCTTTCGAGCAGATTTATTTCACCGACTCAACGTGTTCCCCATTCACGTCCCATCATTGCGCGATCGCCCTGCTGATATCGCCTTATTGAGCGGTTATTTTGTGGAAAAAACCAAACGACGCATTGGAGTACCGCAATTAAAACTGGCTTCAGACACCCTTAACTATTTCGAGCAATATCATTGGCCGGGCAACGTACGAGAGCTAGAGCATTGCATTAGCCGAGCTGCGCTAAAAGCTGCCGCACGATATCGCGGTAATGCCCATTCTGGACAGGGGCACCATCCTGATGTGGTGAGCATTGGTGTACAAGATTGCGATTTATTAATTTTAGAAAGCCAAACACCGCCCGACCACGCTCTGCACACTGGTGTGGTGGGGGCAAATACCGTGAATGATAGCTTGTTCAATGAAGGAGTAAGCAATCAAAGGATAAATCATGAGCCAGACTCGCTTGTGTTAAGGGATGAAGTGGATCGTTTTCAACGGGATTTAGTGCTGCGTTTTTTACAACAGGAAAAAGGCAATGTGAGTGCGTGTGCCAGAAGGTTAGGCACGGATAGGGCGAATTTGAACCGCTTGATAAAGCGGCTCGGCATCCGTATTCACAAAGTGGTGGAGTAATCTAAAGCGGTGTTATTGGCAGGTTTTTACGGCGTTGCCTAATAAACTTTGTCCGTTTTGGTAAAACAGGTTTTGCATTTGTTCATCGTTGATAACCCCGCTTTCTTTAAACGTGGTGAAGGTGTTGTAGGTCCAACTTAAGTAATTGTTCCAACCGCTTTCCTGGCTGATCATCAGCCAATCGGTGCCGTACATCACTTTATTGAAGGTTTTATCGCCCGCTTTTTTCATCAAGGTGATAAGTTGCGCCGCGGTGTTTTTATCTTGTTTTTCAAACCAATAACCTACATCGCCATATACGTTGTCGTACTTTGCCATCAGGTTTAAAAACTCACAGGGCCAGCAGTTTGGGCTACCAAGGTCAACTAAGTCGCCCATATGACCAAAATTGACTTTGAGTTGCTTGAACCTTTCTTGCTGAAGGACTTGTCGCCAATACGCAGGGCCCGCCAACGTTGCAGCAATGGACGAAATGCCTTTGGAGCGATTGCTGTGTGCCATCACGACCGTATCGTACTTTATACAGAGCGAGTAAATGTCTTCGAGGGCGCCCTTGATTTGTGCTTCGACGGGCAATGAAGATAAACGGTCGCACGTATCAAAATGTTGCTGTACATCTGGCGATAGCACGCCGCTGGGCGAGTAACCGAGTGTAGGGTAAAGCTTCACGCCACGATAAATACCGCGTTTTAGGGTATTTTCAATGAAATGGCCATAACCGTCGCCTTGGTTTAACATTTTCACTGGGTTTACGCCTAAAATGGGCACAGTGTAACCATCCGTCAGTTCGTGCAATCGTTCGTGGAGCACGACTTGATCGGCCATGCTGGAATTGCCTTCAGTACAGCCAAGCCAAAAGTCAAAATCCACAGTGACGTCCATCACGCTGACAACCGAAGGGCCTTTTTCACTCATTGAATAAGTATCTTTGTATTCCGCGAGGTTCTTTGAGCGTCTAACTAACATGCGTAAAACAAAGGCTAAATAGCGCTCAATAATGAAGTCGCTAGTGTTTGTGCTTAGGCCTCTTGATTGTAAACGGCGTTGGCTTGTTGCAATGGGGAGTGTGCCGGAGATAGCTTGAGAAAGTGTGTTTGCGGTGAAGTTTGCAGTGCTCTTTTCTTGACTTAAATTGATACCTAACTTGCTTGATACTGTGCGAATTTCTTCTTGCTGCGCGGCCTTGTATAGCAAGTTTATTTCTGATTTTTCCGCTTGAGAAAGCTGGTCGAAAAATGCCTCGGAGGCGGTGAGGTATTCTGGATCTTCCGCCATTGAATACTGCTGATCGGTCGGATGTTTAATTTGATCTTGAAAGCGTTTGTGCTTTAAAAAATCCAGCTCGTCGCGTGCAGAGGGAGCAACAATTTGCGCAAACTTTTGTATCAACCACCCTAGTTTTTCTAAAAAGCGTCTGACTGCTGAATGACTCGATAGCGACGACAAATCCATTAAAACAGGCCCGGTAAGATAACGTCCTGCTTGCATATCCGTCGCATTAAAAAAGTGGCCATGCGCATCAAAAATGGGCTGAATACCTTGACGACAAATCTGGCTAAAGTCATCGGGGTGAAAGCGCCTCCTGCAAATGTCTATGACGCTGCAACCTTGCATTCCTAAAGTGCTGGCTGCACCGAGTGCGCCTAAAGTCCGAAGTGTTTTGCGTTTTGTGTAATCAACCATACTGCTTTGTCCATAACCCGATTGTCAATAATGAAAAAACTGTGCTACATGTATAATTATTGTTCAAAATGAGAAAATTACCAACCGTTAGGCAAGGTGATTTGTTCACATATGCAACGTTTATGATTCGCTATTTATGTAAATCATTTGTCGTTAACGTCGTTAATAAACACAAAAAGCATATGTTTTATAGCTGAACGCGCAGGAATGTTGGTTATTAGGAGTGGTTGCAATGGCAATTGAGTTAGATGAGTCGCTGGAAGGGAAATTAGGAAAATATCTGGATCATGCTATCCAAGAGTCACAAAAGAAATGGTATCAAACGGGCGCGGCCATTCTTTCCATTCCCTCAATTTTATTTGGTATTTACGGCATGGTAGGTAAGGAAGTCACTCAAGTGACAGCAACCGCAGAGCTTGAAGCCAAAGAGGGCGTTATTGCTACCCAGTCTATCTTTTTAAAACAAGCCGATGCGAAAGTGGAAGCGCTGGAAGAAGAGTATGATCTTTTAGCGCAAAGCGTGCGCGATTATAAGGTTCAAGAATCGGCTCTCATTTTAGAAAATTTAAAGCAGCTTTCGAGTGCAATACATATTCAAGGCAATATTTCAGCCAGTGAAGCAGATTTAAAAATCGCGCGCAGTAAAGCTCAAAAACTAGCGCAAGAGGTCGTGGGCCAAAGGCTTCACGTTGCGCAGCTTCGTCATGAAAATGCCTTGGCTGCTGAGCGGGCTTATGAATTAGCGCAACGAGCCTCAACGCTGAGTGCACAGCTGGGGGCGCTAGAAGAGTACATTGATGAAAAAGGAAACCTCTCTCCCGCACTCATTGCCGAGTTGCTTTCTATTCGGGTTGTGGTGGAAGAGCGCAGTTGGTACAACCTGATGAGCCCTTATCAAATCTCACTGTATCTCGAATTTCCCGATGCGTTTGCAGATAAAATTGCGCATCGAATCAAAAGTGTATCCTATGAAACAAAAGACATTGTTTTAACACACGGTGGCGCACTATCAGTGGTGAAACAAGATAACCAACGAAACTGGGTGGCAACCTATATTGGCCAGTTTCCACCGAGTTATCCGGTGGCAGAAGTCACGTTAAAAACGACCACGGGAGAAGAGGTCATTAAGGTGTACTAGGGGCGAAAAAACACCGTAGCATTATGCCACTTTTGGAAAAAGTGATTCGCCTTTTATTGCATTTATCGCGATTTACACAATCCGTATATTCCGCTGTTAACAATTTGTTAAAAAAGATGCGGGATGTAACCAATGAAAACTGTGTTGGGAAAGAAGGCGATAGTGGCTGCTTGTGTTGTGGCAGCTTTTAGCAGTGCAAAAGCCACTGCTGTTGAGTTAGTGACAGTCAAAACAGGTAACGAAGAAACTAAAGTCTCACTTGGCGGTTATGCCAAGGTCGATGTTCGAATGGTCGATGGCGATGTCGCTTA
Source organism: Paraneptunicella sp. (assembly GCA_964228975.1). Classification (GTDB taxonomy): domain Bacteria; phylum Pseudomonadota; class Gammaproteobacteria; order Enterobacterales; family Alteromonadaceae; genus Paraneptunicella. Next base: position 3,877 of record CAXRCC010000139.1, on the reverse strand, counting down.
TCAGGACTATTGGATCGGTAACTTTCCTGCCGGGCAAGCAGTAGATACGTCCCACTTAGGTTTTAACGTGCGCGAGTCTCGCGTGAATCTCAAAGTTCAACACGGCGATGTAACTGGCTTCGTAGAGTGGGATTTCTACGGCGGTGGCGGAAATGAAGTGGTGAGTAATTCCTCTAATCCGCGATTACGCCATTTTTATATTCAGTACAAAAATTGGATGATTGGGCAAAATTGGAGCACAGTCATGCCGCTTCATGCCTTACCCGAAGCGCTGGATTTCGGCGGACCTCACGTGGGTGAGGTATTCGTGCGTGAAACCCAAATTCGCTATACCTACGGCAACTGGCAGTTCGCCATTGAAAACTCAGAAACCAATGGCGACGGTGATGTGGGCACACCCGCTAGTGCCGTAGGTTTGACCGGGGATCAAGCCGATCCGGATGAAAGCGTACCTGATTTTATTGCGCGCTATAATTATCGTCCTTCATGGGGATTGATCTCCTTTGGTACATTGCTACGCAAAATAGACCAAGGGGGGCTAGACGATACGGGATTTGCTTTCAATATTGCCGGGAAAATTCCCACCTTTGGTAAAGACGATTTACGCTTTCAGGTTACCTCGGGCGATGCTGGGCGTTATGTTGCAGCTGGGCTTACGCCGGATATTGTTACTGATCCAGATACCGATGAAGTGGAAGTAGAAAGCACCGTTGCCTTTACCGTGGCTTATCGTCATTACTGGACTGAATCTATGCGAAGCACGGCATTTTATGGTGCCGCAGAAACGGATGTCCTCGACAGAGACCGCTCACATTGGGGCGTGAACTTAATCGAGAGCATTACCGATCACCTCGATGTGGGTATCGAAGTGGGCAATTATTCGATAGATGATGAAGGCATCGATCCTATCGACTCTAACTATTTGCAAGTCTCTGCGAAGTACGACTTTTAACGATGGGTTTTTAAAGCGCAACCATCAAAGAACGGCTTTGAAAAACACCGCGCTTAATGAAACTGATCTTTTAACGATTGGAATGCGCCTCGAAAGTGCTCAACCAGTAACGTGAGTTTTTTATCGGGTTGGCGAGTTCGCGGGTAAACGGCATAAATCCCCAATCGTTTGGATACATAAGTTTCTAAGGCGCTAACTAACTTTCCTGCCTTTAAGTCTTGATAAACAAGCGCTTTGGGCAGATACGCAACACCAAAATCGGCAACAGCGGCTTGTCTTAGTGCGTCAAGGTTGTTGGTGTGGAATCGACCGGATACTTGGACGTTATAATCCTCGTCATTCACAACGAAACGCCAAGTGTCTGGTCCGGTTCCTTCATATTTATAAATCAGGCAGTGATGCGATTTTAAGTCATCGGGGTGCTGGGGCTTTCCCGCTTTTTGAAAGTACTCCGGGCTTGCACAGAGGATCCAGTGCGAGTCGACAAGACGTCGAGCAATCAGCGACGAATCTTCTAAATGGGCAGTACGAATAGCCAAGTCGTACCCCTCATCCAGCAAATCCACAAAGCGATTACTGATCGAAAGCTCTACTTCCACACCGGGATGCAGTTGGCAAAATTCCGCCACGGCTTTATTCAAAATCAGCTTTGCTGAGACATCCGGCATAGAAATTTTTATTTTGCCGCGTACGGCTTCCCCGTAGCCATTCACCGCATCTTGTGCGTCTTGCAGGGTTTGTTTTGCAAGCCTTGCCTTGCCGTAGAGCGCGGTGCCAGCCTCTGTTAGCGTTAATTTGCGCGTGGTGCGATACAGCAATTGCACATTCAGTGCCTTTTCTAGTCGCCCTATGCGTTTACTCACGACGGAATTCGTCATCTCCAGCTTTTCTGCGACTCTTGAAAATGAACCTTCATCAACAACCTGCACAAAAAGAAAAATATCGTCTGCCTTTACCACGGACCTGCCTACACTCAATTATGTCAAAAAAAGAAAAAAACATTGTCATTTATGACTATATATAAAGATTTTGCCGAAATGTACAGTCTGGTTACGCTTTATTAACCCCTATTTAACAATCTGCTTGTTGTGCCTTTCTGTGCCAAATGAAAAGCAAGGATTGTTTGGAGAATAAGAATGAATGAGCTGACATTGGGACTCCTTGCGCTGCTACCGATTGCGCTGTGTGCCTTGCTTTTATTGGGATTACAGTGGCCTGCTAAGCGCGCGATGCCGATTGTGTTAATTGTTAACATTATATTAGCGTTGTTTGTTTGGGATATGGCACCAAGCCGTGTTGCAGCAACGGTTTTACAAGGATGGGTGATCACCGCTTCTGTGATGTGGATTGTATTTGGTGCCTTATTTCTGCTCAACACCTTAAAACACACGGGGGCGATACAGGTTATCCGAGAGGGCTTTATTCAGGTGTCTCCGGATAGGCGCGTGCAAGCTATCGTGATTGCGTGGTGTTTTGGGACTTTTATTGAAGGCGCGTCAGGCTTTGGTACTCCGGCGGCAATTGCGGCACCTTTACTGGTTGCCATTGGCTTTCCGGCATTAGCTGCGGTGTTAATGGGGATGATGATTCAAAGTACGCCCGTGTCTTTTGGTGCGGTGGGCACTCCCATTGTAATTGGCGTGAACAAAGGCCTAGACGGCGCAAGCATAGAACCACTGTTGCACGATCAGGGTTGGCACTGGGAAGAGTTTGTACGCCTAATCACCACCGATGTATCAATCATACATGCCCTTGTTGGCACATTAATGCCCCTGCTTATGGTGTTAATGCTCACGCGTTTTTTCGGACAGAATAAAAGCTGGAAAGAAGGTTTAGATATTCTGCCGTTTGCCCTGTTTTCCGGTTTGGCTTTCACGCTTCCTTATGCATTAACTGGCATTTTCCTTGGCCCAGAATTTCCGTCGTTACTGGGTGGATTAATCAGTTTAGTGATTGTTGTTACAGCGGCAAAAAACGGGTTTCTCGTGCCCAAAACGCAGTGGGATTTTGGCCCTCGTGCAACGTGGGATAAGGATTGGTTTGGCATGGAAGGAAGTGAATCTGAAGGCGAGCATGCTCAGCCGTCAGCCGCAAAGCGTATTTCACCTGTTGTAGCATGGATTCCGTATTTGGTAGTTGCTGCGCTGCTCGTTGTGTCCCGCGTTTCTCCAGAATTCAAATCCATGCTGTCTAATGTCAAAGTGGGGTTCACCGATATCCTCGGTGAGGCAGGGATTAGTGCGTCGTTTAGTCCGCTTTATTTGCCCGGTGGCTTAATGATTATTGCAGCGCTGGTGGCGGTGCTGATTCAATCGCGTAAAGGCCACAGAGCACAAGCGCTAAGCGGTGCGTTTGGCGAATCGAGTAAAACGCTCGTGGGCGCAGGTTTTGTGCTTATGTTTACCATTCCGATGGTGCGTATCTTTATTAACTCCGGTGTAAACCTATCCGATTTACCGTCGATGCCGATGGCAAGCGCACAAATGTTCGCAGCTTGGTTAGGACAAGCGTATCCGTTTATTAGCCCAACCATTGGTGCCCTTGGTGCTTTCATTGCTGGCTCAAACACGGTTTCCAACATGATGTTCAGCCAATTTCAGTATGAAGCGGCGATGAGCCTGAGCCTGGCTCCCTCGTTAATGATTGCCTCCCAAGCTGTAGGCGCAGCCGCAGGCAACATGATTGCCATTCACAATGTGGTGGCCGCAAGTGCCACGGTCGGTTTGTTAGGAAAAGAAGGCATGACCCTGAGAAAAACCATCGTTCCCACACTCTATTACGTTGTTTTAACAGGCGTGTTAATCATGCTGGGATATTACGTTTTAGGCGTAACAGGACCGCTGGCGGCATAACGCTCAAGCGCTAAAAAGGCAATAGAGCGTTACCTGAATTGTGTTTGATTTACTGAAAAGAGACGTTGGGGGA
>CAXRCC010000138.1:0-12596 GCA_964228975.1 Paraneptunicella sp. | reverse complement strand
GTTATTAGATGATATTAAGGATGGGCAAATTCTAATTGCCACCGAAGGCACCGCTGTTGGTAAAGTGAACGGTTTAACGGTTCTGGAAATTGGAGACAGTGTTTTTGGCACACCAACAAGAATCACATCAACGGTTTACCCCGGTTCAAATGGCGTTGTTGATATTGAAAGAGAAGTGGAATTAGGGCGGGCCATTCACTCTAAAGGCGTGATGTTGTTAACGGGGTACTTGGGGCATAAATACGCACAGGAATTCCCATTGACGTTGTGCGCCAATATTGCGATTGAACAATCTTATGGGCATATCGACGGCGATAGCGCGTCTTTGGCGGAGCTAATCGTCCTGATTTCTGCTTTAACGGGCTTACCCATTAAGCAGGAACTCGCCATCACAGGCTCAATTAACCAATATGGGCAAGTTCAGCCTGTAGGCGGCGTTAATGAGAAAATTGAAGGCTTCTTTGAAGTGTGCCGTAAACGCGGATTCACAGGTTCACAAGGCGTGATTGTACCGAAATCCAACCAAGTTAACTTGATGCTCAATAAAGACGTATTAGCGGCGGCGAAAAAGGGCGAATTCCACATCTATGCGGTGGAATCGGTAGATGAAGCTATTACGTTGTTAACCGGAAAAGAAGCAGGCGTATTATCAAGCCGCAGCCTTTACCCTAACGGATCTGTGATTTACCTCGCGGTAGAGCGTTTGCGAGAGCTATCGTAAAATTTAAACGGCGCGCCTGAAGAAGAGTAGTCCCTTTAGGTTTTGGGAGCAGAATAAAACGGCATGCGCTTAATAAACAATTTGAGCGCTTGCCAATAAATGCCAAACAGGGTTTTCATTGCAGTACTGGGAATGGCTATGAGCTGCTGCTTTAAATGGCGAGACGTGAGCGCAAGTCGGCGCATTTGAATGCCCGCCACAAAGTGCTTTTTGGGCGTCTCTTCTTTTTTATAGCAGGCAATAGACAAATTCAGCTTTTCACCCGGTTGAGACACTTGCCAACGATATTCCATGTCCATCGGATTAAACGGAGAAACGTGAAACGCTTTTTCTGTAGGAGAAATGACGTCGTTGAGCGAATGCGGGTTGTCTTTTTCAGGCAGGGTAACAAGGTAATGATGACGCTGATCCCACGGCGTATTGCTGACTTCTGCGAGTAAATGCGTGAAATGGCCATCTTCACCCTGTAAGTAATAAAAATTCACCGGGCTGAAGTAAAATCCAAGGGTTCGCAACTGCCCCAAGAAGTACACTTTTCCTTTCAGTGGTTTATCAGACAACTCATTCATTCTTTCCAGTGCCCTGACATGTAGCGGCTTACTTGGTTGGTCTAAATAGTCTTCTCGCTTGAATTGCACAAGCCCGCGCCGGTTATAGGCTAGCCCTTTAATGTCACGACAGGTTTGTTCGATATTTTCCAAATCCAACCAAAAGAGAAATAGTTTGTAGTGAAAGTGATGCTTTTTCGGTTCGACGCGACCGTGAATCACGACACCTTGATACAATGCGCTACTCATAACGATACGCCAAATCGTTTGCACACATCCAATGCGCTTTTAACACCGTCTTCATGAAACCCGTTGTACCAATATGCGCCACAAAAATGCAGATTATGTTTGCCGCAAATCTCTTGCCTGCGAGATTGGGCTTTATGGCTTGCTTGATTGAATTGGGGGTGGCTGTAATTGAAGCGGCGTAATATTTTTTCTGGTCGAATCGCATCAGTGTTATTTAGCGTAACCAAAAACGTGGTATTTGATTGCAAACGTTGCAATATGTTCATGTTGTAAGTCACTGTCGCTGGGCGAGAAAGCGCCTCTTGTTGCGTATCGATATGGTAATTCCAGCTGGCCCAAGCCAATTGGCGCTTTGGCAAAATGTGCGCATCAGTATGCAATACAACGTCGTTGGGCGCATACCGGATATCGCCGAGAATACCTTGCTGTTCAGGTGTAGGGGCGGTCAACATGTTCAGCGCTTGGTCGCTGTGGCAAGCCAGTATCACGCTATCGAAGTGCTGTTTTTGGCCTTTGGATTCTACCACCCAATGGTTCTCCTCCTTGTGTATCGCATCAACGGGACTGTTCAAGTGAATACGATCTTCAAACCCTTTTGTAAGTGGCGGTATGTAAGCACGAGAGCCGCCAACTAACGTATGCCACTGAGGTCTATCTACAAGGTTAAGCAGGCCGTGATTGTTAAAAAACTGGAGGAAAAAGCGCAACGGAAAGCCTTTGATCTCTTCAAGAGAGGTTGACCAAATAGCCGCGCACATTGGCAATATATAATGATAAGAAAACGCCGCTGAAAACTTTTCTTGTTCAATGAGATCCCACAGCGTTTTATCGCCTGATTTCGCCAAGGTATCCGGCGATTTACACAGTTTGTTAAAACGAACAATATCGTTGAGCATGCGCCAAAACATCGGGCGTAAAACGTTTCTTCTTTGTGCGAATAGTGAGTTTAGGCTGTGGCCGTTGTACTCGAAATCGCGATTGGCATCTTTCACGCTAAAGCTCATTTCCGTTGCTTGGGTTTCAACGTTGAGCTTTTTCAGCAATTTAATGAAGTTGGGGTAAGTCCAATCATTGTAAACAATGAACCCGGTATCAATCGCGTACGTTTGGTTTTCAATTTCAACATCGACAGTTGCGGTATGCCCACCAATATAGTCATTGGCTTCAAACACGGTAATGTCATGGTGAGGATGAAGAAGGTGTGCGCAGGTGAGGCCGGAAATGCCTGTTCCCACAATGGCGATGCGTTGTGTCATAGAAGTTGGGCCTTTTTACAAACGGTTTTTCAAAAAGCGAGTGGCTAAACCAAGTAAGGGGACGTGCTCATAAAGCATGGCGCCGAGATCGTAATAGTCTCGTTGGTAGATGACTTTATCATTAGCGACTCGTATTTTGCTGATGCCTGCTAATTGAATCGGTTTCCCAAATTTCAATTTGGGGTGGGCGAAATCCATGGTCCACGTGACGAAAGAAGAGGCTTCTGCTTTTTCGAACTCGTGAATAATGAACTGACAGCGCGCAGTTTCTTTTAATAAGCGCTCAAAGTAGTGAGTGAGCGAGTCGAGACCGTATACGTGATGAACAGGATCGACGAATTCAACGTGCTCATCATAAATGTCACTTAAATTGTCGACTGACTGCTTACTAAAGTTTTGATAAAAATCAGAAAATTTCTGTTCGATTGCGTGCATGTTTCCCTCCTTGATATGAGTACGGCCCTTAATCTTTTTCGATCAACGTTAATCTAAAAAAAGCACATTGCAGTAAAAAGGAAACCTATTCCACGATTTTCCGGTTGAGACCGCATATGAAGTTACCGTTGTTTCCGTTGTCCGCACATATTTTTCCAGAAGGACGGTTGTCTTTGAGGGTGTTTGAACCCCGTTATTTAAGAATGGTGAAAGAGGTGTGTCAGTCGGGTCAGGGGCTGGTGATTTGTATGATGGATGAGGCCAGCGATAAATCGACAAATCAGCATATTTTGCCTGTGGGTACGTGGGTAGAAATATGTGATTTTAGTCAGCTAGAGGACGGCTTGCTTGGGATTGTAGTGAAAGGGAAGGCGTTTGTTTCAATTTCAGATATTGAAACGGAACAAGATGGACTGAGACTCGGGCACTGCGAGCTGCTGACTCAAGAAGAAAGTACAGACGTGCAAGCGCAACACGATATTGCGGTGCTGAGCAAACGGTTGAAAGAGTTGTTTGGTATTTACCCTGAACTTGGGCAATTGTACGAAGGGGAGGCCAAGTTTGAATGCCCACGTTGGGTACTGTATCGATGGATGGAAGTCCTGCCGATTTCGCCCGAACAAAAGCAAGATTTTATACAGTCAAAGAGCTTAAATGAGGTGTACCATTATTTGCATCAATTAGTGCAATGATCCTTTCTGAGTTTTACCCCGTAATGAGATACACTGTAGATATCTTTGGTAATGCTCCATGCTGGTTGAATCAACCTTGCCATATTCAAATAATGCACCGCCTTCGGACAGTGAAACCAGTGCCGAGGCGTTAGCACAATGCCTTGTTAACATCGCTGAAAACCGCTGTCGGGCGTCGTTTTCAAAAGTGTTCTCCTTTTTTGCGCCACGATTGCGCTCTTACGCGTTGCAGCAGTTAGGCAACGAAGCGCTCGCCATGGAGCTGGTGCAAGACACGATGACTAACGTGTGGCAAAAGTCCCATCTGTTTAATGCTGAAAAAGGAAAACCGTCCACCTGGGTGTTTACCATCGCAAGAAACTTGCGTTTCGATTTACTCCGAAAAATGCAGCATCGTAAGGAAGATGTGTGTTCAGACGATTTGTGGCCAATTTTAGTAGAGCAAACAGCACCAGTGGATGAAGAGTTGGTCGATGACTCGGTGACGCTGGAGCAAATTGTGGAAAAAATGGATTGCTTGCCAGAAAAACAGCGTGAAGTGATTTTAGCCATATATATTCATGGCAAATCTCAACAAGAAGTGGCTGATGAGACAGATACGCCCCTTGGCACCATTAAATCTCGTACGCGATTGGCACTGCAAAAACTCAAGGAGTTGTTAGATGAGCACAATTAAATTTCACCCGAGTAGCCAACAGTTAAGAGAGTTTGCAGCCGGTGTGATGGAGCCCACGTTAGCTCTCATGGTGTCGGCGCATTGTGATTTGTGTCCTCGCTGTCAACATAACTTGCAACAATGTATGCAAGAGTTAGCAGATGAGGCGTTGTACGACACACCGTCTTCAAGTGAAGAAGAGTTGGCGCTTTTTGCCAATATGATGCAAGACATCATTGAAACGCCACAATCCCCGCTTGTTTTGAATTCAAGCCAATTAAGCGCCACTGCTTCAACATTGGAGTTGGACGGAAAGTCGTTTGTGTTGCCAAGGAGTTTGGGGAAATTTGCGAATAAAACCCGAGGCTGGAAAAAGCTGGTGGGTAAGTTATGGCAAGCACAAGTCGATTTAGGTGGCGATACTCGCGCAGAATTTATTTATATGGAGAAAGGGGGCAGCGTTCCAGAGCATACCCATCGAGGTAATGAATGGACGTTGGTGATAAATGGTGAGTTTGAAGATGGCGCGAATCATTATGAAACCGGAGATTTGATTTTATTGGATTCGGAGCATACGCACACGCCAGTGTCGAACGATCCTGATGGATGTTTGGTGTTCAGTATTGTGGATAAGCCGTTGCACTTCACCTCGGGGATTGCGAGGCTGCTTAATCCCTTTAGTCATTTGTTCTTTAAATAAGAACATGGATGACCACGAAGCGTTACGAGGAAAACACGGTAGGGCTTTTAATAAAGTGTTAAACATAAAAAAACCGCTCTAATGAGCGGTTTTTTTGTATTTCTTTTAGCTTAGTGTTTTTTACGCCGTGTTCTTTTTAATATCGTATTTTCTAACGATGTACTCTTTTTAAACGGTGTACTCTTTTTTAACGGTGTATTCTTTTTTAACGTTATATTTTTAGCGATCTATTTTTCTTATCGCTTTTTCGTTTAGGACGTTTCACCCAATGCGTTGATGCTTAACTTAGTTTAAATAACTACTTTCAGGGAAGTTTAAACGCAGTGTTTGCATGGCACCTTCTTTAAGCTTTTCCAGCTCTAGGTGATCGTAACACTCAACCATGATTTCCAACGCTTCTCTTACATGAAGGGTATCGGGGAAGTGCTCAACGATATATTGTCCACGGTTAGAGGCGGCAACGTAAGCATCGCGTTTCATGTAATAGCGCGCAACAGCCAATTCGTACTTCGCAAGGCGGTTTTTGATGTGCAGCATACGCTTTTGCGCATCAGCGGCATATTTGCTGTCGGGAAACTTTTCAATCAAGCCTTTGAAGTCATTAAAGGCTTCGCGCGCTTGGCTGGCGTCTCTGTCTGAACGATCGATGCCAACAATATCTTGGAAGAAGTTAGCGTCTGAACCCATGTTTACCAACCCGCGCATATAAATGGCGTAATCAATATCGGAATGATTAGGGTTAAGGCGAAGGAATCTATCAATCGTGGCTAAGGCTTCGTCGGCTTTAGCCGCCTTATAATAGGCGTAAATTAAATCAAGCTGTACTTGGTGAGACAAAGGACCAAACGGATAGCGAGAGTCAAGCGCACTCAACGTGGCTGCAGCTTGGTTAAAGTTACCAATTTCCATACTGGTTTTCGCGTCTTCATAGAGGGCTTCCGCGCCTTTATTAGCGATTACAATATCTTCATCATCTGGCGATGAAGAACAGGCAGAAAGTGCGGAGGCTACAAACGCAGCGGATACGAGACGCAAAATTGTTATTCTTTTCATAGATAAATCTATTCTTTCCTGCTAATTCGGGGACTTGTGATACGCCTATCGCCAATTTTTTGCGAACAGCTATTTCAACAAAGAACGAGATTCTACTCCCTAAGTAAGGGTATTTCCATTTTCAGAAGTGAAAAACTCGGTTTTTCTCAGACAAAGCGTGGTGCAATTGGTTCAACTTGCACGGAAATATGACGAGTTAATGCTGAAAAAGCCACTATATTTATATGCTAAGTGGCTTTTTTCAGGGATGAATGACAAAATGCGCGCAAAAGAAAGCTAGTACTAGTATTCATGAGTTCTAATCAAGAAAAAATTAACCTCGAAGCAACACTGGAATTTGCTCACGCGGGCAAGCGTTTGGACCAAGTGTTAGCAGAGTTGTTCCCCGAGTATTCTCGCTCTCGTATTAAAGAGTGGATCCTTGCTGGTGGTGTCAAAATTGACGGTGAAGTGGCAGATAAGCCTCGCACAAAATTGCTCGGTCGAGAGCACGTTGAAATTGAAGGTACCATTGAAATTCAAGTCGCACACGAAGCGCAAGCCATCGATCTGCCGATTATTTATGAAGACGATGATATCTTGATCATCAATAAACCCATGGGAATTGTGGTGCATCCCGGTGCAGGTAATAAAGATAGCACTATGTTGAATGCGTTATTGAATCATTGTCCTGGCATTGAAGTGGTGCCAAGAGCAGGCATTGTGCATCGTTTAGATAAAGACACTACAGGCTTAATGGTGGTGGCGAAAACGATTCCAGCTCATACGCATTTGGTTGCAGAGCTTCAAGCGCGTGAAATTAGCCGAGAGTACGAAGCCATTGTGAATGGCGTGTTGGTGGCAGGTGGCACGGTTGATGCGCCAATTGGGCGTCATAAAACCAAAAGAACCAGCATGGCAGTTGTGCCAGACGGGCGTGAATCAGTGACACATTATCGCATTATCGAGAAGTTTAAAGATTTCACGCATTTGCGATTGAAGCTTGAGTCAGGAAGAACACACCAAATCCGTGTGCATATGTCTCATATCCGTCACCCTCTGGTGGGCGACCCTTTATATGGTGGTCGTACGCGTTTGCCAAAAGGCGCGTCGGAAGCGTTTATTTCTATCTTAAGAGGTTTTTCGCGCCAAGCATTGCATGCGGTTCAGTTAGGGTTATTCCACCCAACAACTGGCGAGTGGATGACATGGCAAGCGCCACTTCCCGATGATTTTCTTGCGTTGCGTAACAGCTTGAGAAAAGAGTCTCCCATTATTTAGGCGGGTGACTTTACCCATGTTTGAATAGGCTCTGTTCCTTGATGATCGCTTATCGAATTAATGCGTTAAAGCAAGCTGTTTTAGAGGCTGCCTGATGAATAGGTTTCATCCCAACTGGATTATGCCAAATTGGCCAGCTTCGTTGTCGGTACGTGCGGTGAGTACAACACGATCAGGAATTGGCTCAAGCCTTGCGCCTTTTCATCAGTTTAATCTTGCCGAGCACGTAGGGGATGTACCAAAAACGGTGCAAGCTCACCGCGCTCAGTTACCTTTTTTGAATATTCACTGGCTTGAACAAGTTCACAGCGCCCAAGCGGTGCAGCTTCCCCTTAAAAAACAGAGTGTGAGTTCACAAACGCAGGGCGCGTTGCCAAGAGCGGATGCCAGCTTTACGTTCGAAAAAGAGGTGACTTGCGTGGTGATGACGGCAGATTGTTTGCCGATATTGTTGTGTGATAGGCAAGCTCGTTGGGTTGCGGCGATTCATGCCGGGTGGCGAGGTTTAGCAGAAGGCATTATTGAGCAAACGTTAGAGCAAATTGAACAAGCTGAACCACGCCTTTTTCAAAGCCAAAACGTGTGCGCATGGTTAGGGCCAGCTATAGGGCCGGAGCACTTTGAAGTTGGCGGTGATGTGGTATCGGCATTTTCGGCGTATCCCCACGCATTTCGTCAGATAACCCCACATCAGATAACCTCGCATAAACAAGAGCCGGAGGCGTCTCTCGTTGAGTCATCTGCTGCTGAGCGGGAAATCAAGTATCTTGGGAATTTATATCAAATCGCAACAGAAAAGCTCCAACATGTGGGGGTGAAGATGATATCAGGCGGTGAATATTGCACTTACTCAGACCCCGAGCATTTTTACTCTTATCGGCGTGATGGCAAAACGGGCCGGATGGCTTCGCTCATTTCTCTTTTTTAAACACGTAATTAGCACACATGACTTATTTGGTTGGTGATCTTAGCCTTCAATCGAAGCACTAATTAGAATACGTGTGCCGCGTTTCAATGTTGTTTCATTTGATCCACAACAATTTATAAATTTTTTTGGCTTGAATCTGCCACCATTTACACCCATAAAAAGACTAACGAAGTAATCGAGTAGAAAAGGTGTATATATGCGGTTAGATAGATTAACGAGCAAATTTCAGATCGCCATATCAGATGCACAATCATTGGCACTAGGTCGTGATCACCAGTATATCGAACCTGTCCACATTATGGTGGCACTGTTGAATCAAGACGGTGGCTCTGTCAGAGCGTTAATGGAAACAGCAGGTGTTAATGTCAATGCGTTGCGTTCTGGTTTATCGCAGCTAATTGATAAACTCCCTCGCGTGGAAGGTATTGGCGGAGATGTTCAGCTCGCTAAAGATACCGTTGTATTAATAAACCTGTGCGACAAAATTGCGCAGAAACGTAAAGATGAATACATCACTTCTGAAGTTTACGTATTGGCGGCGCTTCAAGACAAAGGGCAGCTAGGTGCGTTACTTAAACAGTTAGGTGCAGCAACAGAGAACATCGAGCAAAGCATTGAAAAAATGCGTGGCGGTCAAAAAGTGACTGATCCGAATGCAGAGGATGTTCGCCAAGCGTTAGAAAAATACACTACCGATTTAACCGAGCGTGCAGAGCAAGGTCGGTTAGATCCGGTCATTGGGCGCGATGAAGAAATTCGCCGTACTATTCAAGTGTTGCAGCGAAGAACCAAAAATAACCCGGTATTAATTGGTGAACCTGGGGTGGGTAAAACCGCCATTGTTGAAGGGTTAGCGCAGCGTATTGTAAATGCAGAAGTGCCAGAAGGATTGAAAAACAAGCGCGTATTATCTTTGGATATGGGCGCGTTAGTCGCAGGGGCAAAATACCGGGGCGAATTCGAGGAACGTTTGAAAGCTGTTTTGAATGAGCTTTCAAAAGAAGAAGGCAGCGTTATTCTCTTTATCGATGAGCTGCATACAATGGTTGGTGCCGGTAAAGGTGATGGCGCGATGGATGCAGGTAACATGCTGAAACCTGCATTAGCGCGAGGTGAATTACATTGTGTTGGCGCTACCACTCTTGATGAATACCGCCAATATATAGAAAAAGACGCAGCGCTAGAGCGTCGATTCCAAAAGGTGTTAGTGGATGAACCTAATGTGGAAGACACTATCGCTATTTTGCGTGGCCTAAAAGAAAGGTATGAACTACATCATTCTGTTGATATTACCGACCCTGCTATTGTTGCAGCGGCCACACTTTCTCACCGTTATATCAGCGATCGTCAATTACCGGATAAAGCCATTGACCTGATTGACGAAGCCGCGGCAAGCATTCGTTTGCAAATTGATTCTAAGCCGGAAGATATGGATCGCTTAGAAAGGAAGATTATCCAGTTCAAATTAGAAGAACAGGCGCTATCTAAAGAAACAGATGATGCCAGTTACAAGCGTTTAGCCGCCATTGAAATTGAACGTGAAAAGTTGGAAATGAAGTTCAAGGAAATGGAAAAAGTCTGGGATGCTGAGAAGATGGCGATGCAAGGCACTCAGCATATCAAAGCGGAGCTTGAACGCGCCAAACTGGATTTAGAGATTGCAAGACGGGCGCAGGATTTAAGTCGGATGTCGGAATTGCAATACGGTCGAATCCCTGAGCTTGAGCAAAAGCTAGAGTTTGCAGCGGAAGGGGAGTCGAAAGAGACAACATTGCTTAAGAATAAAGTAACAGACAATGAGATTGCCGATGTGCTGTCGCGCTGGACGGGCATCCCGGTTTCTAAAATGCTCGAAGGTGAGAAATCTAAGTTACTGAGAATGGAAGAGGAGCTTCACAAGAATGTGATTGGTCAGAGTGAGGCGGTTGACGCGGTCGCGAATTCTATTCGACGTTCTCGAGCTGGTTTATCTGACCCAAATCGCCCGATAGGTTCATTCTTATTCTTAGGGCCAACAGGGGTTGGTAAAACGGAGTTGTGTAAGGCGTTAGCTTCATTTTTATTCGACACGTCGGATGCCATGGTGCGCATAGATATGTCTGAGTTTATGGAGAAACACTCTGTTGCACGGTTAGTTGGTGCGCCACCGGGATATGTAGGCTATGAAGAAGGGGGATATTTGACGGAAGCGGTTCGTCGCAAGCCTTATTCTGTTATTTTGCTCGATGAAGTAGAAAAGGCGCACCCTGATGTGTTTAACATTTTATTGCAAGTGTTAGATGATGGTCGGCTAACGGATGGACAAGGCCGTACGGTTGATTTCAAAAATGCAGTGGTCATTATGACTTCAAATTTAGGGTCGGATTTGATTCAAGAGCTACATACAGAAGCGGAATACGAGCAAATGAAAGAGGCGGTGATGGGCGTTGTATCGCAACAATTCCGTCCAGAATTTATTAATCGTATTGACGACACTGTCGTGTTTCATCCTCTTGGTAAATCCCACATTAAAGAAATTGCCCGAATACAGCTGGGCCATTTAATTGAACGACTTAAAGAAAAAGAGATCGAAATGCATTTAACTGATGCAGCGCTCGATAAGCTTGCTGATGCTGGGTATGACCCGGTGTTTGGGGCAAGGCCTCTTAAACGAGCAATTCAAAAACAGATTGAAAATCCACTTGCTCAGAAACTACTCGCGGGGACGCTAGCGTCGGCTAATGGAGTATCAATCGATGCTGTAGATGGAGCATTTGTGATCCGCTGAATTTAACTATACTTCTATACTGTCAAATCACGTTATGCCGCCCTCGACGTTTGTTCGGGGCGGTTTTCTCTTCACCTAAGATTATGAATTATGTTATTTTCCTGCCCTTCAATTGGAGTACTTCATGACAGAATCAAAACATAAGGGCATTTACTTATTGCCTAATTTACTTACGACGGCTGGTATTTTTTCGGGGTTTTATGCCGTTGTTGCCTCAATGAAGGGGCAGTTCGAACCCGCAGCAATAGCGATATTTGTTGCAATGATTTTTGATGGTTTAGATGGACGCGTTGCTCGAATGACTCAAACACAGAGTGCATTCGGTGCCGAGTATGACTCAATGGCCGATATGGTATCGTTTGGGATGGCACCCGCTCTCGTTGCGTATAACTGGGCATTATCTGATTTAAACAAACTCGGCTGGCTTGCTGCTTTTATTTACGTTGCGGGCGCGGCGTTAAGGCTAGCAAGGTTTAATACTCAAATTGAATCCGCCGACAAACGATTCTTCCAAGGTTTACCTAGCCCAAGTGCTGCCGCTTTAGTCGCAGGTTTAGTTTGGGTAGGGGAGGAGTACCAGATAAAAGAAGTGTTTAATGAATTCTTCGTTCAAGGCATGGTTGCTCTGATTACTGCGCTAGCTGGTGCTTTGATGGTGAGTAACTTTAAGTACAATTCGTTTAAAGAAGTGAATTGGCATGGGAAAGTCCCCTTCGTTGCTTTGCTCGTGGTTATGTTGATCTTTATTGTTGTTGCAACAGAGCCTGCTTTAGTCCTATTTATTGTATTCGCTTTATATACTTTAGCTGGTCCCATTAATACATTTAGAAGTGTGGACAATATCAAACTTGAGCACGTCGTGGGTGATACGCAAGTTAATGACGCTGAGTTTGCCAATGAGGACAATGAAAACAGCAAGAAATAATGAATTGATGTGCCATGGATGGCACATTGATAACCCCTCTTTTATAGAATTAGCTACTATTTCATCCATTAAACGCCTGTTTTTTATTCTCTTCTAACTCTTTATCTTTTTAACATATTGATTTTTAATAAAAAAGTGGCTCGTTGTGTATCGCGATAAAAATATTAAAAATAATTCAAAAAAGGGGTTGCGTAATCAATTTGTCTCCTTATAATACGCAGCACTTCTGACGGGAAGCGTCAACGCAGAGAAATCTGCAATCTTCATCAAAAAGTTAATTGAAAAAATATCAAATAACTTCTTGACAAGAAAGTTGAATGATTTAAACTTCACGTCCGCTTCAAGGCAGTGTCCTGAAGCAAACGTTCTTTAACAATTTACAATAGACAATCTGTGTGGGCACTCAC
>CAXRCC010000137.1:0-17055 GCA_964228975.1 Paraneptunicella sp. | reverse complement strand
TTTGGCACGGCCTCGGAAGAAATTAACGTAACCATTAGTCCGCAGCAATTGAGTGCTGCCGGGTTGAGTGTGCAGCAAGCAAGCAGAATCGTCGAGTCGAATGACCCTAAGTTACCTGCAGGGGTGATGCGTAACGATAATCAAAATGTGCGTATTCAAGTGGCTGAAGAACTCGATAGCCTTGATACGCTGCGCAATATTCCGGTAGTGACAACTCAAACAGGTGGATACTTACGTTTAGGTGATATTGCCGATGTACGCAGAACAACGCGCAATCCACCGCGCGATCAGGCGCTTGTTCAAGGGCAAGAAGCGGTGATTGTGGCGGCGAGAATGCAGGTGAATGTTCGCGTTGATAAGTGGACTGAGTCTGCGAAGAAAGTGATTGAAGATTTCACCGCGCGCTATCAAGGCTCTGCAAAAATCACCATCGTGTTCGAACAAAATATTTACACCGAAGCACGATTAGCAGATTTAACCGAGAACCTATTACTCGGTAGCTTAGTTGTCATGGCGGTTGTAGCTGTGTTTATGGGGAATCGAGCTGCTCTTATTGTTGGCATCACCCTGCCGCTATCGGCGGCTTTCACGCTGTTTTCATTGGGGCTATATGGCCAACAAATTCATCAGATGTCGATTTTTGGCATCATCATCGCTATTGGTTTACTGATTGATAATGCCATCGTGATCACGGATGAGATCAGGGCGAATCTGCAAAACGGCGATTTGTCTCGATTGCAAGCACTCGTCAAAAGCTTGCGCCATTTGTTTGTACCCTTGTTGGCTTCAACGTTAACAACGGTACTTGGCTTTATGCCGATATTCTTATTGCCCGGCAACATTGGCGACTTCGTTAGCCCCATTGCAATCAGTGTGGTGATGGCGCTTATTGGCTCTTTGTTTATTTCGTTAACGATTATTGGGGCACTTGCTGCGCGTTTTTTAAAGCGTGCGCCTGTGGATTGCGATAAGCCGGAATCTCAATTGAAGTGGTATCAGCAAGGCATTCAAATGCCAAATACGACTGCTTGGTTTAGAAAAAAACTGTCACTGGCGATTAAAAAACCCGTTCAAGGGTTGTTATTTAGCTTATCGGTACCTGTGCTTGGTTTTGTGCTAGCAGGGCAGTTGGGTAACGTGTTTTTCCCTAGCGCCGACAGAGATCAATTTGAAGTGTATGTGTGGTTGCCAAGCGGTTCATCCATTACGCAAACCAAAGCATTGACCAAAGATATCGACTCTCATATTCGTGAGCATGAAGGCGTGACGCAAACGCTTTGGCTGGTGGGAGGATCTGTTCCATCAGTGTACTACAACCAGATCATGACACGAGATAACATGCCGCACTTTGCGCAGGCAGTTATTAGTACGGACGGTATTGCTTCAGCTAAGCGCTTAATTGGCGAGTTACAAAATGATTTAGATAAACAATACACCCAAGCACAGGTGGTCGTTCGCGCCTTTGGGCAAGGGCCACCAATCAGCTCGCCTATTGGTGTTGATATCTATGGCAATGATTTAAAGGTACTGAGCGAGCTGGGTCATAAGGTGAGGTTGGCGTTGTCGCAAGTGTCTGGTGTGACGCATTCTACCGCGTCAATTACGATGAACGACCCAGAGTTAACGTTAGATACCAATAGCAGCCTTAGCCAACTGGCGGACCTGTCGTTAACCGATATTGCCCAGCAACTACAAGCAAACTTAGAAGGGCAAGTCGGAGGTTCTATTTTGGAAGGAACCGAAGAGATCCCTGTGCGTATTCAAATCGCCGAAGAAGAAAGAGATACCGTTGACTCGTTAGGTACTTTGCCATTAATTAACAATTCATTGGGGGCAAACGATGTGTGGGTTCCACTGGCAGCATTGGGTGAATTTAACTTAACGCCGAGTATCAGTGGTATTAATCGCATGGACGGGGAACGCATCAATAAAATTGAAGCTTTCTTAATGCCGGATGTGCCAGCTGTTGATGCCAGCCGACAACTTATGGCGTTGTTGGACTCGCCAGAGTTTGCCTTGCCAGATGGCTACTATGTGAAAATGAAAGGCGACGCAGACAAACAACGAGAGGCAATGGGGCAGTTAGCAGCTTATGCGCCCGTATTGCTTGCATTGATGGTTGCAACCTTGATTCTGTCGTTTAATAGCGTGCGCTTAGCCGGTGTTATTGGCGCAGTTGCAGTACTCTCTGTGGGGCTAGGCATGCTCAGTTTATGGATCTCAGGATTGCCTCTGGGTTTTAATCCTATGCTAGGTACAGTGGGATTGATTGGGGTAGCCATTAATGGTTCGATTGTCGTTATTGCGGCAATTAACGGTAATGCCCTAGCAAAAGCCGGTGACATTGAAGAAATCGTAAAAGAAACGATGGGGTGCAGCCGCCATATACTTTCTACCACGGTCACAACGGTGGGCGGGTTTATTCCGTTATTATTGTTCAGCGAAGGCTCTTTTTGGCCGCCATTAGCCGTTGTTTTAGCGGGTGGAGTGGGCTTCTCTGTGATTTTGAGCTTGGTCTTTACGCCAGTTATTGTTGGCAGAATGGCGATTCGACGCTCGAAGCGTTTAGCTAAGCGTAATGCAAGTTACCAAGTGGCAGAAGCGAAGCCTTAAAAAGGCTTCACAATCACAAGAATAACAATGGCAAGAAGCACCAAAACAGGGGCTTCATTTAAGAAGCGATAAAATTTGGAAGAGTGCGTATTGTCGTCTCTTTCAAATTGCTTCATGACTTTAAACAAATAAGCGTAATAAACATAAATTAACGCAACTAAAGTCAGCTTTGCATGAAGCCAGCCCGATGCTGCCATCCATGCTTTTCCGTACATGTGAATCATGCCAATACCCGTAATGCCTGTTAACACTGCAAAGGGCAGTACGAACCACCATAAACGCCTTTCCATTATCTTAAATTGGTCTTTTACGGCTTGTTCTTGCGTTGATGCGTGATACACAAATAAACGCGGCAAGTAGAAAATGCCCGCAAACCAAGCAATAACAAAGAAAATGTGGAACGACTTTAACCACAAAATGCTCATGAATTTCTTTCCTAATAGTGTTGTTGATTAAGGTATTTACGCACGCAATCCCAGGTGATAACACCTATGATATTCTCAGCTAAACCGCGATAAACGTAGACTGCACCTTGTCGGTTTTTTTGCAAGATATCATAAACTTCAGCCATTGTTGCCTGAGCCGTCACCCCTTGCATGGGGTAATAGGTTAAGGGAGCCTGAGCGTGAGGATCTAAACTAATATCATACTGAACCAGTTGATAGCTCACATCTATTTCGTAAAACGATTGCTGCACAACAGGGTGTGTGGGGGCGGTATCTAAGAAGTCTAAAATGGTTGTTTCTGGTGCATCTTTAAACAACTTAAATTCTTTATCGATGGCAGTGAGTACGCCCACCTTTTGCAAAGACTCATTAATAAAGGATGTTTTATAGGGGAGTTTTTGAAAATCGAGTTGTTTAATGAAAATAGAACGGTTTTTAAGGAACTGACTCGCCGTTACAAAAGACGGCACAATCACTAGCATCGCAGGTAGGATTACCCCTGTTGTGTGTGATAGCTCCATAATAAAAGACAACGCAGCAAGCGGAGCGTGTAAAACGGATGTAAGCAGTCCTGCCATGCCAAGCAAGCCAAAGCTTGTGGTTAGATGCTCCGTTTCAGGCATGATGAGTTTTAATGGCTCTAACAACAACACGCCAGCAAGAACGCCTATTCCTAGTATGGGGCCAATTACCCCACCGGGCACACCTAAGCCAATCGCAAATAAGGTCAGTAGCACTTTGGCAAACATCACCATTAGCAGTAAATGCATATCGTTTGATGCGCCATGAATCAGGTTAACCGGGCTTAAACCTGTACCCATTGCTTCGGGAATCAAAAAGCCAACACAGCCTGTGATGATACCTGCCAAAATCAAACGTCTTGCCATCGATACCGGGCGAAAAGCTCTGATGATGTTCATCAGTTGTTTGTTAAAGAATGTGGCGGCAGCACCTAAGAACATACCAAAAGGAATCAAATAGAAAAGGATCCAGCCTTGATGAATCCCCACTACGTTTAAAAAATCGAGCTCGTGGGTGTTACCAAATACGGCTCGCGTCATAACCGAGCCGCAAGCCGCAGCAAGCATCACCGGAATAAACACATGAATGCGATATTCTCGCAGTACCACTTCCATTACAAAAATGACCGCGGCAAAGGGCGTATTAAATGACGCTGCGATGCCTGCGGATATACCGCATCCAGACAAAATACGAACGGCGTTGTAGGGGAGTTTAAGCGAGGTACCAAAAAAGCTGCTGGTGGCTGCGCCTAAATGCACAGAAGGGCCTTCTCGGCCTACTGAAAAACCGCTGGCTAACGCAACCATGCCACCAAAAAATTGGTTCAAAGCCGTTCTAAAGGGCACCGTGCCATAAAACATTTTGACGCGGTGAATAATAAAGGGAATACCAAGGCGGTAGTGTTTAAATCCCGTAATAAAAGCAAAGCCCGCAATACATAAAGCACCTAGCACAGGAAGGAGTAATCGCATCTCCGGCGCGAGGGTTTCATAATGGCCCACTTCATCGAGAAATTGTAATTGAATGGACTCGTAGCCTAATCGAAACAAAATGATGACAGCAGCTGAGCATAAACCGGCAATAATACCCAGCAAACACATTTGAATAGTTGTTGTTGGCTTGGCAAGTTCCTCTTGAACAGAGACTAGCAGCTTCAACGAAAGTGCTCCCAACAGTTGTTTTTAATCGTTTTACTTTACTCTACCGATATTAAGACCAAGCTGTCTAGCTTTGTACGGCAATTGCTTGTGATTGTTGAGATAAATATTTGTTTAAGGTGCCGTACAGCTTTTGCATATCGATAGGTTTGCTTACATGGCCATCAAATCCGATACGATAATAGCGCTGGATATCCTGCTCTAGCACGTTAGCAGTGAGCGCAATAATAGGAATGGTTGGGTATTTCTGCTTGATTAAAGTACAGGCTTCTTCGCCGTTCATGATGGGCATTTGAATGTCCATCAAAATGAGGTCGGGCTTGTTACTGGCAACGTAATTTAGGGCTTCTTTACCGTTATCGACAATAGCTAATTCGAGATGCGTATGCTCCACCATCGATTGCACAATCAGTTGGTTGATTTCATTATCTTCAGCCAACAAAATACGCGTTCCAGCCAAATCCGGCACCTGGATTTGATTTTGGTTATTTCTTGTTGGTTCAAAGTGGGCTTTTTCAAACGGCAAAAACACATCAAAAGTGGTGCCTCTGCCTGGCGTGCTGATGACCTTGATGTCCCCCCCCATCAAATCAACCAAACTTTTGGTAATCGACATGCCAAGCCCTGTACCACCGAATTCACGAGTGGTAGACTGATCCGCTTGTTCAAAGCGTTGGAAAATCTTCGCCGTCATTTCTCGGCTCATACCAATACCGCTATCGGACACACAAATCTTTAAACGTTCCTTCTTCTGCACAGTGTCATTATTGATGCTAACGGTGACGCCGCCTTGCTTAGTGAATTTCACCGCATTGGAGACCAAGTTAAGCAAAATTTGATGAACGCGAGTTGGGTCGCCAATCCAGCCATCGTTAAACTGACGACCGTAGTCCAGCTGCAAATTAATGCCTTTTTCGACAGCCAGTGGATGCATATCAGACACCACGAGTTGCGCAATTTCGTCTATTTTAAATTCCACGTTTTCCAGCGATAGCTTGTTTGCCTCAATTTTGGAAAAGTCGAGAATGTCGTTGATGATAGTCGTTAAGGATTTCGCGGATAATAAAGCTTTAGATATCAGTGTGGCGTGAGTGGGTTTTTGACGTGTTTTAGCCAATATTTGTAACGTGCCAAAAATGCCGTTTATTGGAGTTCTGATTTCGTGGCTCATATTGGCAAGAAAGATGTCTTTCATGTTATTTGCTTGCGCAGCCTGTTCATAGGCCTTGATACGCGCAAAATAGGCGTGAGACACGTTTTGAATGATCACCACCATCAAAACAATCACAACAATAAGCAAAATAAACGCAATAACCGAAAAGGTATAAACACGAGTTTGATTAGCATTGAGCTGCTGGGCAAGCTGTTGTTGTATGCGCTTTTCTAATGTGGTGGCAAGGTCTTCAATCAGTTTTTCTTTTTGGCTTAAAAAAATCAGCGCATTATTCCACGAGAACTCCCACACATAACCTTGTAAGAAGTTAAGTGCATTAATGGCGGGGCTATCGTCAACGGAGACACGCTCATCCATTATGCGCAAATCCACGCCTTGTTGATGTAATCGCTCAATTAACGGTAAGTTGTTGTGGTACTGCTCAATGACGTCTTTGGCATTTTTTAACTGCTGAAAGAATGCCGGGTCTTTATAGTCGGCGTCATTGAGCTCCTCAACAATGTGATTAAATTCCACATAGAGCTGTTGGAAGTTTTCTTTGTATTGGGGGTTGCCGCGTAAAAGGTAATTTTTAAATTGATGAATGAGCCCATCAAAGCCCATGAGTAATTGCAGCTGATCAATTAAGGTTTCGTTTTTGCGTTCTAAATGCTGGCGATGAATCTTAGCCACTTCGACAAAAGCATAGGTATTGGTGTAGTTATGGATCAACTCGTTAATTTGGGGATCGAGATTGCTTTGCAGCGAATCCATAATAATGCCTTCGTGTTCAATGCCTCTGCGCACGAGTGGTTTGAGTTTATTCAGCTGCTTTTCACTGGTTTTGTTTTGACCGTAAATTTGCCTAAATGGCTCGGTTTTAATAATGGCTTGGAAGGTGCGATTAATCAGCAACACGCGGTGCAGGTCTATGAATTGTTGCTTGGCAACGGCTAAGTGACTTAAATCAATCGCGTTTTCGATATGGCGATTTTCCTGCAAAATAATCAATGAAAGTGCTTCGTATTTTGCGGCTATCAGCGCCCAGCTTTCTCCCGCAATTGCTAGGTTCCTGACTTCTCGTAATTTGTTTGAAATTAGCTTGGCAGGTGAATGCCCAATATCGCGCTCAAGCCGTTCTATTTCCTCTGCCCAAGCTTCTAATTTTTCGTCGGTTTCGATTCGTGTAGAGTTAAATGTTAATGCGGTTACCGTGTCGTTGCTGGAGAATAAAAACGCGCCAACCGTGGACATTTCGTTATTGATGTGGCGCAACAGGTCACGGGTTTTGCTATTGATAGCGGCTATAGGTTTAATCTGTTTTAAGTCGTCTAACTCCCTGTGCTGTTGTTCAATAATGAAAACCAGCAGCACGGTTGCAATCAACAAAGGCAAACCCGTAGCGAAGTACACTTTACGGCGAATTTCATCGCCAGGAGTTTCAGTGCGCTGTGAGTTACGGCGTCTAAACAGAATAATAATGGGGGCTAACGTGAGGCCAAGCAAAATAGCGCGAAAATAAGATTCTGAAATTAAAGGTAATTTTTTCAAAATCCAAGGTTGAAAGTGCATGATGGTGAAATCTAAGACGGCAATCGTCAAAGAAAGGAAAAGAACTAAAAAGATTGTTTGATGACTTTTTAAGTACTTAAAGTTTCCATCCATTACGTAAAACGCACCTTAAGTTGATGGTTGTTTGTTAATCTCGGAATGGTTTGCCTAACGCATTCTAGATAGGTTTTAGCTATAAAAATTTAACCATATCGCGTCTAGACTAAAGCATAAATTTTTATCCGTAAATCGTTTCGGCGGGAAAAATAAGAAAAAATTGGTCTGACTTCTTAAATGAGTACACTAAGAGATGTTATAAACATCGTAGCCAATTCCTCATGGCTTTGAGATACTAAGCCGCACTGAAAAGTAGAAGTAGGTTTGCAGTGGATCCTTTGTCTTATAAAGCGCGCTTAGGCGCATTTCGATTTTACCTAGTATTGTGTGCGTTTGTCGTGGCGGGTGGCATGATAGGCTTTGGTGTTAAGTCTTTGATGGTGACGTCAGAGCAAGAGACGTTGACCATGCTGGCACACTCTGTTGATAACCTAAAAGCGGAAAACGATTCACTAAACCGACAATTAAATATTCTTGGTGTTGAACTGGAAGTCGCAAGGCTGGCGAACGACAAGAATCAGCAATTAATACAGCAAGAATTGCAAAGCAAAATTAGCCTTCGAAAACAGCTTTCTTTTTATCAAAAAGTGATGGCACCTGAGCTGGAGCAAGAGGGGTTTACCATTGATTCGTTTAATGTAGCAAGCACCCATAGCGACGACTACTATCGCTTTACCTTGGTTTTAATGCAGTTCGATAAAAAGCGCGATACGGTAAAAGGACGTATTAATCTTTTTGTGAAAGGCAGCTTAAATGGGCGTCCGATTGAATATAACTTAGGTGATTTAATGGCTTCGGATGATAAAACCATCGATTTTAGTTTTCGTTATTTTGAAGTGCTGAAGGGCGAGTTTAAATTGCCACCTGGTTTCATGCCCGAAAAGGTTATGGTGAAATCGGTCCTGAGTAAAGCCAAGTGGGGCAAGCGGAACTTAGACAGAAGCTTCGATTGGCAACTAGAGCAAGGCGCGCGAGCATTGGCTAATACTTGACTACTTTAGTCGGTCATTTCATAATTCGCAGAGTTAACCCCCGAATAAAATCAATTCAATCCAGCTACCGAGGACATTATGTCGAGCAACCCTGATTTTCCAATTGAGTTTTCTGATGCCGCAGCGGTGAAAGTGAAAACCTTGATCGAAGAAGAAGAGAACCCGAATTTGAAGTTGCGCGTGTTTGTAACCGGTGGTGGCTGTTCGGGTTTCCAATACGGCTTTACTTTCGATGAAAAAGTCAACGACGGGGATGCTGTTATTGATAAAGAAGGGGTTGCCCTTGTTGTTGATCCAATGAGCCTACAATACTTGATGGGTGGCATCGTTGATTATTCAGAAGGGCTTCATGGTGCCCGTTTCGTGGTTGAAAACCCCAATGCAACAACAACCTGTGGTTGTGGCTCATCGTTCAGCATTTAGTCATATTTCTACCGTTGACAGCTTTTTACATCTTTCGCGATTTGAAACATTTTCGTTCAATTTTCTGTTCAAATCGCACACCCTTTCCCCTAAAAAACACGTAAACTACCCTCGTTTTTAATTTGTGTACCATACTTAGTCCTTGGGCAAAATAAAGGACTAAGGCTAAGCACTGACTTTGGTTTAGGAAAAACGATGGCGAAAGTAATTGATAAGTTTCGTAAAGAACCACATTGGATAGCGTTAATCATTTTCATTTTGCTATGTGTGTGGGTATTAAGTGGTGTTTCAGGAGAAGGTTCAGCTAAAAGTCAGGAAAAAGCCATGCAAAAAGCCGAAGCCGTACAAAAGGTACGTTCTTCGTTATTGTATGCAGAAGAAGTTGAGCAGGAAGTGAGAATCTACGGGCGCACAGAGCCTGATCGTGTTACCACACTGAGTGCAGAAATTAACGGGCAAGTGCTGGAAATCCTCGTTCCAGAAGGTCAAGCTGTTAAGCAAGGTGATCCACTTGTCCGCCTTGATGTAAACGACTTAAAACAGCGTTTAGCCTCCGTCAATGCCACATTAAAGCAAGCTCAAATCGAGTTGAAAGGTGCCAAATCGCTAGGCAAAAAAGGCTATCAATCTGAAGTGGCTCAGGCACAAGCACAAGCCAGTGTCGCAAGTGCACAAGCACAAAAAATAGCGCTTGAACTGAGCATTGAAAATACCGTGATTCGCGCGCCATTCGACGGCGTAATGAACCAGCACTTCATGGAGGTTGGTGATTATTTGCGAGAAGGCGATGCCATTGCCACCGTTGTTGACCTTGACCCATTAGTTATCAAGGCGGATGTTACAGAGCGATTTGTGCAAGATTTAACGCTTGGTCTTGCGGCCCACGGGCGTCTTGTTTCGGGTCGCGCTTTAGTAGGTGAAGTTCGCTACATTTCCAGCCTATCTGAAATGGGGACCAATACGTTTAAAGTCGAAGTTGCCGTGCCTAACCCTAATGCAGAATTACGGGCAGGCATGAGCACAGAGCTTGTCATTCCTATTCGCACCGAATTAGCGGTTAAAGTGACGCCAGCAGCAATGGCCTTGGACGAAAAAGGCAATATTGGTGTGAAAACCGTGGAAAACAACCACGTGAAATTTGTTCCTATCGATATGGTGAAAAGCGATAGCACAGGCGTTTGGCTTACGGGTTTAGGCGAACAAGCCGAAGTGATAACGCTTGGTCAGGGCTTTGTTCGAGATGGTGACCCTGTTGAAGTCGTTAAAGATATGACCATCGATAGCCAGACGAGTACGCAGGGGGCTAAATGAACAGTATCCTCGCATCTATAATAGGGCGGACTCGTACCGTCCTTATGATTCTGGCGCTGTTGCTGATTTCCGGCACAGTCACCTATATCAGTATTCCAAAAGAGTCGGACCCCGACATCACTATTCCCTTCATTTACATTTCCATCGTGCATGATGGTATATCACCAGAAGATGCTGAGCGTATGCTAGTGAAGCCGATGGAAAATGAGCTTCGCAGTATTGAGGGAGTAAAAGAAATGCGGGCAACCGCAGGTGAAGGCCATGCCAATATCACCCTTGAATTCCTTGCCGGAGCGGATCCTAAAGAAGCCATCGCTGATGTGCGCGACAAAGTCACTGTTGCACGCGCTAAGTTGCCTGATGATTCTGAAGAGCCAACCATTCACGAAGTCACGATGGCAGGCGAACAACCTGTAATCACAGTGGTGTTACACGGACCCGTTAGTCAACGTGCGCTAATTACCTTAGCGCGAGATTTCAAGAGTGACTTAGAAGGGCTGCGCGAGATCCTTGAAGTGGATATTGGCGGCGACCGAGAAGACATGGTCGAAATCGTTGTTGATCCGCTTTTAATGGAGAGTTACGGGCTGGATCAAAACGATATCTTTAACCTGTTATCGCGTAATAACCGCCTTGTGCCTGCTGGCAATATGAACAACGACAAAGGCAGCTTCGCCGTTAAAGTGCCTTCCGTATTTGAAAGCATCAAAGACATTATGGAACAGCCAGTGAAGGTTGATGGCGATCGCGTTATCACGTTCCAAGATGTGGCTACTGTGCGCAGGGCTTATAAAGATGCCAGCAGCTTTGCACGAATGAATCAAGAAGCCTCTATTTCGCTGGAAGTGAAAAAACGACCGGGTGAAAACATCATCGATACCGTTAAGAAGGTGAAATCCGTTATTGCGAAAGAGCAAGCTTCACCCATGTGGCCTAACGCCGTGGTGGTAACGTATGTTGGTGATCGCACTAAAGACGTAGAGATGATGCTGACAGACCTTCAGAATAACGTCATTACCGCTATTTTATTGGTTACCATTGTTATTGTTGCGATTTTAGGACTCCGTACCGCCACCTTGGTGGGAATTTCTATTCCCGGATCGTTTCTAACAGGAATACTCATTCTTTCCCTATTCGGTTATACACTGAACAACGTTGTATTGTTCTCGCTGATCATGGCAGTTGGGATGCTTGTAGACGGTGCGATAGTGGTAACAGAATTTGCAGACCGCTTAATGAGCGAGGGTGCCACCAAGCGTGAAGCGTACACCAAAGCGGCAAAACAAATGTTTATGCCGATTACTGCCTCTACAGCCACCACGCTTGCTGCGTTTGCGCCTTTAATGTTCTGGCCGGGCATGATGGGTGAATTCATGAAGTTTTTGCCGTTCACGCTGATTGCGACGTTATCTGCGTCTTTAATTATGGCGTTGATCTTCGTGCCAACATTAGGAACTGTGCTGGGTAAGCCTCGTTATTTATCACCTAAAGCGCAACGTCAAGTGGAGTTAGCTGAATCTGGTGACATGAAAAAACTCAGTGGGTTGGTAGGCCGGTATATGCGTCTTTTGGATGTTGCCATTCGCCACCCGTTAAAAGTACTGATGCTGGCATTTGTTATTGCTGGTGGCGTTATTTTTGCCTTTGGCAAGTCGGGTTTAGGCTCTGAGTTTTTCCCGCATGTTGATAGTTCTGGCGTGAATGTGACGATTCGTTCTTATAGTGATATGTCGATTTACGAGCAAGACGATATTGTGCGTGATGTTGAGCGTCGACTGCAAGATATGCCAGAAATTGAAACCATGTACGCACGTTCAGGTGGCAGCGACCAAGTGGGCTATATTCGCTTGAACCTCGTGGATTGGCAGTTCCGTCCACATTCAGATGAAATACTCGCCGAGGTAGAAAGACGTCTTGGTACATTGCCCGGGCTAGATATCGAGATTTCGCCTGATCAAGGTGGTCCACAGCAAGGTAAAGATTTACAAATTGAGCTTTCTTCTCGCTTTCCTGAGTTAGTTAACGATGCTGCGGCTAAAATTCGCTCGGCAATGGAAAACAACGATAAACTTATGTCGATTAGCGATACGGCACCCAAACCCGGTATTGAATGGCGTTTAGTTGTGGATCGCAGTGATGCTGCCCGCTTCGGCGCGGATGCCACCTTGGTAGGAAACACGGTTCAGTTTGTTACCGACGGCTTGAAAGTAGGGGAGTACCGTCCTGATGATGTGGATGATGAACTGGATATTCGTGTGCGTTTTCCAGAACAAGACCGCTACATTAGCAAACTGGATGAGCTGCGATTAAAAACCGCAGAAGGTTTAGTGCCCATTGGCAACTTTGTTGAGCGCCAAGCTCAGCCAAAAACCGATGTTATCCGCCATGTAGATAGCCGCCGCGTTATTCGAGTGGAAGCGAACATGGTGCCAGGACATCAACTTGATAAAACCCTGCCTGAGCTTCAAGAAATTCTGCCAACGCTTGGCATTGATCCAAGAGTGAATATCAATATTCGTGGTCAAAATGAGCAGCAAGATGAAAGCCAAAGCTTCTTGCTAAATGCCTTTATGGTTGCTCTGTTTGTAATGGCGATTATTCTTGTGACTCAATTCAATAGTTTCTATCAGGCAATGCTAGTGCTAAGTGCAGTATTGTTCTCTACCGTTGGCGTGTTAATTGGGTTAATGGTGATGCAACAGCCGTTTGGTATTGTTATGTCAGGCATTGGGGTTATCGCCTTGGCGGGGATCGTAGTGAACAACAATATTGTACTGATTGATACCTACAATGTGCTGCGTAAAGAAGGCTATGAAGCCATGGAAGCGATTTTACGCACCGGTGCGCAGCGGATTCGTCCGGTATTGATGACTTCGGTTACCACAATTTTGGGCTTATTGCCGATGGTGTTCAGAGTGAACATCGACATCATGAATCGTACTGTTGAGTTTGGTGCGCCTTCAACACAGTGGTGGACGCAATTAGCCACTGCAGTGGCAGGTGGACTCGCCTTTGCCACGTTACTGACACTCATCCTAACCCCTTGCATGCTTGCGCTAAAAGCGCGCTTTGATTACTGGCGAAAAGGTAGAAAGCAGTTTTCAGGCGAAGGTATGAGTGCTAAATTGACCCCCGCTGACATGGATGGTTTTCAACCCGTGAAGCAATCACAGGTGAAAACAACAGAACCAGCTTTAGATAACTAAATTCTTATTGCCCGCCAGCGAAGTGATGGTGTACTGGCGGGCACTATTCAATTAATCATCAAAAATGGGATAAGCTCATGTTAACGTTATATGGCTCAACCACTTCACCTTTTGTGCGCCGTGGGCGCTTACTTCTTGCTGATACAGATTTTACTTTCAATAAAATCAACCTCTTCAATCCAGAGGATAAAGCCAAGTTAAAGGAAATCAATCCGACTCTTAAAATCCCCATGCTGCAAGACGACGACACCTACATTTATGACTCAAAAGTCATGTTCCGTTACGTGTCTGAAAAGCTCGGCTTGCCTAAAATCACCTGGGAACAGGAAAACTTATTAACGATCATCGATTCGGCAAATGATTCTTTGGTACAGCTATTTTTGCTGAGTAAGTCGGATTTCGACATTCAATCTGACCGTATGTACTTCGATATGCAAAAGGCGCGTTTAGAGGAAGTGTTCCCATATCTTGATGAGCAGGCGAAAAACGGTGCATTTGATGAGTGGAGCTACCCGGCTATTTGCATGTACTGCTTGATGGACTGGTTGATGTTCCGCAGCTTCTACGATTTAACATCGTATGAAAACTTGATGGCTTTCCATACTCGTTACAAAGATCGTGCAGATGTGCTTGCAACGCAACACGAAGACTAATTAAGAAGAGGCGCTGTTGTTGCAATAAACAAAGAACACAGCGCTTTCTTTTGTTTCCCTTTACTCACCTTGTTCTTCGGTTAATTGGTCATGTATGACTTTTCTCTTACTATTATTGCGGTTAATCTGGTACTGTTCTGATAAAAAATTAACCTAATTCTGCGTGGCAGACGCAATTTGAAGTACCAAGGTGAGTTGATGAGAAAGGTCTTTTTGATAATTTGTGCGTGTTTAATCAGTGCCAATGCACACAGTCAATGCCACCCCGCCTACAGTGATGACGATCTTCTCGCCCTTAAAAACAAAGGGTTTCAGCTTAAAAGTAGCGACCAATTACACGATTTCATGGTGGGTTTGCCACAGTGCTTATCGCATCCTAACCCCGCGATCCGCGATGGCGTTGTTTATGAAGCAATGAACCAGTTAATTCGCGCAAAGATTATTGAACCCAATACGTTGCATGTGGTTTTTGCTGACTTAATTTCGCGCCTACAAAGCTCGCCTAATACGACCCCTGCGCACTCTACAAACACAGCCAAGAGTGGCACACAAAGTAGTACAGATTCCGCTAAATTTAAGTGGGAAAGCCATCCACTCAACACACCACAAGCCGATATGCCAGCAAGGCATTACAAGCCACACGATGATAGTTTTGAAAAGCCGTTTGCTGCCATTGCGCTTGCCGAAGTTGTGCGAGCTGACCGTATTGTGCCTTATTTAACGGATAAGCAACGAGAAGAAGCAGTAAACACGATTTCTGCTTATATGTCTTCGATAACAGATTATCGCGGTTTTGATGATAAAGAAGGGTGGCGTCATGGGGTGGCACATAGTGCAGATGTGATGCTTCAACTCGCCATCAATAAAGAAATTAATCAATCGCACATCGAAACCATGCTAGATGCTTTGGAGCTGCAAATATCACCTAGCAGCCATTTCTATCGTTATGGAGAATCAAAGCGCCTAGCGTTAGCGTTTATCTATTTAGTGTTTAGAGATGAAGTTGATATGGCGTCAATTAAAACAAGACTAAATAATCTTGCTGCGTCAGAACCATTAAAACAATGGAATGAAGCGTATCGCTCTAACTTAGGACTCGCGCATTTACACAACGTTCGCACCTTTTTACTGGAGCTAAATGTGCTTAGTGGAGTGAATAAAAAAGAAAAGTTTATTGCAATAAATGAACAGGTTAAGGAGCTACTTAGAAACACTCAATAACAAATAGGTTGATATAATAACCTTTATTCTTTATTTCAATTTAAAGCATTGAGTTGAGTGTGTAGCATTAAAACAGAGAGGAACAAGCGTTGGATCAAATTAAGTTGAAAGTTACCCAAGGTGTTATCAATTACTCGTCAGAGCGATTAAACCAGAGGCAGATTGCCGTGCCATCAAGTAATTCCAAATCGTTAATGCGTATTTTTAGCGATGCCAAAAAGGACAACAAAATTGAGCTGGTTATTGATGGTAAACATCATTTATTAATGGGAGATACGCACGCGATTTGGCGTACGCATAATGATACTGATGAAGGCGTTCAAGCATTCGACGTGCTGTTTGAAAAACTGAGTCAAACGCCAGATATAGAGCACGATTTTGATTGTGAGATCATCTAGCGTTTCAAACTTTCGAATATGTCACGTAGTGCTTCTCGTGTTTCAAGAGCCGCTGGTGCGTGACCAATCCCTTCTAAAAACTTCACACGCGTATTGCCATGTGCTTGTGCAAATCTCCAAATAGCATCCGGTGGGCAAATTAAATCTGCACGACCTTGAATAACCCAAGTGGGTATGGTTTTAATTAAATGAGCGCTGCTAATAATGAAATCTTCTGAAGGCAAAAAACAATTCTGGCTGAGGTAATGACACATAATACGCGCTTTAGCCTGAAGTTTTTTCAAGTCTGTAGGGGAGAGCGCATTGAAATCAGGCAAACCAAACATAGAAATTGAAGCCCATTCCATCCATCGGTAAGCGGCATCTTGGGAAATTTGTGCATGCTTGTTATTTAATGCCTGTGAATAATGTTTAAAGATGGTAACTTGATTATCAAGCTGATTATTGAGAGTAAACCGCGCCCAAACGTCGGGGTAAAACCGAGACGCCCCGCCGGGCGCATAAAGCCAATCAATTTCTGAACGACTGCCTAAAAACACGCCTCGAATAATTAAGCCCAAGGTATGGTGAGGGAATTGAATCGCATATGAAAGTGCCACAACACTCCCCCAACTGCCGCCCGTAATATACCAGTTTTCGACGTTTAACTGCTGCCGCACCAACTCAATATCATTTATTAAATCGGTTAATGTGTTCTCGGCCAATTCTCCCAAAGGTGTACTTTTTCCTGCGCCACGTTGGTCGATTAAAATCACACGGTAATGCTCACAATCGAGGTAATCAATCCAATCCGTATTGACGCCAGAACCCGGCCCGCCGTGAACAAATAAAACGCAAGGTCCGGACGGGTTTCCTGCCTCTAACACGCGAATACGGTGCAGTTCGGAAACCTGAAAATAATGTTCAACCGGATTGTGGATAGCAAAAGACATAGAATTCCTTCAAAGCCGTGGGGAAGTGCATTATCCTAGCTGGCGTAGAATTAAGCAAAACAGAATACTCACAAGCAAAACATTTGAAAACAAGATACTCAAAAACAAAGCATTCAAAAGCAAAACACTTAAAAGCACCACTCTCTTTTGCGGTTTAAAAAGAGCAGAACAACCATTAACTGTGCTCCGTGGAATTTATGGCAAAAGAAGAATTATTCTCCAACTCAAGCAATGAGCGCAGCAGCGGCTCATCCTCACACAATAACGATAAAAATAATCAGCTTTTAGGCACGGAAAAGTCTGATAGCCCCGATGATTTCTCATTCAAGATTCTTCACGAAGAAGTCGGCGACACCGATG
>CAXRCC010000136.1:0-4331 GCA_964228975.1 Paraneptunicella sp. | reverse complement strand
TATCTACAACCGGAGGTTGAGGTGTCACAGTTGGGGGGTGAGGCGTTACAACTTGGGGGGGAGGGGGCGGTGTTGAACTGTTGTTACAACTCGGCAACCAGGCCGTGGCGAGCCCGATATAACCTAAAGCGTACGTCATCTGTTTCATCTCCATGTGATTGATTTGCTTTTATTTAACATCAGTGTTTGCAAGCTTTATTCGCAGGCAAGCAGTTTGTGTTCAGTGATGTGTTGAGCAAATATTGTGCAGATATAAGCGGTGTGATTCTGTATTGAGCTTGTCAGGAATTGTCTAAAAGTTGTGAAGATGTGTGCGAAGACGTCAACGTGCGAGTTACAGGTAATTTGCAGTCCCTGAAATACAAATGCGTTGAATGGTAGGGCGTGGGCGGTGATTTTCGAGTTTACATCTCTTTACAAATATTATGTGATAACATAACAATTCAATGAGGCGTTTATGTCGAATTGTTCTCATTGGTTGCGATACTTTTTCTCTTTAAAGAGACAATCACCTATTAGTCATCAGGAGTTGTTCACGTTGAGCTTATTTAAAACCGCAATGCTGGATCGCATTTCTATTGGCGCATCCTTGGTTTGTGCCATTCACTGTGCCGTTTTACCCATCTTTTTAGCGCTGTTTCCCGTGTTGTCGTTCTTACCTAACGATAATCATGCGTTCCACGAAGCCTTGATTTTGCTTATCGTACCAATGAGTTCTCTTGCTGCTGTGTTTGGCTGTCGGAAGCATAAAGACAAAGCGGTGCTATGCGGGATTGTTTCGGGCTTAGTGTTGTTGGTTGGAACAGCGTATTTTGCGCATGACTTTGTCGGCGAAAGTGGCGAGAAGATTCTCACCGTGCTCGCGACCTTTATATTGGCCTATTCGCACTGGAGAAACTACTCGCTGTGTCGTCAACAAACGTGTTGCGGCCATGATTCACATGGGATCGAGCGTTAGCAACACGCGTTTTTCGCCGGGCTGCACTTGGCAGGAGCGATGCACCGCAGCCATTTCTTCGTGATCTTGCCATGCCTTTCCTTTGAGCAAACCCACGTCGTATGCGCGCATTTGTTGAATGTGCTGCTTGTTATACAACAGCCCGGATTTAGTTTTGTTCAGGCCGTTATGAGAAGAGGTGTCCTCGAAGAGCACTTCTTTGGGCAGCCATTCTGTGCCCGCGCCAAGGTAAGTATGTACCAAACGAATCTGGATATTATCCACATGAAAGCTTGGGCACATCGCAGACGATAAAGGGGCTAAACGCAGCCCGACCGTATTACAGTTAAATAAACAGGTGAGCATGTCCGAAAGGAGATGAATGTCGTCGATAGCGTCTTGCTTGCCGTCCTCATCTGGCAATGCCTCATGTAATGCCTCTTTTAAACTCTCCATGGAATACACACCGCGAATACCTAAGCCAAGTGCCTGAAATGCCTGCTCGAAATAGCGGCTAACGCGAGTCATTTCAGGCCGATGCCAAACGGCAACGCTCGTGCTAGGCGAGAAAATCTCACTGAGTACCATTGGTGAGTCGCCGTGTTGCCACGATGAGGTATTATGTTGCTGAGCAGTCTCCATATTAGTGCTCCCACGATGGGAAAGGATCGGGTAACTTGGCCCACGACGCTTGGCCTTGCTGCACTGCCTCTTCGCTTAACAAGCAAGCATTTAGGCGCGCGATGATGTCATCTTTGTCCAGCCCCTGACCAATAAACACCAGCTCTTGGCGCATGTCACCGAATGGCTCAACCCATTGTTCCTTGATGGCTGCAAGGTATTCTGGATCTTCAGGCCATTGTTCAATTGGCACCGCTTTCCAGAATAATCCTGCTGCACCATAGCGCGCCATGCCGCCAGCTTGGCTCCAGCTGCCCGCCAGTTGTGGACGCGTGGCAAGCCAAAAGAAGCCTTTTGAGCGAATAAGTTTGCCCGCGATATCTTTGCTGTGAATGAAGTCGTAAAAGCGTTGTGGATGAAACGGGCGGCGCGCATGAAACACAAAACTACTGATGCCAAACTCTTCGGTTTCTGGCACGTGTTCGCCGCGAAGCTCTTTTAGCCAACCCGGCGCTTGTTGGGCTTTTTCAAAACTGAACTTTCCAGTGGCAAGCACTTGTTTTACCGGGACGTTACCGTTTTTAATTGGAATTTGAACGGCCTCGGTATTTAAGGTTTTCAGGATACCTTGAAGGCGTTTTAGTTCAGTTTCAGCAATTAAGTCGACTTTGCTAATCAGTAATACGTCGGCAAATTCCACTTGCTCAACTAACAAATCCGCTACGCTTCTTTCGTCGTCTTCGCCTAAACTTTCTCCTACATCTTGAAGTGCTTCGGCTTTGTCGTAATCGGTTAAGAAGTTAAGTGCGTCGACCACTGTCACCATGGTGTCGAGGCTAGCCACATTCGATAAGCTAGTGCCATCTTCGTCGGCAAAAGTGAAGGTTTCCGCCACGGGCAAAGGCTCGGAAATGCCCGTAGACTCAATCACCAAATAATCGTATTTGCCTTCTTGTGCAAGGCGAGTGATTTCCACTAATAAGTCTTCTCGAAGTGTGCAACAAATGCAGCCATTGCTCATTTCAACGAGCTTTTCTTCCGCGCGATTAAAACTGATTTCATTTTTAACAGTTGCCGCATCGATATTGATTTCACTCATATCGTTAACGATAACCGCCACTTTTAAGCCATCGCGGTTGTTAAGAATGTGGTTTAGTACCGTGGTTTTGCCAGCGCCTAAAAAGCCCGATAAAACGGTAACCGGCAAGGGGGAATGATTCGACATAAACGTCACCAAGTTGGGTTGTTCAAATAATGCTTGATGAGCCAACACATTGCGAGAATTTATTTGACAATGCGTCCACACACACCAGCCCCGCTAGTGAACGGGTTTTACCGATGTATGTGTACACATTTTAACGATTACGCATGTAAGTGTTTAAAGGTGCGAGGTTCAATCAAGTTAAATTTGTGAATGTTATAACATAACAGGTTCGAGGGCGCGAGAGGAAGTGTTTGGAGTTTGAGACAGAATTATTACTGACACCATGCTGTCAGGAGGGGGGCTAAGCTTTGCTATGTTCATTAATCAGTATTTTGGAGAAGCAAAAAATGGAAAAAAACACTCATCACATGGCAATTTGGTGTATTTAAATGGGGGGATGATTTGACTATCTCAGCGTGCAAAATGCCCAATCACAACGAGATGTAAGGCCATTAGGGCTATTTTTTTTGGCAAATACTGGATGCTATCCGTATGGTGTCATTTCTTCCCTTGGGGTGATGTGATTTAATATGAATGACTTCCCTACTTGGCATTTGAAAACATGGACTATCAACTCCCTCCTTTAAAAGATGAATACCAATTTGAAAAACTAATAAGAGACATTCTTAGAAGGGAGCTGAATGACCCAAGCATTGAGTGTTTTGGGCGAAGAGGGCAAAAGCAATTTGGCCTTGATGGTTTTTCACCGCGAGATAGTGAAATTAGCTTTCAGTGTAAATTGAAAGATGTTAGTCATCAAACAAATCAAGTCCTTGTTGATGCGTTAAAAAAGGAAATGCAAGAGAGCGCAAGCCAAGCCAAACAGTACTTTGAGCATCTTCAGCGATTTGTGTTTGCTTCCACTTTTAAAAACGACAGTCATTTGCAATTGCAAGCGCAAGCGCTTTCCTCTGAAGGTTTTTCCATCGAATATTGGGGCTGGGATACGATTTCAGAAAAAATTTGGCAATATGCCAGTGATCTACTCCCAGATTACTATCCTTATTTAACCATTGAGCCCATTTGGGGGCTTCGCCAAGTATCACGCAGTAGTATTGAACAAGCTCAAAAAGGTGAGGAAGAACGTCAAAAGCTGGCTTTTGAATACTATCGAATTAACGACCGAGACGATTTGGTTTTTCGAGTAGTCTGTAATGATCTTGATATTAGAAACGGTGCAGTTGCCGATGAAATTCATGGTCGGCTTAACTCAATGGTACAACAACAGGTGCTTTGGCTTGTTGCAAACGGCGGCTTTGGAAAAACAACCCTCTTAAATCGTATTGCCGTGGAGACAGCGCGAGAAGGAAAGCCCGTCTTCTTATTAAATTTGGAAAATAATTTACGTAACGAAGATATTAAACAATTGCTGTCGTTGGTTAAATTTACTGTTGGTAAGGATAAAGGACTGCTGTGCATCGACAACCCGGCTTCTGGCCCAGAAGCTTTTGAAACGTTACTCAAGCATATTCCTGCCGTTGGTGAACATGTTGATATTGTTGTGGCTGAGCGCGGGCATCGCTTTAATTATATGCAGCAGTCAGGTGTGTTAGTGCATTTTCACGGTGA
>CAXRCC010000135.1:0-32664 GCA_964228975.1 Paraneptunicella sp. | reverse complement strand
CGGTTTGATTTAGGGCAAGAATAAGCAGCCCGGAAGTGACTTTATCTAATCGGTGTACTAACCACAGATCGCCAAGCTGATGTTGCTGTTGAACAACCTCAATGAGCCCGGGGTCTTCACCTTCTCTGTGAACATTCAAGCCCACAGGCTTATTAACAACAATGAAATCTTCGTGCCTATGGATAATAGGCACTTCAAATGCTTGCATAAACGTCTATAACAATGAAAGGGCAGCCGGGTAATCGAGGTCGTTAACCGCTTGGGAAATTCGCGCTTTGTCTGCGTCTGAGTATTCACTATTGGAAAGTAACGAGTCGAGCAATTCGTTAGAAATGAATTCGTTATCTTGAAGCAGTTGCTTAAGTTGAGATACCCCTTTATCGCCCACAACAGGCTCAGGATGCGCTTCGGTTTCTAACTTTTTCATTGCGTCAATGGTGGCTTCTAACGTTTCTTTAAAAGGAAGCAGGTGAGAAGCAATATCGGGGTCGCTCGTTTTGGCGGCTTCTTCAAATTCTTTACTGATGCTGTGCAGGGCATTCATGCCTAAATTACCCGCAACACCTTTGATGGTATGCACTTTTTGGCGTAACTGCTGAAAGTCGTTGGCAGCGATAAGTTCGTAAAGCTCGTCTGCAAAGGAGGTGTAATCACTGCGGAATCGATCAAACATTTTCAACAGAAGTTCTTTGTTACCGCTAAGTTGGCTCAAGCCAAATTCAAGGTCGAGAATGAGGTTTTGATCTGTCAAATTTAATTTCCTCTCGCGCTAACGCTTCGAATATAACTTCATGAGTACAAACTGCTTTAAAGTGTAGCACTTTATCACAGCCATAAAAAAATGCGTAACGCATTACTTCTTCGTTTTGTCACTTTCTTGTTCCACATTTGGGTAGCCGCCTTTACCCTCTTAGTATTGCCTATCATCTTAAAAAATCAGTTTATTTTGATAATGCGGTGATGAAATAAGCAAGGGGGAACTAACGAAAGTCACTTCAGCACTTTTGTGTTGTGCGTAGAAGCTTAGTAGAGCGGAAAAAGTGTTAGAAAAAGGTTGTTGTATTCACTTACATTTTGCTACTTTGCCAAGTAATTGACTCGTGATAAAACCGACGTCAATACAAGGGTAGCTAGGTCGCTCTTCTCGTTTCACGAGCTGTCTTCTCTTTCTTTCAATC
The DNA here is from genome assembly GCA_964228975.1 of Paraneptunicella sp. Classification (GTDB taxonomy): domain Bacteria; phylum Pseudomonadota; class Gammaproteobacteria; order Enterobacterales; family Alteromonadaceae; genus Paraneptunicella. The sequence goes on along the minus strand of CAXRCC010000135.1, from coordinate 31,486 downwards.
AATTTACCAGCGAATTCATCATGTTCCGACTCTCATCCATTATGCGCGCCTGTGTCATTGGCGCGATGACAACGTCTCTTCTGGCTTGCCAAACTTATTCAGATTCCTCGCAAGTTGCCGGTCAAGCATCGTTCTCTTTGCCTCAAGGCGTAAGCTTGGTTGAAACACACATGCCCAAACAAGGTGAAGTAGGAATTGCATACAAGAAATACCAACTGGATAACGGTTTAACCATCGTATTACACGAGGACAAGAGTGATCCTTTGGTTCACGTTGATGTGACTTACCATGTTGGCTCTGCAAGGGAAGATATTGGTAAAACAGGTTTTGCGCATTTCTTCGAACACATGATGTTTCAAGGCTCACAAAATGTCGCGGATGAGCAACACTTTGAATTGATCACCGAATCAGGTGGTTCGCTAAACGGTTCAACGTCTGAAGACAGAACCAACTATTACCAAACTGTGCCCTCTAACCATCTTGAGAAAATTTTATGGCTTGAAGCCGACAGAATGGGTTTTTTACTTCCTGCCATCACAAAAGAAAAGTTTGAAATTCAGCGTGATACCGTTAAAAACGAGCGCGCGCAACGCATGGATAATCAGCCCTATGGCTTGCTAAATGAGCGTGTCGCCGAGGCGCTTTATCCGACGAATCACCCTTATTCATGGCAAACCATTGGCTATGTGGAAGATCTAGACAGAGTCGACGTTAATGACTTAAAAGCGTTTTTTCAACGCTGGTATGGCCCTAACAATGCGGTCATCACTATTGGTGGTGATATTGATGTTGAACAAACCTTGGCGTGGGTGAAAAAGTATTTTGGCAGCATTCCACGTGGTCCGGAAGTTGAGAACCAAGAAAAAACCTTGGTGACATTAAATGAAACACGCCATCTTACTCATGAAGACGACGTGTATTTACCCTTAATTCAAATTGCCTATCCAACGGTATTTGTGCGTCACGAAGATGAAGCGGCGCTGGATGTGCTGTCTGATATTTTAGGAAGCGGCAAAACTTCAATTTTTTATAAAAGTTTGGTGCAAACGGGCGTTGCCGTGCAAGCCAGTGTTGGCCATCCTTGTCAGGAGTTGGCGTGTCAGTTTAATTTAACGGCATTGCCGAATCCGCAGCAATCTCAATCGTTGGCAACACTTGAAGCCAAATTAAGAGAAACGTTGAAAACTTTCGAAGCACAGGGCGTAAGCGATGCCGATATCGAAAGAACGAAAATGGGCATGCGCGCCTCCACCATTTTTGGTCTGCAAAGTGTATCGGGAAAAGTGTCTACGCTTGCATTTAACGAGTACACCAGTGGCGATCCTGATCGCGTTGCGGCCGATTTAGCGCGTTATGATGCGGTCACTAAAGCCGATGTTATGCGAGTGTATGAGCGTTATATCAAGGGTAAAGAGTCGGTTGTCATGAGCATTGTGCCAAAAGGTAAACCGGAACTTGCGGCAAAACCACAAACCTTCGAATTTAAGCGTTCATTGAGCATTGCAAAGTCCGATGCTTATGTGGATCGCGCATTACCAACAGACAATTTCGACCGCAGCCAAATCCCCAGTGCTCAAAGTGCGCCTGTTGTGAAAGTGCCTGAATATTGGCAAACACAGTTTCGTAACGGCATGGATGTGTGGGGGCATCAAACAGCGGAAACCCCAACAACCTTACTGCGTATTAATTTAGAAGGTGGTCCTTTACTCGATGCTAAAGGAAAAGCAGGACTGGCGAGCTTAACAGCAAGCATGATGACAGGCTCAACACAAACGCATTCTGAAATTGAGCTGGCGAATCAACTTTCATTGTTAGGCAGCACTATTAGCTTTTCTGCTCAGGGCAGAAATACCGTTATTGAGGTGGCAAGCCTTACTGAAAACCTCGATAAAACGCTGCAATTATTAGAAGAAATGTTATTTAAACCTGCTTTTTCAGAAGCTGAGTTTAACTTGAAAAAAGCGCGCGGTATTCAAAGCTTACAGCAACGTGCAAAGCGTCCTGGGGCGTTAATGTCTCAAGCGTCATTACAGCTATTGTATGGTGAAAATAACCGTATGGGCATTAATGACAGAGGAAACAGCGAGACCTTTGCCGGTATTACACTGGATGACGTTAAAGGCTTTTATGCCAAATACTACAACCCTCATATGTCGAGTGTGATCAGCGTGTCTGATTTAAATCAGGAAGTACTGACATCGAAACTAGAGTTCTTAAAATCATGGCAACCCAAAGCTTACGACATCCCGCCTTACGAAGCGTTCCCAGCATTTGGTGGCGATAAAATCTATGTTGTAGACAGACCTAGTTCTGGTCAATCCATCGTGAGAATTTTAAAGCCTTTCATGCCTTATGATGCGTTGGGTGAGCAATTCAAAACCACGCTCATGAATTTCCCATTAGGAGGCGGCTTTAATAGCCGAATTAACCTCAATCTTCGTGAAGATAAAGGTTACACCTATGGGGCATCGAGTCGCGTAATTGGTGGTAAAACCTTAGGGCGTTTCCAAGCGGGCGGGGCAATTAATCACATTAATACTGTTGCCGCCCTTGAAGAGTTGGTCAAAGAAATTAATACCTATCGAGAAAGTGGCATGTCGCAAAAAGAGCTGAAGTTTATGCGTGATGCTTACACTTCCAGTGATGCGCTTAACTACGAAACACCATCAGATAAAGCAGGCTTTTTGCAACGTTTATATCACTATGGTTTAGCGTCTGATTATGTTGAAAAGCAAAATCAGATTATCAAGAACATCTCCGCAGATGAGCTTAATGCATTAGCAAAAACACACCTAGATTTGAGCAGCATGCAGATTATTATTGTGGGAGATTTGAATGTGTTAGCGCCAGAGCTTATTGTATTGGCTTCAGAACTTGGGCGTGAAATTCAATTATTAGACGTTTCTTTATAGCGATAGCATTGCGATAACGTTTAATTGGGGTAGGTTATTTCTAAATGTAGTATTTCGAAACATTTTCACTTTTGAAAAAGGATCGAAAAATGAAATTTTATTGATAGCTTACCTCTCTGGAGTTAGCGCGAGAGAGGAGTTGAAATCGGTCAAAAATGATTTCCCTACTCAGCGCTTGAATTTGAAAAGATGTGCCCCATAATCATGTCACCACATCGATCTAGCATAACGATCAGAAAGAATTAGGATTGACTTTGCAACAATTTAGCCGGCAGTTTAGTGAACGTTTAAGCTTGTTCAATCAGGATGCTTTGTTGTCCACCTTAACGGGTATTCAGCATGGTGTAGAGCGTGAATCATTGCGCATTAACCCGAACGGTAGCTTAGCTCAAACGGATCACCCCCGCGCGTTAGGTTCAGCGTTAACGCACCATTTCATAACCACAGATTTCGCTGAACCCTTATTGGAATTTATTACACCACCCGAGAGTCAGTCCCAGCGCACGATCGCTCAGCTTTCAGACACACATAAGTTCACGATGGGTAACATTGGCGATGAGCGTCTTTGGCCGATGAGCATGCCGTGTTATGTGTCTTGTGAAGATGACATTCGACTAGCCGAGTACGGTTCATCAAATGTGGGAAAAATGAAGCACTTGTATCGCCAAGGTTTGAAAAACCGTTATGGCAGCATGATGCAGACTATTTCCGGCATTCACTTTAACTTCTCGTTACCGTGTGATTTTTGGCAGGCGTATTTACCGCATGTCACCGAGGAAAAAGGGCAAGCGGCTATTTCAACGGCGTATTTCTCAATGATCAGAAATTATCGTCGTTTTTGCTGGTTGTTGCCGTACTTGTATGGCGCTTCGCCCACCATGTGTCGCTCATTCCTCGGTTCACAAGAGTCTAATTTAAGCTTTAGGCGTTTTGGTAAAGGTAGCTTATATCTGCCCAATTCAACGTCTTTACGCATGAGTGATTTGGGTTATACCAATAACGAACAATCTCGACTTCGCATTTGCTATAACCGTTTAGATACTTACATTGCTGCATTGCGCGAAGCGATTAGCACGCCATCGCCTCAATATGAAGTCTTTAGCGGTAAGAAAAACGGCGAGTTTCAGCAGCTCAATAGCAATATTTTGCAAATTGAGAATGAGCTGTATTCTCCCATTCGTCCTAAACAGCCCACAATAAGCTTAGAAAAACCCACAGACGCATTAGACGACAGAGGTGTCAGCTATATCGAAGTGCGAGTAATGGATGTGAACCCGTTCTCACCTGTGGGGATCAGTGAGCAACAGATGCACTTTTTAGATGTATTCTTGCTGTATTGTTTGTTGCAACCTAGCGCAGAGTTTGAGATGGAAAGCTACGAAGAAACGGAGCGAAACCTTAACAAAACCGTGCTAGAAGGGCGTAAACAAGGCTTGATGCTAGAGCGAAACGGCACAGCAATTTCGTTGAATGAATGGGGTAATGAAGTGATGGGCGAAATGCTTGATATCGCCAAGTTACTTGATAAAGCCAATCAAACGAACGTTTATACAGAGGCTGTCATGAAAGAAAAAGCGGCGGTTAATGACCCTGCATTAACACTTTCAGGTCAAATTGTTGAAGCATTGTTTGGTGTGGGAGAAACCTTGGATAATGGGCAATTTGGATTGCAAATGGCGGAGAAGTATCGCCAGCACTTCCAAGCGGCTGAATATCAGGTTTACGATGCTGATTTCTTTAAGCAGCAAGCAGAACATTCTTTAAAACAGCAAGCACTTCAAGAATCGGAAGATGCGATCAGTTTTGACGAGTTTATGAAGCAGAATTTTGGAGTCTAGTCTTTTAAAAGACCATAAAAAAATGCCCGGTTAAGTACCGGGCATAAGAGATTTCCAGGGAAACACAATAAATAGAACACACGATAGTAAGACGGTATTTATGGCGTTAAAGTTCAATGTTTTTTTAAAAAAATCCAAAGTGATTGTTTTTCCTGCGATTCTTATTTCCATCCTTTCCGGTTGTGCAACCGCGCCTCCTAAAAATGCTCATAACTTGTGTGACATCTTTTATGAAAAACGCGACTGGTACGATGCTGCCTCTGATATGAAAGCAAAGTGGGGTGTGCCGATTCATGTACCGATGGCGATGATGTATCAAGAAAGCTCGTTTCGAGAAGATGCGTTACCTCCACGAGACTACATCTTATTTGGTTTGGTTCCGTGGGGAAGAGTGAGCACGGCTTACGGTTACTCTCAAGCAAAAACACTCACTTGGGAAGATTATATCCGTGAAACGGGTAACTCGGGTGCAGACCGTGATGATTTTGACGACGCCATTGATTTTATGGGCTGGTTCATTTCAAAAACGCACAAAATTAATGGCGTTTCAAAGTGGAATGCTTACGCACAGTATTTGAATTATCACGAAGGTTGGGGCGGCTATAAGCGCCGTACTTACAATAAAAAGCCGTGGCTTAAAAAGGTAGCGCGTAAGGTAAAAGACCGCTCATACACTTATAGCAAGCAATTAAAACGTTGTCAGGATGATCTTGATAGCAGTTGGATTTGGCGCTTACTCTTTGGCTAAAGGCTAAAGGCTAAAGGCTAAAGGTCGAACTCGCGTTATCGCAAATACTCTGGAATACAATCTAGCAAAACCAGCAATGCGCCGTTACCGCCGTATTCTAGCGGCGCATTATGAAAGCCAATCACACAGGGATGTTGTACCAACCAGCTTGGTATCGCCTTTTTCAACACTCGGCTACCGATGCCATGAACAATGCATACACAAAAAATGTGTCGTTTCTCTGCGCGTTGAATCAAAGCGGCAATTTCAAGTTTTGCGTCTTGGCGGTTAAAACCGTGTAAATCGAGCGTTAGCTCGGGTGGATAAACGCCTTGCCTTAATCTTTTTACTTCCGGGTTATGTTCTTTGGTGCGCGCCCATTTAATCGGCCCTTGCTCAGGAAAATGGGCTTCGAATCCATCAGAAAACTCAAAGGCCGCGGCAGCTTGTTGGCGCAGTCGATTTTCTTCGCTGTTTTTTTGGTTAAAAGCAGTTTTTTGCTTGCTGCGAGCCACATCAAACGGTATTTTGTCCTGTTCTAAAGCTTTGACACCGGAAATGGCTTCTCGGAAAAGCTGGCTCTCTTCTTCAGTAAGGGGCGTTTTCTTTTTCACTGTGATTTGCTACCGGTTAATTAGGCCCAATTTGGTTTTACAAAATACGACACCAAAATACAACATATCGCGCTGAGCGGGGCATTATTCCTATCCTGTTGGCGCAAATCAATGAAAATTAAACCACAAGAATAAGGTTGTCGATTTTTTCACTTAAACTGCATGACTTTAGTCGTCCTACATATATTTGGATAGAGGTATTATCTTGGACCATACAGAAATCGATGAAGTTGCCTCAGAACTTCATACTATTTTAGATATTGTTCGTTGGAGTGTTAGTCGTTTCAATGAAGCGGGTTTATTTTTCGGTCACGGTACTGATAATGCGTGGGATGAAGCCGTAAGCTTAGTGCTTCAATGCTTGCATTTGCCGCAACAAGTCAACGAGCAGTTGTTCCAAGCACGGCTGACCAATGCAGAGAAAAAAGAAATTCTCTCGATTATGCATCGCCGTATTTATCAGCGTATTCCTGCTGCCTACCTGACTCAACAAGCTTGGTTCTGCGATATGCCATTTTACGTAGACGAGCGTGTTTTAGTACCTCGTTCCCCTATCGGAGAATTAATTAAGAAGCGTTTTGACGGCTTCTTAAATGCAGAGCCAACACATATTCTTGATTTGTGTACAGGTAGCGGATGTATTGCAATTGCTTGTGCGCACGAATTTCCTGAGTCGCAAGTAGACGCTGTTGATATTAGCTTAGATGCACTAGAAGTGGCCTCCATTAACATTGAAGAGCACGGTGTTGCAGATCGCGTTTTCCCCATCAGCTCTGATGTTTACACTGCGCTGGATGGTCAAAAATACGATTTGATCGTAACAAACCCGCCTTATGTTGATGCAGAAGATATCGCAGATATGCCAGAAGAGTTCCACATTGAGCCTGAAATTGGTTTGGCGGCGGGCAACGATGGCTTGGATATTGTGCGTACCATTTTGCAAGAAGCGCCGAATTATTTGAACCCTGGCGCATGGATTATTGTAGAAGTGGGGAACAGCTTGGTTCACGTCCAAGCGCAATATCCGGATTTAGATTTGCAGTGGATTGAGTTTGAAAATGGCGGAGACGGTGTTTTCGCAGTGCAAAAAGAAGTACTAGAAGCTTACTTCTCTTAAAGTGTGGTTGAGTGAAGAACTCAGCCTCATCTTCATTTTTTGATGTGATCATAATCAGTTAGGTAGAGTTCGGGAAGAGAAGAATGTCGGGTAATACGTTTGGAAAATTATTTACATTAACCAGTTTTGGTGAAAGCCACGGTGTGGCGATTGGTGGTGTGGTTGACGGTTGCCCTCCGGGCCTTGAGATCTCAGCAGAAGATTTACAAGTCGACCTAGATCGACGTAAACCGGGCACATCGCGATACACAACGCAGCGACGTGAAGCTGATGAAGTACAAATCCTTTCGGGAGTGTTTGAGGGCAAAACCACAGGTACGCCCATTGGGTTATTGATTCAAAACACGGATCAACGTTCGAAAGATTATTCCAAAATTAAAGACATTTTCCGCCCGAGTCATGCCGATTACACCTACATGCAAAAATATGGCGTTCGTGATTATCGCGGGGGTGGCCGCGCTTCTGCGCGCGAAACAGCGGTGCGTGTTGCAGCGGGTGCCATTGCTAAAAAATACCTTAAAGATGTGTGTGGCATTGAGATCTTTGGGTATTTGGCACAACTTGGCCCGGTCAAAATGGAGCAGGTTGATCGCAATATCATCAACGATAACGCCTTTTTCTGTGCAGATGCCAGCAAGTTAGAAGATCTAGATGCTTACATGCGAGATTTAAAAAAAGCAGGAGACTCCATTGGTGCGAAAGTCACCGTGGTGGCCACTAATATGCCTGTTGGCCTTGGTGAGCCTGTTTTTGACCGTCTTGATGCCGATTTAGCGCACGCCATGATGGGCATTAATGCGGTTAAGGGCGTGGAAGTGGGTGATGGCTTTGACGTGGTAACACAAAAAGGCAGTGAACATCGCGACTTACTGACCCCTGATGGCTTTGCCTCTAACAATTCTGGCGGTGTGTTAGGCGGGATCAGCTCAGGCCAAGATTTACGCGTTAATTTGGCGCTCAAACCCACGCCAAGCATTAGTGTGCCGGGTGAAACGATTAACGTGCAAGGTGGCTCCGAAGAAGTGATTACTAAAGGCCGTCACGATCCGTGTGTTGGGATCCGTGCTGTGCCCATTGCAGAAGCGATGATGGCGCTAGTAGTAATGGATCACTTATTAAGGCACCGTGGTCAAAATGCGAATGTGGTGTCTGAAACACCTGTTATTCCTAGCCAAAAGTAAGGTTGCGCGGTTTATTTCTGAATGCCTCTTAACATTGTACTTTTATCGTTAACATATCTTTTCTACTTTGGACACCTAGGCGTGATAGCACCATTCCTAGGTGTTTTTCTTGATGGCAGGGGGTTAACGTCCGACGAAATCGGATCGCTCGTTGCCATCATGACCGTCGCGAGGCTGATTGCCCCCAATCTTTGGGCCAATTTTGCCGACAAATCAGGCAAGAGTTTACCCATCATCCGCTTCGGCTCTTTTTGTGCGTTTCTTTCCTTCTTAGGGTTATTTTGGGCCTTTGGCTTTACCTATGTGGCGTTGATTTTGGCCATAAGTATTGGCTTTTGGACCTCCATCGTACCGCAGTTGGAACAATTGACACTGAAAGCCGTTTCGGGGGATTCATCACGATACAGCCGTATTCGAATGTGGGGCAGTATCGGGTTTATCTTGATGTCGGTTTTGTGTGGTTGGTTAATGGATTTTTATGGCTCAGAAGTGATCCTGATATGCAGTGCCGTCATGTTATTTTGCCTATTTATTAATACGTTATTGTTAAAAGGCGATACCAAGGCGAGTCATCACGAAGAGGCGTCGGGTTCGATGATGAGTAAGATCGTGAGCTTGCCTTTTATGTTGTTTATGCTGGGCATGATTATGCTGCAAATGAGCTTTGGTGCTTATTACAGCTTTTTCGCCTTGTATATGCGTGATTTAGGTTATGACGGGCAACAAACGGGCTGGCTGATATCCCTAGGTGTGGTGGCCGAAGTCTTTATCTTTTTATGGGCGGGAAAAATCACCAAATCGGTTGGAATAAAAGCCGTGTTAATTTTCTGCCTTGCTGTAACGGCCTTGCGCTGGGGAATTTTAGCGGTAGCGCCTCAGGTATTGATTTTATTATTGCTTAGCCAAGTTATTCACGCCTTTAGCTTCGCGTTGGCCCATACCGCAGCGATGCAGTTTGTTCACGTGCATTTTGGGGAACGTTTCCAAAGCCGCGGACAGGCGCTTTATGTGAGCTTTAGCTTTGGCTTTGGTGGTGCTGTGGGTAGCTATATAGCGGGACAATGGTGGGCACAGGGTGACGGCGCGCAATCCACTTGGACGTTGTCGGCGTTGATGGCCATCATCGGCGCGTTGATTTGCTTGGTGCTCCCTAAAGACGTGCAAAAACCATCAAATCTAACAAAAAGCAGGGCTTAAGCTCCTAGTTTTGCCCTGAAAATATTATTCATTCCAAACTTTACGACTCAAACGGCGCAAGAATCAATCTTGCGTTGGCTTGGTCGATTTCGAATCTGAATGAGCGCAAGAAGTTCATTCCCAACAATCCATCAGCACTAAAATGTTCTAATGCCATAACAACAACCGCAATATCGTTGACATAAAAGCCGCCAATATTCATGCGCTCGAAACGGTAAACGGGAGCTTGAACCAAACCGTTTGCCGTGTTGATGTTGTATTGGCCAATAAATTCTGGCTGAAGTTGCCCTGCAATGGCATCAAAGGCGGCGCGACTGATGACACTGGTGGAGGCGCCAGTATCTATCATAAGGGCAGTCGTCACTTTGTTATTTAGCGTGGCATTAACAATATAGTGAGAACCCGCGCGTTTCAGCGGAACACCAGCAGGCGCAGTGTCATACTCTTGCATGGATTCCGTTTCATCCAATGCTGGCGGTGAGAGTCTTTCTTGCTTCAAACTCACTAGTTTTTGTACACGTTCATTGTCCTCTGGCAAATACACTAATACACCGTCCATTAACGTGAATTGCTCTTGCATCGCATAGGCTTCGGCGAGATCTAACAGCATATTGGTATCGTCAGGTGCCATGCCAACAAGGGATTCGAGCATAACCGAAAGGATGTCCCATGCTTCTACGAGCTTAAGCTTGTTTGTACGGTTTTGATAAATCTCTTTGATACGCGCGTTAATAATGGCGCTTAGGTCCGAGCGCATCGGTGTACGAATGAGTTGATACAGGTCGAGTAAGGTGTCTGCGCTAATGTGCTTGAAATGGGCAAATTCAATTTCTAGGTACAAGAAGTAGGTATTGTAGGGATAGGCGCGCAAGAAGGCTTTGACAAATTCATCGTCTTGTTGAGTGGCAGTGCCGTTTGCTAAATGCAGGCGAATCTCTTCAAACCAACCTTGTTGAGTGGCATCAAGCTGTTCTGGCAGGTTTGCTTCTATCAGGTTTAGCTGTGTTAGGGCAGCTTGTGCATCGCGTTCTTCAAAAGCCACTTGAGCCGCAATAATCAGCGGGTGCTGCTGCATGTCTTTTTTGATGTTTGAATTGGGTTGAATCGCGCGAGACTGGGCAGGCGTAAGCTGTGTTTGAAGCGATTTAACTTTGGAATACAAATAGCTATTTAACGCCGCAGACAAAGCAAGCAAAACGGTCAACGATAGAATAAGGATTCGCAAGGGTTAAAAATCCACTCAATTTAGGCTTTGTTTACTTTGTATACTATGGCGTTAGCAAAAACAACCGTTAGAGATCAGGTAACACGTCTTCGCCGTTAAATAATGCGTCCATGATGCGTCGTTCTTCACTGATAATCGGTACGATAAAATCTTCCACTTTGCCAAGCTTTTTAAAGGCATTAAAACCGTCTTCTAAGAACTGCTGTAATGACTCTACACCCATGGTTTGGGCAGGTGTTTTGGCCATTTTTAAAATCATAGAAATACCGGGAATTTTCACCACTTTTGCTAAGTCATTGCCGAGCTTTTCAATGTGGTCTAGCTGTTGAGCACGTTCAACTGGGTTGTTGCAGGCCTTATAGGCTTTTGCATATGCGTCGGCATTAAGGGCGTTTTCCTGCGCCGGGTCAACGTCTAATGCGTTAAGCTGCGCGAGCAACGCTAAATCTAAGTCTTGAGATAAACTGTTTAAATGAATGGCAATTTCAAGAGAATGAAAGGCGCGCTCAGGTAGCCACTTTTCCATTTTAGGCACCACCTTGGCGATGTCTGCATCTCGGTCAGTAAAGTCTTTTGGGCCATACAATTCGTTGATGAAAAAGGTAATGGCGGGCTGAAAACGCGCTATTTCCCAAAGGTGGTAATGGCTGGCAATCAATCGGTTACATTGCCACTCTTTTAGCGCAACCAAACCGGGGAGGTTACCGTCAGCTTGTACTTCCTTATACACCTTGGTGGCGTGCTCTATGTGTTTGATAATCTCAGATGCAGACTGGCTCATAATTAAAACAAACTCAATATGTTGATTATTAGTGTTTTTATTTGGGGGCGATCAACAGATCTTCCAAGCCCATTTTTTCCGGACGGTATGCATTTACTTTGTCTTCTTGCGGATAACCAAGGGCCATTCCGCACACTAATTTAAAGGTTTTGGGAATAGCAAAGTGCTTGTCGAGCGGGCTTCGCCAAATGCCCAAAGAGCCTAACGCACACGTGCCAAGGCCTTCATTTTGTGCGCCGAGCATAAGTGACTGCATATAAATACCCAAATCCACCAAGGCGGTATGTTTCATTCGCGGGTCGATGAAAAAGAAAAGGGCAACCGGGGCATCGAAAAACGAAAAGTTCTTTTCCATGTGAGCAGCGCGGGCTTTGGTGTCGTCACGCGCAATGCCAATGGTTTCGTATAGCCCTTTGCCTGTGGCAACGCGACGGCTTTGATAAATGCCCGGGTACTTTCCAAGAATGGGTTTGTAGTCGCTATCTGGCATGGCGTCATCTGTTAGAAATGACCACAGCTTTCCCGGTAATGGCTTGCGCAAAATAGCGTTTGAACGTTTGAATTTGTCAGTGAGTTCATTGGCGATCCTGACTGCCGTTTCACTTTGCGCAATCGCCACTTTAAAGGGCTGAGAGTTAGAGCTGCTGGGGGATTCTAGGGCTTGTGTTAGCAGGGCGGACAATACTTCATCGGGGATAGCATCCGACTTAAAAGCGCGAATACTGCGTCTAGATTGCATAATTTCGTTAAATTCCATCACCTATCACCCTGTTATTACTGGTAAGACCATTTATTCTGCAGGGGATTTTTCTACGGAATACCGTCGAAGTCAATGACAGGCTAACGCAGAATCGTTAATATGCGCGGCACATCCGCTTGATGTTATCTTCAAGGATGCGTCTGAAATTCTGCGCCACGAGTACACATTATTCATGCAAACAACACATGATTATCACACATTGATTCGCGTTTTCGATTCCACGTTTTTTCACAGTCATAATACGCGGTTGGTGAAAGGCGATGATGAGCCGGTTTATTTGCCAGCGGATGATTCGTGTAACTATCACCGTATTATTTTCGCACATGGCTTTTTTGCCAGTGCGCTGCATGAAATTGCCCATTGGTGCGTGGCGGGGGCAAAGCGTCGCGAATTAGAAGATTTTGGTTACTGGTATTGCCCTGATGGGCGAAACGAGCAACAGCAAGCAGAATTTGAAAAAGTGGAAGTAAAACCGCAAGCCATTGAATGGTTATTGAGTGTGGCGGCGGGGTTTCCATTTCAGGTGAGCGTGGATAATTTAACGGGCGCGCAAAGCGATCGATTCGCGTTTCAAGAAAAGGTGCAGCAACAGGTGTTTGCCTATTTACGAAATGGGATCCCACAGCGAACCCAATCCTTTATTGATGCATTACGTCACGAGTTTAACACCTCACCATTGCGTGAGAGTATGTTTGCATGGGAACGACCGGAGGTAGAAGTTGTTTAAGCTGGGTTTAGTGGTTAATCCTTATGCAGGAATTGGCGGCGCATTGGCGCTAAAAGGGAGCGATGGTGCGCAAACACGCGCTAAAGCAATGGCATTGGGCGCAGAGCAAAAAGCATTACTACGAGCCGAGACCGCATTAAAGGTGATTGAGCCGTCAAAAGGGCAGATACAGGTATTCACTGCAAGCGGACAAATGGGGGCCGATTTAGCCGCCTCTTTAGGCTTTGAAACGCGCTGTGTTTATACCTGCCCGAATACGCAAACCGAAGCAGAAGACACCGAACATACCGTAAAAGCGCTTATGGATGTGGGCGTCGATGTTATTTTGTTTGCCGGAGGCGATGGGACTGCCAGAAACGTGTGTCGAATTGCGGGAGATAGCGTGCCTGTACTGGGTATTCCGGCGGGATGTAAAATTCATTCTGGTGTGTATGCTGTAACACCACAAGCCGCAGGGCGAGTCATTGCGCTGATGGTGGAAGGGCAAATCGTGACGGTACATGATGCGGAAGTCATGGATATTGATGAAGACGCGTTTCGTTCAGGTACGGTGAAAGCGCAAAAGTACGGTGAAATGCGCGTACCAGAAGCGGTGCAGTACGTTCAAGCCGTGAAAGTGGGCGGCAAAGAGTCGGAAGAATTAGTGTTGATGGACCTTGCTGCGCATGTCATTGAAGACATGGAAGACGAAGACTTATACGTGATGGGCTCAGGCTCAACGGTTGCAGCCATTATGCAGGAGATTGGATTAGACAACACTTTGTTAGGAGTGGATGTGATTCAAGATCAAGCGCTGCTCGCCTCAGATATTACCGCAGAACAGTTACTCGCCACCATAAACCAGCATAAACAGGATTTTCCTGATGCGAAGGTGAAACTTGTGATCACCCTTATTGGTGGGCAGGGTCATATCTTTGGCAGGGGAAATCAACAGCTAAGCCCCGCAGTGCTTCGCGCCATTGGCAAAGAAAACATCATCATTGTGGCAACAAAAACCAAACTCGCCGATTTAAACGGTCGTCCGTTAATTGCGGATACGGGCGATATTCAATTAGATGAAGCTTTAGCGGGCTTTATTCACGTTACCACAGGGTATCGAGATCAGGTGTTATATCGCGTTGGTTTTGAATCAGTGGAATCGCACTAGTATTGTTACGGATAAAAAATAGGACAGAATCGCAGTATGTTAACAAGTGATCAATTCATTGCGTTAGTCGATGAGCTTCAATTGCAGTTTGATGCCATCGTTGAAACGGGCACAGACGACGAGTTGTTTCTTTCTGGCTACTTAAACGGGCACTTTTCATTGGTGGCAAGTCAGTGTATTAATCAGCAGCTTTTTAGCGCCCAAAGCCTTGATGAGAAAATGAAAGCCAGTTTAGGTGAGGCGTTTTCTAAAGGGGAGTTAGAGCCAGCGGATCAAGATGCGGTTCACGCATTGTGGGATAAAACACTTTTATCATTTCATGCGTAGCATCTAATTTAATACGTCGCACTCGATTTAACGCCTAGCATTGCGTAATGGCGTGCCACTGCGCGTCAAAATTCTGTTTGGCGCGAAAATTGCTTTGTCGTAATCCATTTAGATGTATTTTCGAACAAACTGGTTTGAATAATGAGAAAAGCAATGACTCTGCCATCGCGATGGCTCACCTTTATTTTGTTAATTGGCTCGGCGTTTTTATTAAGTGCCTGTGCGCAAAGTACAAAACACGCGCGTGTTCAAGGGCAAACGCCAACACCTTTAGGTAATATTGAATATCATACCTCGGTGCTTGCGGATGAGCTTTTCGCCAATTTTCGACAGGTTCAAAACCGCCAGCAATACCGCTTTGCTGTAGCAGGTTTTGTTCCCGTTAAATCCTTTCAATATGCGTCTTCGCAGCAGCACCCTTTAATGCTTTTAGGACATCAACTTGAACAAGGTTTGATGACAGAAGCCGCCCGCCGTGGATATATCACTCAAGACTACAAAGTTACGAACGATATTATTATTGAAGAAGATGCCGATCGTGTAATGAGCCGAGATATCTCGCAACTTAAACACTCAGGTTTGGGCATCGACTTTTATATTTCCGGCACGGTGACAGAACAAGAAAAAGGCGCCATCGTCAACGCGCGAGTCATCCACGTTAAAACCAAAGATGTGGTAGCTGCTGCCACCAAGTTTTTCCCTTCAACCTTGTTCTGGGAAAAAGAAATGGTAACCACGCGAGATGGCATGATTTATCGCACTGGCGCGCAATAATCAGGAGTGAACACAATGAATAAGGCAAAACAACTAGGTGTATTCGTCGCGAGCTGTTATTTGGCTGGCTGCGCTAATTTGTCGGATTGGAATTCAACCTGGTTTGAAACGCAAGAACATATTTCCCAAGAATCTGTGCAAGGTTTAACCGTCGCAAACGTGCGTGAAAGTCACATGATGCAGCAACAGCAAACCATGCATTTGAACAAGAAAACCGTGCAAAATGAAGTGCAGCTCGACAGCTTCGGAGCAATGGTCCATAAACCTGAATACAGTGCTCGACAAGGGCTTCATCGAAGTGAGCCATTAACAAAACACGTTGGTGATTATGTGCAAAACATGGCACAAGATTTAATTGCTAACATGGAATATCTCACCGACAAAACCCCCGTTGGTGTAACGCACTTCGCTTTAATTGATTCAGACCTTCAACACACCAACTTATTGGGATACCAGCTTTCAGAGTCCTTTATGCACGAGCTGCATAAATTTCGTATTCCCGTTATCGATTTTAAAGCAACAAGCTATATTCGCGTGACCCCAACAGGCGACTTTTTGCTCTCTCGTGATTTCTTAGAGCTAAAAGAGCGCGTACAAGTAGAGTACATTTTAACCGGCACCATGACCAAGCATCAGGGCGGATACCTCGTCAACGCACGTATTCTTGGCTTGGAAACCAAAGCGGTGGTTGCCAGTGCGCAAATGATGATTCCGTTTTATATCGTTGATGCCTTGCTCCCTACTGAAGATGGCATGATGGATGGGGTTAAACTCATCAAAGGAGAGTAAAATGAAACGCGCCTCTTTACTGCTTCTTGCCTGTACTGCCACGGTTGGTTTAAGTGGCTGTGCTACCAATTTAATCACTCTGCAACAAGCGCAGCAGCAGGGGGTATCTATGCCTGCGCCGAGTATGCAAAAAGTACCGCTTAATGACAATATGGCGCCAATGTTAGTGCCGCCTCGCAACAGCTATCAACCTAAATATACCCATAAAACCGTGGATGATTACGCTGAACAAATCACCATGAAACTGATGTCTCAAGCGCGTTACCTTGATGCGGGAAGCCGTATTGGTGTTGCCAGTTTCGTTGCCTTCGATCGGACTTTGCAGCGCACTGATGCGTTGGGAAACCAGCTTGCCGAAAGCTTTATTAAAGAAGTTCAAGCATATGGTTTACCTGTGGTGGACTTTAAAATGATGAGCGGTATCGAAGTGAGGCGCGATGGCGATATTGTGTTTAGTCGTCAGGCCCGAGACTTAACGCAAACACAAGTGGATTACGTGTTGTCTGGCACCATGCACCGCAACGAAAAAGGCGTTCGGGTTAACGCGCGCATTGTTTCGTTAGAGGAAAAAACGGTCGTGGCAACTGCACGGGGCTTTATACCGCATTTTGTGGTTAACGAAGTGGTGCCCAATTACGTGCTGATGCCGTCGCCTTAAGTCGGCTAGACTTTCCTGCGAATAAGTTGCCTCACTAAGAAGCGGTTGGGCGACAACCCATTTAGCTGAGGCTGTGATAACGGCAAAGGTTTGCCGCTTATCTGGCAAGCTAATGCCTCTGACAGCAGAGGCGAAGTGCAAATTCCTCGTGACCCCAATCCCGATAACAAGTACATGTTTTCCTGCACTTCAGGATACGGGTATTTGTGATGCGCCAAAGCTTTGTACAAATCTTGATATTGAGATTTTTGCTCGACTACATTCGGCACACTACCAAACAAAGGCAGGTGATCTGGGGTTGTGCAACGAATAGAAGCTCGGCCTGTTTGTGAGGTTTTAATGTCGTTTGTCCACGGCGTATTGGGCAGTGTTTTCGCTAAGGTGGCTAAATTCGTGTGCTCCTCTTCATGACGATAGGTGACATCGTCGTCGTTCTTCACAAAGGTTGCCCCAAGTGCGTGAGAGCCATGCAGTGCAGGCGTTAAATAGCCTTTGTGACATAACACCGTTTTTAAATTTTCCAACTCTCCCTGCGATTCAACGATTTCTACTTGCCCTCTAACGGATTGAAAAGGCAGCGCTGCAAGTTCTGGCACGTTCGCCGAAACGTGACCCGTTGCGAAAATTACCACATCGGTTTGCACCTTTTGTTCTTCTGCGAGCGTGAGCTGCCATGTTGAATCACTTCTTTGTAGGTGATGAATAGGGCTCGACAAATTCAAGCTGAAATGCGGGTGAGTTTGGCAAGCGTCGGCTAATGCATGCACAAGAGAAGCGGGGTTAATCCAACCTGCTAATGGCATAAATAACCCGCCACATTCCAATGAAACCCCAGCAATGTTTTCTGCTTCTTGCTGACTTACGCCATTAATGAGTGCGTCGGGCCAGCTTTTTTGAGCGAGCAAGCTTTGCTGCCGTTCGTGCTGTTTTTCATTAAAGCCAAGCAGTAAAACACCGCATTCATCTTGTTCAAAGGAAAAGCCCTGTTGCAACAAAGTGCGGTATCGACGCCGAGCGTATAGAAAGCTCTGTGCGTAAAACTGGCTGGTGAGGTTTACATCAACCGTAAGATGAGGGTAAAAACCGCCTTGCTTATTGCCCGATGCGCCGTGCGCTAGGCTCTTTCCCTGCTCATAAATTGATACGTGATGACCGTGCTGAAGTAAAGAATAAGCACAATTTAACCCGGCTAATCCACCGCCGATAATGCTAATATTCAACGGTGACGCAGCAGCAACACTTTTACGTTGCCAGTAGCGCGGGCCTTGAAATTGGTTTTGCTCGTATTCATTCAGTTCAACGGCTTTGGGAAGAAACCCCCGTAGCATTTCTCGTTTTTTGCCAAACCCTTTTACTTTTTCAATGGTAAACCCTGCGCCTTGCAAACCGCGCTTTACGATGCCTGCTGCGGTAAACGTGGCAAAAGTGCCTTCAGGCGCACTGAGTAGCGCCAAATAGCGAAACAAATTCTCTTGCCACATATCAGGGTTTTTACTGGGCGCGAAACCATCTAAAAACCATGCATCGATAGCGCCGTGAAGCTGGGTGGGTAACAGCGGCAAGGTTTCGTTTACATCGCCAAACCACAAATCCAAAAACACGTCGTTGTCGTTGCGTGTTGCAAAGCTCAATCGATGACAACCTTCAATAGGCAAAGGGTAGTGGTTGATGAGCGCTTGCGCTTCGTTTTCAAGCTCCGGCCAAGCGTTTAATGCCATGCGCAAATCATCAATGGCGATAGGAAACTTCTCAAAGCTAGTGAAGTAAAGTTGTTTTAGTGGGTGCGACGGGTGCTGTTCACGAAAGGCTTTAAATAGGTTGAGCGTAAGTAAGAAGTTAAGCCCGGTTCCGAAGCCTGTTTCTGCAATCACAAAGTGTGGTTTGGTCCACGATGCCCAACGATCCAATAAATGATTGTTTTCAATGAAAACATAGCGGGTTTCAAGTAACCCATTATCGTTGGAAAAATACACATCATCGAATGCAGCAGACACAGGGGTTCCGTTTTCATTGAATGAAATATCGGCAGTACGAATTGACACTTTGGCTTCCTTCTTAACTTTGTGCGCGAAGTTTACTGAAAGTGATGCCATTCGTCATGAATTTGCAACAAAAAAGCAGACCACTTTTGCATTTTTAGGCGCTACAATAACGCCAACTTTTTATAGAAGGTCAAAATAATGAGAAGAGCTGTTATTACGGGTTTGGGTATCGTATCTAGCATAGGAAACAACAAACAAGAGGTGCTTTCCTCTTTGCGTGAGGGCAAATCAGGTATTACTCGCTCCGAGCAATTCGAGGAAATGAATCTACGAAGCTTGGTTTGGGGTAATGTCGATGTCGATACGAAAGCATTAATCGACCGTAAAGTACTTCGTTTTATGGGTGATGCGTCTGCCTATGCTTACATTGCGATGCAACAAGCCATCGAAGACAGCGGCTTGGATGAGTCGATGGTGTCTAACCCGCGCACAGGTTTGGTGGCAGGTTCTGGTGGAGCGTCATCCCATTGGCAGGTTGAAGCGGCAGATATTCTGCGTAGCCGTGGTGTAAGAAAGCTAGGCCCATACATGGTTCCTCGTACCATGAGCAGCACGGTTTCAGCATGTTTAGCAACCCCGTTTAAAATCAAAGGCATTAACTACTCAATGAGTTCAGCTTGCGCAACCAGCGCACACTGCATTGGTCATGCGCTAGAGCAAATTCAGCTTGGCAAACAAGACGTTATTTTTGCTGGTGGTGGTGAAGAAGTTCACTGGACGCTGGCGATGGAATTTGACGCGATGGGCGCGTTATCAACTAGTTACAACGACAGAGCTGCACAAGCATCTCGTACTTATGATGCTGAACGCGACGGTTTCGTTATTTCTGGCGGTGGCGGTATGGTCGTTGTAGAAGAACTAGAGCATGCGCTTGCGCGTGGTGCGAAAATTTATGCAGAGATTGTTGGTTACGGTGCCACTTCAGATGGCTACGACATGGTAGCACCATCGGGTGAAGGCGCAGTACGTTGTATGCGCCAAGCGATGGAAGGTGTGGATGCACCGGTTCAGTACTTGAACACGCACGGGACTTCAACGCCTGTTGGTGACTTAAAAGAGCTTTCAGCGATTCAAGAAGTGTTTGGTGATAACAGCCCAGCCATTTCGGCAACGAAAGCCATGACGGGTCACGCCTTAGGTGCTGCGGGTGTAAACGAAGCGATTTACAGCTTGTTAATGATGGAGAATAACTTCATTGCGCCGTCTATTAATGTCGAAACGCTCGATCCAGAAGCAGAAGGGCTAGACATCGTTACCGAAACACGCGAAGCGAAACTCGATACAGTTATGTCTAACAGCTTCGGTTTTGGTGGAACAAACGCAACCTTGGTTTTTCAGCGCTATAACTAGTCGCAATTAACCTCAAGGCGTTATAAGTCGCTAAAAGTCAGGTTTTTAAAAACGCTGAGGTCCAAATCGCTGTAGTCCAAAACGATGCGTTAAACGTGGTGTTTTAAAAAGCGAAGCGAAAAAAGAAGCGATAAAAATCGTATTGTAAAAAGCAGAGCACTGTTAAGGCTCTGCTTTTTTTGTGCCTGTCGCGTTGGGTACCACCTGTTAAATCGCCTTTAATACTCTTACTTATCAGCGTTAATCTTTATTAATCACAAAGGGTTCGCCAATGACATTTTCGTAAGCGCTGGGCTTTTCAATTTGTTGAACGGCTAAGTCATGACGCAATGTTGGTTCTAGAAGGTGTTCGAAAATACGGGGATCGTGCAAGTTGGGGTCAAGCCAAGCATTCAACACGTCGGGGGATTGTGGCAACATCAACGGAATGGATTTTGAGTGAATATTCGCCAGCTTGGGGTGAGGTGGCAAGGTGATCACCGAGCACGAAAACGTGGTTTCTCCGGTGTTCTTGTTTAACCACTCACGGTACAAGCCGCCAAACGCAATTGCGCCATCGACCGCTTCCATATCATGGCAGTGGACCCGGCGTTTATTTTTAAATTCAGACTCACCAAAGCCTTTAGCGGGAATAATACAGCGGCTCTTTCTAAAAGGTTGGAACCCCGCACTTCTTGGCACGTTAAGCTTATCGTAGCGGGTATTGAATGAGGTGTATTTCGATGGCTTAAACCCCGTTTCTGTCGAGTCGAGCAGTAACCACCAAATCGCATCATCAAGCTTGCGTCCCTGTTCGGTTTCGCGAATAAATGAAACTGGGCTAGCTGCACCAACATAGCGTTTAAACAGCGGAGGCTCAGACCATGTATTAATGCCAAGCATTTCGCATAGTGCTCTAACGGCAGGATCATCCGTCACATTGAGGCGACCACACATAAGCATTTTCCTCATTCATTAAGTGAGGAGAAAAGTTATCACACTTGTAATGCGCCGAGGGGACTAATTCACCATGAGTTCTCGGTTAGCTTGAAAATTGTTGCCCGTTTTGGTTTTGTATTTGCTCGATTAGCCGTTCAGCAGTTATCGGTTTACTCAAATAATAGCCCTGAAAATAATTGCATTTGAGCTTTTTCAAATAGTTAAGTTGATAAAGGTTCTCCACGCCTTCTGCGACCACATGCAGTCCAAATTCATGACCTATTTCGATGATGGTACGAATAAGGTGTATATCGTTGTTTTCGGGGCTTAACTCCATAACAAACGAGCGATCAATTTTAAGCTCGGTCAACGGCAACTGTCGCAAATAGCTCAAGGATGAATAACCAGTGCCAAAGTCATCAAGCGAGATATTAACACCCAGGTTTTTTAGTTCAGTAAGGCGTTGTCGAACGGATGCAATGTTTTCAATGAGTGCGTGTTCAGTGATTTCTAAGGTGATTTTATCGGCGGGAATATTAAAGTGGTTAATGACGGACGTGACACTTGGTAGCAAGCCGACGATCGACAGTTGCTTAGGGCTCACATTAATGGAGATGCCAATATTCCCACGACAGGTTTGATTAATGCGACTGATATCGGCGCAACTGGTTTTGATAATGTGTTCACCCAACTCGCCAATATGCCCGGACTCTTCAGCAATGGAGATGAACTCTTCGGGTGAGATCATGCCAAACTCGGGGTGTTTCCATCTGGCGAGGGCTTCTACCGAGGCAATGTCGCCATAACCGTCGTATTGGGGTTGATACATCACGTAAATTTCGCCTTTTTCCATGGCTTGTTTCAAGTCTTTCTCAAGGTTGATTCGGCGCACTATGTCTTCTTGCATGCTTGAGACAAAAAATGTACTGCGGTTTCTACCCGAATCTTTGGCTTTGTACATGGCGGCATCGGCGTTTTTCAACACATCATCGACCGACTCATCAGTAATTGGGAAAATGCTGATCCCAATACTTAACGTCACTTCCAACTCGTGCGCGTCGGTTTGTACGGGTGTTTCGAAACTTTGACGAATGGTTTCAGCAATGCGCTCTGCGCTGAAGTTGGCTTTGGTTAACTCCGAACCTAAGTTTTGTAGCAACAAGTCAAACTCGTCGCCGCCAAAGCGGGCGAGCATGTCTTTTTTATCGATAAGCGTTTTAATGCGCTTGGCACAAGCATTCAATAAAGCATCGCCTGCTGTGTGTCCCATGGCATCGTTAATATTCTTGAATCGGTCAATATCTAAAAAGAGCAGGGCGTGGTACTGATTCTTTTCTCGGGCCGTTGCATAAATGCTCTCCAGTGAATGGTATAACAGGTTGCGATTTGGCAGGCCTGTGAGCATGTCATAGTTGGCTTGATAATGAATTTTTTCCTCGGCTTTTTTGCGCTGAGAAATGTCTCTGCATACGGTATACAGCAGATTTTTGTCGCCATAAGGAATCGAGGTTAAAAGCACCTCAACAGGAAATTCATCCCCGTTTTTCTTTTTATGCTGCCACTCAAACCGATGACATCCCTTATCGAACGCTTGTTGAATCATCTTATTGGCTTTTTCAGCGGAATTGCGTCCATCCGGCTGCTTGCTTGGGCTTAATTGAGAGGGATGCACATTGTACATTTCTTCACTGGTTTGAAACCCAAACATCTCTAGCGACGCTTGATTGCAATCTATGATGACATTGCCATCGAGCAGCAACAGGGCATCGGTGGTTTTTCTAAACAGGGTTTGATAGCGCTTCTGGCTCTCTTCTAATGTTTGTTTACTGAGTTGAATGTCGTGAGTTAAGGTGTCGTTTTCACTGCGTAAACGATGTATTTCAGTACCAAGCAAGGCACTTTTCTCTTTTTCTCGTTGATACTTGTTTACCTTGATTTGGAACATGCCACTGACGTAAAAGAAAATCATGGCGGTGATAGCCACAAGCACAAAGGTTATCAACGCAAAGAGAATAAACGTGAAGAGATCGTGCGATAAATAAGAAGACGGAAACGAAATCGAGATAATGCTTAAGTCGGTATCAATATCACTTGCACCAATAGGAATACGAGACAAAAGCTGGTTAATTTTATTTAATTTGATGAGTTTGAATTCATCTTTACCCAAATTCTGCAATGCCCGAATGATGTCGTCAGACAAAATCACGTTTTCGGTATGATAAATAACATGGGTTTCGCTTTGTACTACCCGCTTTTTCTGCGGCATGATGGAATTAGGCATTGCATTGTCATATAACAAGCGCTTCGGGTACATAAACATCAGCCCCGCTTCTTGCAAGTCCGCAACTTCATCCAACACCAGCATCATATTACTTGCCACTTCAATATAACCGAGCAAAGCACCGCCTTGTCGCCACGGGTAAATCACGCTTAGCAAAGGCGTGTTGGGCAAGTTGGGAATAATACTAAAGCTGTCGTAGCCCGCTGAGGCAGACGTAAGTATGCCGGGGTTGGTGGTTTTATCATCGTACTTTTCGGGTTGATGCAGGCGTAAAAAAGTGGTGCCATCGGCAAGATAAAAGGTAATGGCTTCTAACCCATTGGTATGTTTTAGCGAGTTATATTGCTTGTTAGCAAGTTGGAATAATAGATCTCTATCGCCGTTTGAAAAGGCCATGATATTGGCTTCGTTGCGTAAAATAAGTGCCGCAACTGCGTTTAACTTAACCTTGTGGTGGTCAATAATATGGTTGTAAGCATTGACAATATTTTGATGATACTTACTGGATATCGCCATGAGTTCATCTTGTTTCTGATACCGTTCATAGGCCAAGAAAAGCGCCAATAAGACAGCGCAAAACCCGCCAAAAATGAGGATGATTTGGGTTGGAATCGAGGTATTCGAAGGCTTCATACGGTACGCCACTTGATACAACTTAGACACAAGTAGAGATAAGTGTAGAAGCAATTTCCACGAATGACAGGATAAAGGCTTTGCTGTTTTTGAAAATACGTTTTGAAATGTATGCAAAATGTGAATATTAAGTGAATACGTATGCAACATGTTTAAAAAGATATAAATCAACGCGAGTATGACGGTCCAGTGATTTAAGGTCCAAGCTTTGGCACGTGGTTAAAAGGGAAGACGGTTGTTGTGCTCGGTTTGGTAGTTTGTCGCCATTACACTTAAACGAGGAATGAGAATGTCTTTTAAAACAAAAATGAAAACTATCGCTGCTGGCGTTGCCACATCACTTGCGCTTGTTAGCACAGGTGCCAGCGCAGACGTAATTCTGCATGCATTTAATTGGAGCTACGACGACGTTGCGAGCAGGGCATCCGAAATTGCCAGTTTAGGTTACAAGAAGGTCCTAGTTTCTCCTGCGTATAAATCAACTGGCAGTCAGTGGTGGGCGCGTTATCAACCTCAAGATTACCGTGTGATTGATAACCCACTTGGCGATACCAATGATTTTAAAGCAATGATTGCTGCGCTTAAATCACACGGGGTGGATGTTTACGCCGATATCGTTTTCAACCACATGGCTAACGAAGCCGCGATCCGCTCTGATTTAAATTACCCGGGCTCAACGGTTCTATCTCAGTATTCTGCAAGCTCAAATTACTACAATAGCATTGCAATGTTCGGCAATTTGTCTAACAACTTATTTGGTGCTGGCGACTTCCACGCGCCAGGTTGTATCGGTAACTACAGTGATCCCAATGAAGTACAAAACTTACGTTTGTGCGGCGGTAACGGTGACCCTGGTTTACCGGATCTTGACCCTAATAATTGGGTGGTTCAGCAACAGAAAGCCTATTTACAGGCATTAAAAGACTTCGGTGTGAAAGGGTTTCGTGTGGATGCTGCCAAGCACATGACCAATTACCACATTAATGCTGTATTCGATGCGAATATTAAAAGCGGTATGCATGTTTTTGGTGAAATCATTACATCGGGCGGCGCGGGCACAAACGAGCACGATGTATTCTTAGCGCCTTATTTGAACGATACTGGTCACGCAGCTTATGACTTCCCATTGTTTGAACAAATTCGCCAAGCATTCTCTTTTAGTGGCTCGATGAATCGATTAGTTGACCCCGGAGCGTACGGACAAGCGCTTCCTGCCAGCAAAGCGATTACGTTTAGTGTGACTCACGATATTCCATTGAACGAAGGCTTCCGTTACCAAATTTTGGATGCAACGGACGAAACATTAGCCAATGCGTACATTCTAGGTCGTGATGGCGGTACACCGTTAATGTATTCGGATAACAACGAAAGTGGCGATAACCGTTGGAATAACCTGTACAAGCGCACAGATATCAAAAACATGATTACATTCCACAATGCTACGCAAGGTCGCAGCATGGAAGTCGTGAGTCACAACGATTGCTTTATCATGATTCAGCGTGAACACGTTGGTATGGTGGGTATTAACAAGTGTGGCGGAGGCCAAGATGTGTGGGTCGATACAGAAGCCGAGGGGCTTTGGTGGTATAGAAACTACAAAGATACGCTATCCGGTGATACGCAATACATCACGTCAAAATGGCACAATTTCCACATTCCAGCGCGCAGTGCTCGCATGTGGTTAATGCAGTAATTTACTTCGGTAATTGACTGGCTGAAATGCCTTTGTGCTCCTACCTTCACGTAGGAGCACAATTCCTCTGTAAATAGCCTTTTTCCTCCCCGTTTTTTGTGGCATCCTTCGGTGCTAAGTACAAATCTAAAGTCACGCAGTGACGCATAACGAATCTCAGCTCATCAATGAACATTTTTTGTGAAGACACTTTGCTTTACGCAGAGCCTTTTTTATCCGATTTAGGCCAGCTTCATTTTTTCTCTGGTGCCACCGTCACACCCTCTGATATTCAAACCGCCGATGCGCTGTTAGTGCGCTCAACGACGAACGTTGACGAGGCCTTATTGTCGCAATGTCAGCAATTGAAATTTGTTGGAACAGGCACCGCTGGAACAAACCATATTGATAAGGCCTATTTGGCTGAGCGTGGAATCGAACCGGTTCATGCAGGTGGTTGCAATGCGGTGGCAGTGGTTGAGTACGTATTGGCATCGATTTTTGCGCTAGCTGCAAAGCGAGGGGGTGACCTATTCCAACAGAAAGTCGGTATTGTTGGGGTTGGGCATATTGGCTCGTTGCTGGACAAGCGTTTAACACAAATGGGCATTGATACCGTACTGTGTGATCCGCCTTTGCAAGATAAGGGCGATCCTCGTTCGTTTACCTCGCTTGAAGCGGTGTTAGATTGCGACTGGATCACGTTGCACGTGCCATTGGTCACCTCTGGGCCTTATGTAACAACGAATATGTTCAGCGAAGAGGTGCTGGCTCAATTGCGTGATAATCAAGTGCTGATTAACGCTTGTCGCGGTGAAGTGGTGGATAATGAAGCCTTATTGAAGCTGAAAAAAGCAGGCAAACAATTCGGTTTGGTGATGGATGTGTGGGCAAACGAACCCCACATCTTATTCGACTTGGTGCCTTACACCGATATTGCCACTGCACACATCGCTGGTCACACCTTAGAAGGCAAAGGAAGAGGAACCGAAATGTTGTACCAACAACTTTGCCAACAGTTTGATTTACCCCTACAGCATCGCTTAGAGAATTTTTTACCCGAGATAAAAAATAATCAGTTGTCCTTGGTAGACAGCGGTGCGAGAATGCCTATGCTCCATAACCTCGTAGCATCTGTTTACGATGTTGAGAGTGATAGTCAACATTTCAGAGGCATAGTCCAAAGTGCCCAAGAATTTCAAGCTTACCGCAAGAAGTATGCTGTTAGACGAGAATTTTCATCCTATTCAGTAAAAGGCGGTGCCGATAGTCACGCATCGATCTTGGCTGGTCTTGGGTTTAGTAATAACGTGAATTAGTAGGAGAATGAATTAAATGTCACGTGCTTATAATGTAGCAGTATTGGGTGCCTCCGGTCTCGTTGGAAAACACATGATCGAGATCTTGGAAGAAAGAAAATTTCCAGTGGACACGCTTTTCCCCCTTGCAAGCGCACGTTCCGCGGGTTCTACAGTGACATTTAAAGGCGAAGAGGTAACCGTTGAAGACGCGGATCAATTCGACTGGTCACAAGTGTCGATTTGCTTTTTCTCAGCGGGTGGCAGTGTTTCTGAAAAATACGCACCTATTGCCGCTGATGCGGGTTGTGTTGTCATTGATAATACCTCTCAATATCGCTATGAACCTGATATCCCATTAGTGGTTCCAGAAGTGAACCCTCAAGCTTTAGCGGACTATCGCAATCGCAACATCATCGCCAATCCAAATTGTTCCACGATCCAAATGGTTGCAGCGTTAAAACCAATCCAAGACGCGGTTGGCATTGAGCGTATTAATGTGTCGACTTACCAATCGGTATCGGGTGCGGGTAAAGAAGCGATGGACGAGTTAGTGAAACAAACCGCTGACCTGTTAAACGGTCGTGATGTCACCGTCGATGCGTTTTCTCGTCAAATCGCGTTTAACTGTATTCCGCAAATTGATGTTTTCCTTGATAACGATTACACCAAAGAAGAAATGAAAATGTCGTGGGAAACCCAAAAAATCATGGGTGACGACGGTATTTTGGTGAACGCAACGGCTGTTCGTGTGCCGGTATTTTATGGTCACGGCGAAGCGATTCACTTAGAAACGCGTCAGCCAATTGATGTAGAAGAAGTGAAGAATTTATTGCGTGAAGCCCCGGGTGTGACCTTCATTGATAACCGTGAAGACTTCCCAACACAAGTGGGAGATGCAAGTGGAAAAGACGACGTATTTGTCGGGCGTGTAAGACAAGATATTTCTCACCCTAACGGTATTAACTTATGGGTTGTGTCCGACAATGTCAGAAAGGGCGCGGCGACCAATAGTGTGCAAATTGCTGAACTTTTAATTCAGGATTATCTATAGTGTACAAAGTGCTGCGTCATGTTTTTGACGTGGCACCACACTGAGTTTAGGAGGAAATCAAAACAAAAAGCATCAGTTCAGTAAAGGTTAGCTGTATTTGAGTCGATAAAGAGAAAGGCTTTTCCATGTTGGACGAGAAGAATGAGCGTTTCTAAATGAATTTTGCTTGTAGATTCAGGTAAATATCTAGTTTATATTTAATTTTGGAATGTGTTTTGCTTAACTTTTACTTAAGTGAAAATGCGTTTTACGTAAATTGACTAACGATGTTACGCTTTTAGAGTTGCAGTAGAGTCAATATAAGAATAACAAATCCAAAACGGCAAACAGTTAGTGTTTAAAAACAGTTACGGAAATTTGATAAATAAAACCAAGTCAAACCCGCTTCTACGCTGGGCTTTGCTCTCTATTCTATTAATAGGTGGCCCGTCGGCTTACCTATCTGCTCAGGAATCTCAACAGGTCCAAATTAAAGGCCCGAAAAACGCTACTGTACAATTTTCCGGCGTCACCTATGGTCCCATCGACGACGAAGACACTTTATGGCGAATTGCCGATCGCTACCGTCAAAATAAAAACTTATCGATTTATCAAGTCATGGTTGCTATTCAGCAACTTAACCCCGATGCGTTTTACAGCGATAACTTAAATCACATGAAAGACGGCGTCACTTTACGTCTGCCGTCTGAACGCTATATTGCGCGTATTGATGCAGAAAGGGCAAAGCTCAAATCCGAAAGCGATGATGACGCCTGGGCAAGCGAAGTGCGCAGCGGCTCAACATTGAGAAACATTAAACCTCCTGTAAAACTTGCCTCTCAAACCGATTTAACCGAAACCAAAGAAGAAATTGAAACCAAGCTAGATGCCATCGATCAAGATCAGCGCAAACAGTTTGAAATGATCCGGCAACAATTTGCCGATTCGATTAATTCCGTACAAAGCCTTCTTGATGAAAACCGCAAGATTTATGACCGTTTGGATGTGGTTAATCAAGATATTGAAGAGCTGAGAAATCGAATTGGTAGTGAAGGCGAAGTACAGCGCCAAATGGATCAAATGCTTGAGCTTCAGAACCAGTTACTGGAAAACGCAAGGCGCGCCGAAGAAGAAAAGCTTAAAGCAGAAAATGACCTTTTTGCCTTTGTAAAAGATCCCATGTTCTTAATTGGCGTTACCGTGCTGTTCTCGTTAGGCATCCTTGCAGGCTTTGCGTTCTGGCTATTAAGACGCAAAAGCTCACCAGCAGAGCCAGAGCCAAGCCAGATGGAGATTCCAGAATCAGAAGGTCCAGCAGAGCTTGATGAGCTTTCTGATGTGTTATCGGGTGAGTTAGCGGGTGATACTTCTGATTCGTTGGACTCTGATGACTTATTCGGTGATGACGATCTGCTTGACGATGTACTGGCAGAAGAACTTGATGATTCATTGGATGAAGTGCTGGAGAATGAACTGGGCTCATTCAGCGATCTTGATGACGATATGCTGAGTTCGGATGATGCACTAAAAGACGAAGAGTTAGATTCAGCCTTCAGTGACGATGTGTTAAATGATGACGATGATTTCTTAGGTGGATTCGATGACGCTACGGATGATATCGAGCTGACGGATGGCGATGAATCTGACCTCGACAAAGAGTTGGCAGATGTCACTGAAGAAATCGATGTTGCACCGGATGCTATCGGCCAAACAAATGATGCGGTTTCT
Source organism: Paraneptunicella sp. (assembly GCA_964228975.1). GTDB lineage: Bacteria > Pseudomonadota > Gammaproteobacteria > Enterobacterales > Alteromonadaceae > Paraneptunicella. Next base: position 1,757 of record CAXRCC010000135.1, on the reverse strand, counting down.
GGGCAAGATGATATTGATGACATTCTCAATGAGGCCACGCCTGAGCCGCCGAAAGAATATAACCCAGAAGAAGATATGGAGCTGGATGGCTCTGAGATCTTGTCCGAAGAGTCTATGGATAAGGTTGGCGAAAAATTGGGTGAAACCAATCGTCAGCTAAATGACTTAACCAAGCAATTAATGAAGGATTTAAAACAAGCGCCTGAAAAAGACCTTGGCGATCCAGAAATTGCAATTGAGCAGCCTGAACAAGAAGAGGAAGAGTTCGAAGAATTTGAAGGCGAAGTAACGGATGACCTACTGAGCAGTTTAGGCTTTGATGAGGATGACTTTGCTGAAGAGGAAACCCCAGAACCCGAGCCAGCTCCTGAGCCAGAAAGCGCTTCAGAAGCTATCGATGAAGACGCATCCGGTCAAGGGGACTTAGCCGATGAATTGCTCGCTGAGTTTGGCATTGACGGTGACGATGCCGTTGCAAATGAAGACGCGCCTTCTGATGAAAACCAGGGCGATTTAGCGGATGAATTACTGGCCGAGTTTGGTATTGATGCAGAGGAAAGCGCAACCGTAGAAGAGGCCCTTGATTCAGGTGTTGCCGCGGAAGAGTTAGCGGAAAAAGGTGTGCAAACTGATGATGAGTCCGCCCAGGAAGACTTAGCTGACGAGTTATTGGCGGAATTCGGTATCGATAGTGATGAGGTTGAGCCGGCAGAACCTGAAGCGGCTCAAGAAGATTTAGCGGATGAGTTACTTGCAGAGTTTGGTATCGATTCGAGCGATGCATCCTCTGTTGAAGATGCGTTAGATTCGGGGGCAACCATTGAAGAAGTGGTTGAAAATAATAGTGTTGAAGAACCCGAACAGAACGATTTAGCTGACGAACTGCTGGCTGAGTTTGGTATTGATGAATCGTCGGAAGAGCCTGATGTAGAGGCTCAAACGTTAGATGATCAAGAACCCGATTCTCAAGCGCTAGAGCACGTAGTGTCGGAAGCTTTAAATACGGACTACACAGAAGAACCAGCGGAAACCGATTTAACTGAAACGGATGACGCTTCACTTGAAATCGATGATAGCGATTTTGATGATTCTGCAGAGCCAGAGCCAGAGCCAGAGCCAGAGCCAGAGCCAGAGCCAGAGCCAGAGCCAGAGCCAGAGCCAGAGCCAGAGCCAGAGCCAGAGCCAGAGCCAACACTTAGCGACGAAGATGCGCTTCTCGCTGAACTTGGGTTTGGTGACATCGAAGAAACCGATACAACTCACGAAGCAGAAACAGATAAAGAAGAACAAGCTCAAGAAGAAGAGGAGCCTAAGTCTTATCCTATCGATGACCTGACAGAAGATGATTATCAGCAGTTATTGCAACAGTTAGATTTCGATATTCCAGCTTCTGAACCGCAGCAAGATGATGCTGTACTCGATGACGCATCGTTGGAAGAGCAGCTTTCTGATGAACCCATGCTCGATGATCCATCGCTGGAGGAGTCGCTTTCTGATGAGTCCATGCTCGATGATGCATCATTAGAAGAGCAGCTTTCTGATGAGCCCATGCTTGATGATGTATCGCTGGAAGAGCAGCTTTCTGATATCCCTTCGTTAGATGATGTTCAACCTGATACCTTTTCAGCAGAGTCGATCGAAGAGAGCGCTGAAGACATTGCAAACGAGCCAGATACAACCGATGAACAAGCGGTGATGGAGGAAGAAATCGAACCTGAACTTGAAGTGTTAACTGAACAATCAGAAGCAGTACAAGA
>CAXRCC010000134.1:0-14892 GCA_964228975.1 Paraneptunicella sp. | reverse complement strand
ATTGGAGTAGAGAACTTGCCCTAGGTTAAATTTTGACCTACTTTTTAATCTGGCATCATTAACTACAGCCTTATTTAATGCATGACCGTATTAGGTGTAAAGGGATAAGGGGATACGCTTGATGACGCGAATCGAAACCATATCGAGGTGGCGTCAAGCAAACACGTAAGTAAGCCAATATGGCTTGTTTTACGTAACCTATTTAAACATTTGATAACGGAAACAGTATGTCTAAAGTTCTCATAACGGGGGCGACCTCCGGTATTGGTGAGTCTTTGGCGCTTTTGTATGCACAGCAGCATTGGGATGTGGTTGCTTGTGGGCGAAATCAGCAAAAACTTGACCAACTGAGCCAGCAGTATTCAAAGTTAAAAGCGTTGCGATTTGATGTCACGCAATGCGCAGAAGTAAAGCAAGCCGCGATGCAAATTGAGCCGGATCTTGATTTACTCATTCTAAACGCAGGTGACTGCGAGTATATTGATAACCCGATGGAATTTGATAGTGCGCTCTTTGAACGCATCATGAAAGTCAATTTGCTGTCGGTGGGTTATTGTTTAGAGCACTTCTTAAAACGCGTGAAAAAAGGTGGGCGTATTGCGCTAATGAGCTCAAGTGCCACTTATCTGCCTCTTCCCCGCGCTAGCGCTTACGGCGCGAGTAAATCCGCGATTAATTATTTAGCCAGTACGCTTCGAATCGAATTGTGCAAATTTGATATTGGAGTGAGCCTTATTTGTCCGGGTTTCGTAAAAACGCCATTAACCGACAAAAACACCTTTGCAATGCCAATGTGTGTGGAAGCGGAACACGCAGCGAGAGTCATTTATTTTGACTTGGAGAGCGGAGAAAATGAAATTCATTTCCCGCAGATGTTCACGCTGTTTATGAAGCTTTTGTCGTTTCTCCCAATGGGTGTTTGGCGAAAAATCGCATCATCGTTAAAAGCGTGAGCAAGCTTTCTGCCCCACCGAAGAATAATAATCAGATGAGGTAGAAAGAGTGATTGAACAGACTCAAGTGCGTAACGAGGCCACGAAATCGTGGCTTCAAGGTGTGTGTCAGTCGGTCGTTTATGCAACGTTAAAGCAAGCGACGAGCGGGCATTTAACCATTCGCTTTGCCGACGATGTGGCGTATTTCGGGAACGAAACCGCTTCGCTTCAAGCACACATTGACATTTACGATCCCATCGTGTTCACACACATGGTGACAAAAGGCAGTATTGGTGTTGCAGAAGACTTCATTGCAGGGTTGTGGTCGTCGAGCGATTTAACCAAGTTGATTCAGTTTTTTGTTGTGAACCAAGCAGCGCTTGATGCTGTAGAGAAGAAGCTAGGCAGTATTGCAAGGCTGGGTTATTTGTGGAAAAAGCTGTCTTTCCGCAACAGTGAAAAGCAAGCGAAAAAGAACATTCTTGCGCATTACGACTTGGGGAATCACCTGTATAAGCGCTTTTTGGACCCAGACATGCAGTATTCCAGCGCCATTTACCCCGATGCCAAATCAGACTTGACCCAAGCTCAGCAACATAAAATGCGCAGTATCTGTGAAAAGTTGGCGCTTGCGCCTTCGGATCATGTTTTAGAAATTGGAACGGGTTGGGGCGGATTAGCCATTTTCATGGCGCGAGAGTTTGGGTGTCGTGTGACGACTACGACCATCTCTGATGCGCAGTTTGATTATGCAAAACAGCGTGTAGAGTCGCTAGGGCTATCGGATCAAATCACCTTACTAAAGCAGGATTATCGCCGCCTAGACGGGCAGTTCGACAAGCTTGTGAGTGTTGAGATGATTGAGGCGGTGGGCCACGAGTATCTCGATACTTTCTTCAAAAAGTGTAACGCGTTAGTGAAACAAGACGGCCTTATGCTGATTCAAGCCATCACCATTGCCGATCAGCGTTATGCACATTATCGAAAAAATGTGGATTTTATCCAAACCTATATCTTCCCTGGAGGCTGTTTGCCATCGGTAACGCGTATGGTGAAAAGCATGACACATCATACAGAATTGGTTGTACATCAAATTGATGATATTGGCCTGCATTACGCAAAAACGTTGGCAGATTGGCGCGAGAAATTTCTTCAAGCGTGGCCTGTGTTAAGCCAAGAAGGTTTTGATGAGCAGTTTAAGCGTTTATGGCTGTATTACTTGTGTTACTGCGAAGGAGGCTTTTTAGAACGCGCCATCAGCACGGTGCACCTTGTTGCTAGAAAGCCCCTGAACCGAAACGTGTAGTAAAAAAGCGTGAACCGCAAAGCTCGACTAATGAATCCGTCACGCGTTCACTGGATTGTGGACTTTGTTGCGTTTCAGGCGCTGTGGCTGGGTGCGGTCGTCTTTCAAGCGCCTTGGATGTGTTTCGGCATCTTAATCGCCCGTTTGCTACTAAGCGTGAAAATCGCTCATGAGGTGTTTCTGCTAGTCAGTTTGGCACCCGTGGGAATAGTGATAGATTGGAGCCTAATGCAAGCGGGTGTGTTTCAATTTAACGCAGGCACCTTCCCCGCTTGGTTGGCGCTGCTTTGGTGCGGCTTCATATTAACGTTGAACCAAAGTATGGGCTGGCTTCGAGACCGTCACCTTGGCGTGCAGGCGTTGCTGGGCGCAATTTTCGGGCCGGTGAGTTACTTTACTGGCTGGCGATTTGATGCGGTGAGCTTTGGGTTTGCGTTGATGCCGACGCTTATTGGGCTTAGCCTGATTTGGGGGATTTTGCTCCCATCCTTGATGGTGTTGCAGCAGCGCCTTATTCGTCGGCGCCGTCTTCTTGATTATTGAACAGGTGCTGGTCGAACTCATGACCAAGCTTATTTGTTTTGGTTTTGATGTAGTAGCGGTTATCTTCTGTGATGCCTTCGTTAATGGGTAAGCGTGCTTTTACGTCGATTCCCATGTCTTTTAACGCCTTGATCTTCTTTGGGTTATTCGTCATTAATCGCACTTGGTTAATGCCCAAGGTATCTAACATGGTTTTACAGATAGCGTAGTCTCGTAAGTCGGCATCAAAACCCAGGTGTTCGTTGGCTTCAACCGTGTCTAAGCCTTGATCTTGTAAGTTATAAGCGCGAATTTTGTTGAGTAAGCCAATGCCTCGGCCTTCTTGGCGCAAATATAAAATCACGCCTTTTCCTTCATCAACAACGTCTTTCATGGCTTTTTCTAACTGGAAGCCACAATCACAGCGTGTACTGAATAACGCATCGCCCGTTAAGCATTCTGAGTGAATACGGATGGTTACAATATCTTCAGGTTGCCAGTCACCGTAGGTAATCGCCACATGCTCTTGTTGCGTGTCGGTTTCAACAAAGCCATGTATACGAAACTTTCCCCATCGTGTAGGGAGTTTGGCTGAGCTGACAAATTCGTACTGAGATGATTGTTGCATTACGCTTCCTGACCGGTATCTACAAAGCAGCGGAACGAGGATAAATACGAGCCCCGCTGAGGTTGAACACTATATATTGGCTTTTTACGTACTTTTCAAGCGTAATGGCGCATTTTGTGGTGTGAAAAAACACGAACATTAAGGGCTGAACTTCACACTTAACTCGCTAAGTGGGCGAGGTGTGGAAATGCAATAGCCTTGCGCATAGTCGATGCCTATCTTGCCCAACTCCACCATGATTTGCTTATCCTCTACGTATTCGGCAACCGTTTGCATGTGCATTGCGGCGGCAACATCGTGCATGGAGCGCACCATGGCTTTGTCGATAGGATCTTTCAGTAAGTTTTTCACAAAGCTTCCATCGATTTTCACTACATCAACGGGCAGTTTTTTCAGGTACTCATAGGAAGAGAACCCCACGCCAAAATCATCCAGTGCAAAACGGCATCCAAGCGTGTGGAAAGTTTCCATGAACTTCAATGTTTCTTCTAATTTGATGATGGCCATGCTTTCTGTGATTTCAAAGCAAATCTTTTCGTAGGGAACGCGATACTTTTCAAACGCTTGCTGTATAAAAAGCTGTAATTCTGGGTTTGCTAACGACTGGCCGCTTAAGTTGATATTGCACTGGCCTAAATGCGCAATGTGCTCTGGATTATCTGCAAGCCAAGAGAAATAGTTGTCTATCACCCATCGGTCAATTTTAGAGACCAGTTTGTAGCGCTCTGCCGCAGGTAAAAAAGAACTGGGTAAGGTGATGTTGCCATCGTGTTCTTGGATCCTGACAAGCAGCTCATAGTGGTATTTGTCTGCGACCGTTTTTAAGGAGCGGTACTCTTGGAAGTAAAGCACGAAGTTACCTGTATCAAGCGCATCATTAATGTGGCTCAGCCAGTTGAGTTCCATTTCGTAGCGCTGAATGTGCGTATCTTGGTTTGAATAGCAATGAATTTGTCCGCGTCCGCGTTCTTTGGCGATGTAACAGGCTGAGTCAGCCATGCTCATCATTTGTTCTGGGTTAGCAATATCCGGCGAGTAATGAATGATGCCGATGCTCGCGCCAATCGAAAACAAACGGTCTTCCCATACAAAGCGGTGCAATTGAATGGTGCTGAGTAAATCTTCAGCCAGTTGCATCGCGCGTTTCGGTGAATGCTTTACGACAAGCACGGCAAACTCGTCGCCGCCCATTCTGCCGAGCGTGCCAATACCCTGCGTTTGGTTATCCAGCTTTTGGCATAGTTCTTTTAGCAAAATATCGCCGGCTTTGTGTCCGCAGGTATCGTTGACGGCTTTGAATTGGTCTAGGTCAAGATACAGCAGTGACATAGGTGTTTGATGTTGCTGGGTGTGACGCATGGCTTCCGTTAGCTCGTTTTCAAAGTGGCGGCGGTTGTATATGCCTGTGAGCGGATCGTGTGTGGCTAGATAGGCCAAGCTAATATGATTTTGTTTACGCTCTGTGATGTCGACGACAGAGCCAAATAATAAGCGCTGACCGTTATCTTCTTGCGCCGCTACCGAAAGCGAAATCCAAAATTCGGAGCCGTCTTCTTTTACTGCCCGAATCTCACGGCCTATGGCGGTATTTTCTGAGGCAAGTTGCTGCATGAGGTTGTCGAGATCGTTAGGGTCCACAATTAATGTGTTTAGGTGATTTATGTTTTCTAAAAAGTGAGTTTCGTTCGAAAATCCGAAAAGCGAACACATGGCGGGGTTCACCGATACCATTTGTGTGTCGTATTGCGCTGTAAATAGCCCCTCAGCAGAGCTTTTAAAAAAGCTGTAAAAGCGCCTGAGATCAGAAATAGTGTTGGATTGTTCCTCTTGCTTGCCCCAAATGATCACATTTTCATGCGCCTCGATGGCAACGCCAATCATCAAGATACTGAACACCAACATGATGTCGAGGGAAAGACTGCCGGTGTTAGACAACATTTCTCCTTGTGAAAACAGATAAATATGTGGCAAAACGATCAGGGAGATACTCACCCACGCTAGCGAGTAAATACGATTAGGCAGGTTGTCGTAAGGATTATAGTAAAAAAAGGCCATACCCAAATGAACAACAACAATGATAGAGGTGATGACCACGCTCACAACCACTTGCAAGTAAGCAGATAAAAACGGAGCGGAAAAGAGCAAAACGGCGGTACTGAAGTAGGTTAACACTCTTAGCATGAGTGGCACGCCGTGTAATAAGGAATGCGACACTTTGCTGGCACAAAACAGCGCACAGGCGAGTAAAACCGTTGTGAGTGGCGTGATATACGCCGTGATTTGCGTAATTTGCCCCAGTAAACCTTCTAAGTTAAGAAATAAGAAAAAAGCGGCGAAGTTAAATACCGCGTACCAAAAGCGTACCGGGCTTTTTAATAGTAGATAAGTCACTAAAAAATAGCAGGATAAAATAATAAGTGCGCCGCCAAACACACCAATAAAGGTTAGGTTAGCCTGTTCAGTAGCCAGTAATTCACTGCTTTGCCAAAGTGTCATGGGAAAAACAGAAGGACCGTCATCCTGTATACGAACATAGAGTTCAATTTTGTCGTATGGCTGCACGTTAAACGACAAAGGGAATTTGCGAAAAGGCACTGGGCGATTACTAAACGGACGTTGCGCTCCCATTAAAGCCGATTGAATGATCCGCCCCTTTTTATCAAGAATAAACACATCTACAAAGTCGAGCTTGGGGTTATCAACCACAAAAGTGAAACGCGAGGCGGTGTCGTCGTCGTAGATGAAGGTGGCTTTGGCCCATATGGCTTCATCGGGGTGTAAATGGGTGTGCGATAAAGGCAGCCAGTGAACTTGTTTTTGCACGGAAGAAAGCTGCGTTGAGGCGGGGAAGATACCGAGGTGAAGTTTGCTCGCCAGCTCGATGCGAGTCGTTGAGCTATCTATTATAAAATGTTGAGCCCAAACCATTTGGGTACAGGCAATCCAGCACAAAAACAATAAAACTAGCCGATACATATAGCGCCTTTTAGGTGGAGTAAATTTAACCAACCATGAATAAGTTTAGGCGCTATCTTGTTACTTTTTTGTACTTTTTTTCTCGTGTTTTTTTATTTAACTACTGCACGAAAGTGCTTTCCCTTTGCCTGAATCGGGCGGAAGCTGGGTAAATGCCTCAAGCCCTGCACGTCGATTAAATGGATCTTGTAATGCGCTAAGTAGGGTATTAAATACGTCAAAGTCACCTTTTTCTGCGGCTTCAATAGCTTGCTGAGCATAGTGATTTCGCAACGTGTAAACTGGGTTACAGGCACGCATCATACTAATTTGCTCTTCGGTTTTTAGCCCTAGCGACACACTCAACGTTCGGTATTGTTCAAACCACGTTTCAGCCCATGCTGAGTCAACAAAGTGATCGCTTATGTGCGATGTGTTTTCAGCTGAAAGTGAATCGATGAGTCGCTGGTGGATATCTGTGTAGTCACGGCCTTCTTTGTTAAGCTGTTCCAGCCATTCAAAAATCAAAGCTTGAACCGGAGCTTGAAGCGGCTCATCTTGAGACTGATGAGCTGTGATTAACCCCAATCGTTTCGCCATTAAGTATTCAAAATGGGCTTGTAAAGTGGGCTCGTATTGTTGCAGCGCAGCGACAATATCTTCTGTTGACAAATAGTCGGTAAAGCCATGGGCGAAGGCGTTTAAGTTCCATAACCCTACGCCAGGTTGCTGCTCAAAAGCGTATCGACCATATTGGTCCGTGTGGTTGCAAATGTAGCCGGAATCGAAGTCATCCATGAAGGCATAAGGGCCATAATCGAAGGTGATGCCATGAATCGACATGTTATCCGTGTTCATGACGCCGTGATTAAATCCGTAGGCTTGCCATTTTGCAATCAGGTGTGCGGTATCTAAAACCACTTGTTCGAGCAGTGCTTGATATTTATTGGGGCGTTGGCTCAAATGTGAAAAGTGGTGCGCAAAGCAGAAATCAAATAATGCCTGTAACTTTTCAGGTTGTTGCGAGTGGTGAAAATATTCGAAGTGACCAAAGCGTATATGGCTTTGGCAAACGCGAATCATCATGGCAGCAGGTTCTCGCGTTTCTCGCTGCACATTTTGTTCACTGGTGATAAGGCAAAGTGCGCGAGAACTAGGAATGCCAAGGTGATGAAGTGCTTCGCTAGCAAGGTATTCTCGAATGGTGGAGCGAAGCACCGCGCGACCATCTCCCATGCGTGAATATGGAGTGGAGCCCGCGCCTTTTAGGTGTAAATCCCAGCTTTGTCCATCAGGTGAAATATGTTCACCCAGCAATAATCCTCTGCCGTCACCTAATTGTGGATTCCAGTGCCCAAATTGATGACCGCCATACTTCTGAGCGACAGCATTTTTCGATAAATCCCCGGATTCAGAAAATAAAGCAGCGAATAAATGGGTCTCTTCCTGCAATGTGGTTGGAAGTCCAAGAGTTTGACCGAGTGTTGTGTTATACACAGCCAGTTTGGCCCCACGAAGGGGCTGTGGAGAAACGTGACTGACTAATGTGTTAAGTTGCTGAGCGTATTTATGAAAAAACTGCACGGTTCCTCTACTGGGTTTGCTATTATTGAATGCATCATGGATTCGTGTTTTACGCTGTCATTCTCTGACTTCGATCAAAAAAAGCGTTTTTTAATAAAACGAAAAGTGTGTCGAATACGTATACAATGCTGTGAACACTTCGTGCTCTTAGGATAAATGAAAGTGGTATCGAAGGGCACCTTTTGCGATCGAAAAGAAAGTAAACACAAAAGACATCCAGCCCTGATTTTTGTCATTAACTTCGGAGGATAACCTTCAATGCGTAGTACTAGCTCCTTAAAATGCGCAATTTTAGCTGCGTGCACTTTGATAGTTGCAACAGGTGTATCGGCGGCTGATATCGAGAAAGGAAAAGCGAAAGCAGCAATGTGCGCGGCGTGTCATGGTCAAAATGGTAAAGCCATGATTCCTAATTACCCTAACCTTGCAGGCCAAAATGCACCTTACACAGTGAAACAGCTAAGAGCGTTTAAAGACGGTATCCGCAAAGACCCAATCATGGCGGGTATGGCTGCAGGCCTATCTGATGAAGATATGGAAAACATCGCGGCTTATTATGCGAGCTTGAAGCCTTAATTCTCGCGTGTAAACCCGTTTAAGAACCTCGCTTCATGCGGGGTTTTTTGTGCCTAGAGGAAAAGTGCAAAGGCCGTTTACGCCTCTTGATGCTTTGCTATTAACGCCATAAATCGCTCGCCATAGCGTCTGAGTTTAGAGTCACCTACGCCATTAATTTCTAAAAAGTCCGCATCGTTTTGAGGCAGGTTTCTCGCCATTTCTGCCAGCGTGAGATCGGTGAATATAACGAAGGGGGGCACTTCATCTTCTTCAGCAATGCGTTTACGTAGGTTTTTAAGTTTAGCGAAAAGGGCGCGATCGTAATCTGCGGTGTTGGCTGATTTTTGTTTATCCCATACAAAGCTTAACCTTGGCACTGCAAGCATTTGAGCCACTTCGCCTTTTAACACCGGGCGAGCCCCTTCCGTTAAACAAAGTGCAGAATGCCGTGTTAAATCAATACGAACTAAACCTTGGTGGATGAGCTGGTTGATGATGTTGAGCCAGTAAGCATCGGCTTTGTCTTTGCCAATACCATAGGTTGAGAGCTGATCATGTTCAGCAGCAATAATGGCTTGCAGCTGTTTGCCTCGTAGTACATCAATAACGTATTGATGCGCGTATTTCTGGCCTAAACGATAAATACACGACATCACCTTTTGAGCGTCTTGTGTGCCGTCGTAGCGCTTTGGCGGATCCAAGCAAATGTCGCAGTTACCGCAGGCCTCCGGGCTAAATTCAGAAAAATAATTGAGCAATATTTGGCGTCGGCAGGTTTGCGCTTCACCAAAAGCGACCATTGCATTGAATTTTTGTAGTTCGATTTGCTTGCGTTCTTCGTTTTCGGTCAGGCTAATCCATTCTCGGCTGCGTGCCACGTCTTTTTCATCGAAGAGTAACAAGGCCTCGGCTGGCATGCCATCTCGTCCGGCTCGGCCCGTTTCTTGGTAATAAGACTCAATGCTTCGTGGTAAATCGTAATGGATAACATAGCGCACGTTGGATTTGTTGATCCCCATGCCAAATGCCACTGTCGCGACAATGACCTCGATATCGTCACGAATAAATCCGCGCTGGACATATTCTCGAATATCGCTGTCCATGCCCGCATGATAAGCCGCGCTATTAATACCCTGCGAAGCTAAATTAGCGCTCACTTGTTCCACTTTTTTACGGCTATTGCAGTACACAATGCCACTGCCATCTTGCCTTGCGATAAAGCGTCGCAATTGCTCCATTGGCTTATATTTTTGTGCTTGCATGTATCGAATATTGGGCCTATCGAAGCTGCCTTTGAAAACGAAGGGATCGTTTAAGCAAAGCTGTTGCACAATATCGTCTCGAGTCGCAAGGTCCGCGGTTGCTGTTAAAGCAATCATGGGGGTAGCTGGAAAGCTGTTTTTCAATTGCCCGAGCTGGCGATATTCAGGGCGAAAGTCGTGCCCCCAGTGTGAAACACAGTGTGCTTCATCCACCGCGAATAAGGAAATAGGCAAGTCGCGCAGTGCTTGCATAAAGTCCCATTGCATCAACCGTTCTGGTGCTACGTATAAAAGTTTATAGTGGCCCTGCGCTAACCCTTGGCACACGGTTTGTTGTTCAAGTTGGCTTTGTGTGGAGTTTAAAAATGCTGCTTTTATCCCTGTTGCCTTTAAGGCATCGACTTGATCTTGCATCAGCGATAACAGTGGTGAAACAACCACAGTGATGCCATCAAGGAGAAGCGCAGGGATTTGATAACACAAAGATTTTCCTCCGCCCGTTGGCAGCAAAACCAGCACATCTTTACCTGCTTCAACGGCAGCAATAATATCTTCTTGACCATCGCGGAAACTTTCGTACCCAAAGGTGCTTTGAAGGATGCTCAGTGCGGTGCTTTTCTCAGGTGGGGCGGCGGTTTGGGGTTGTTGTGTCATCGGCATATCATGTATTTATTCTGCGCGAAGTTTACCTGTGTTTGCGTGCAATTGCATGCTTAGTCTGCGGGTATGAGTGGTGCACTTCGTCAACTCCTTGATAATTTCTGTCTATTTCTTTTGTGGTGATGACGAATACACTTGGCTGCAACTAGATTGGGAGTGAGCAAACCATGAATACGCCGATGAATACTGTCCTCAGTGGGGAAGCGTTAGGGAAATTTGTATCTGATATTTTTGGCCATCATATGCCATTCATTGATTTACTCGGGATGGAAATGGTGTATCAAGGCATGGACAAAGCGGAAATACGTTTGCCTTGGAAAGATGACTTGATGGGCAACCCGATTTTAAAAGTACTACACGGTGGTGTGACGGCGGCGATTTTGGATACGGTCGGCGGCTTGATGGCGATATTACACGCAGTGTCATCGTGGAACGAAGTAACGATTGCGGAGCTACAAGAACGCGTTGGTAAAATGAGCACGATCGATATGCGTATCGACTATCTTCGCCCAGGAAAAGGTGACTTGTTCGTCGCAACAGCCGAAGTGATTCGAAAAGGCAGTCGTGTGGCGGTGGTTCGCATGGAGCTTCACAACGAAAAAGGCACTCATATTGCTTTTGGAACAGGCACTTACATGATCGGGTAATGTAGGGTAAAACACAGCATTGCTTTACATTGAATTAACGCAAAACGTTTGATTTTTATCCAAAATTTAACAAGACAAACGTACAACTTGTAGTAGAATAGCCCTGTCGCCGGGATGCACGATCATGTGTTCCCGGCATGAAATTCCTTCCTATATTTTAATCATCTGTTAGCGAGAAACCGACTGTGTTTGCCGATCGAACAAAGCAAGGCGTGCTGTTTGCACTGGGTGCCTATTTGAGCTGGGGCGTTGCGCCCATTTATTTTAAAGCGCTAAATGGGTTTGATGCCTCCGACATCTTGATGCACAGAATTGTGTGGTCTGTTTTAACGCTAATTTTATTTATTTTCGTTGCCAAGCAGTGGGGAAAAGTAAAAGCGGCGTTCCGAGATACTAAAATCATCTTTATTTTGCTTATCAGTGCGATTTTGCTGGCGGGAAACTGGCTGGTGTTTATTTGGTCGGTGAATAACGATCACCTATTGGACGCAAGTTTGGGCTATTACATTAATCCTTTACTTAACGTGCTGTTAGGGCGCTTATTTTTAGGAGAAAAGCTAAGGCCCATGCAAAAAGTGGCTGTGGGAGCCGCCTTTGTCGGTGTGGCGTCGCTTGTGGTTTCTCATGGCTCGTTGCCTTGGGTGGCGCTCTTTTTAGCGTGCAGTTTTGGTACTTACGGATTGTTGCGTAAAAAGATCCCAGTGGAATCCATGCCGGGATTGTTGCTAGAAAGTTTAATGATGTTGCCTTTTGCTTTGTATTTTTGGGCGTTTCATGCGCCGGCGTCCAGCAATTTGGTGGAAAACACATGGCAGGTGAATGTGCTGTTGATTAGCGCAGGTTTGGTCACCACTGTGCCGCTGATTTTCTTTAATGCGGCAGCGCAGCGTATTAAGTACTCCACGCTAGGCTTTTTCCAGTATATCGCGCCAAGCATGATGTTCTTAATGGCGGTATTGTTATTTGGTGAGCCATTAGATGAAGCGCGTTTGATCACCTTTGCGTTTGTTTGGGGAGGATTAGCTATCTTCACAATGGATTCGCTGCGTACTTATCGCAAGGACAAGAAGCAAAAGAAGCTAGCGAAAGCTGAAGCGGCAGAAAAGGGTTAGTCGTACAAAAAAACAAAGGGCAAAAAACAAAAGGGCCGCTAATGTTTGGTTGCGGCCCTATCTGAATTACTTAAATATTACCTGATTGTGACCTTGCTCACGCGCTTTATTCAAGTTGCTTCCCGCCACTTTTAACGATTCATGAATATCGCCGGAGAACTGGCTCGTCACGCCAATACTTACGCGGCTTTTTATCTCGTTACCTTCAAACACAATGGTGTGTCGAGAGACGGCTTCTTGGAAAGATTCAAACGCACCAGCAACACTTGCGATGGGTAAACCAGAAGAATAAATACAGAATTCTTCTCCGCCAAAGCGTGATACATGGCTGCTAGGGAAATGCCTAACGAGCAGGTTAGCGATTTCTTTTAGCGCTTGATCACCGGCTTCATAGCCATATGTTTCGTTAATCCAATGCACCATGTCGACATCAACCATACCAATCACAACATTGATTGGTGCAATTTTTAAATTGGCGCTAATACGCGTGAAGAAGTGACGACGGTTTGGTAAGCCAGTGAGGTAATCGGTGTTAGAGGCGCGGCGAATGGCCTCGATATTTTCGATGTATTCAACGTTTTGAATGACACGGCAGAAAAATTCTTCATGGCAATAAGGCTTGTTCAAATAATCGTTCGCGCCGCTTTTAATGAAGCGTGCTGATAAGGCTGAACTGCCTTCGCCGGAAAGGCCGATAATGGCTAAATCATCTTTTGAAATGGTGCGTCGAATTTCGGCCACCATGTCTAGGCCTGTCATGTTTGGCATATTCTCGTCGGTAATGACGAGTTTAATATTCTTATATTGGCGTAGCGCCGCAAGGCCTTCCTCGCCGTCACTGGCTTCGTAAGTCACAAAGTTGTGTCGGTCGAGCAGGGACGTGATCATAGTTCGGCTTAAGCGGGAGTCATCTACGACTAAAACACCAATTTCTCGGTTTTTCTCTAGTCGCTTAATTAAACGCCCAAGGTATTCATATACTTGGGCGTTTTCTTTTGGAATGTAATCGACAACATCGCGATTCAGTACGCTGGTTCGCGTGGCCTCATCAAGCCGACCAGTAATGACCACTGTTGGAATGGATGCTGAAATCGTGAAATCAATTGCTTCACCATCTAGTGCATCGGGAAGGCAATAATCAACGACAGCACACAGATATTCATCGGCATTAGATCGGGCTAACGCCATTTCAGCATCAGCAAGACAGTTAACACCTACAGGCTCTAAACCGACATTAGTAATAAGGTGCTTAATCACCTTCATGCTGGTTACGCTGTCTTCAATTACGAGAACTTTCGGTATTTCGTCATGCATAACAGTGGTCTTTTTTGATCAAAAAATGGCGGCTAACATAGCACTGCCGGGTTAAAAAATTTATTAGACTTTAGTCAAAGATGCATAGGTTAGTACTAGCCTCTTCATCCCAAAGTTATCAAAGTTGACTTGTACAATAGCGTTTTTACCGCTTCCTTCAAAGTTTAAAATCGTTCCTTCCTCAAATTTAGGGTGAGAAACGCGCTCGCCCAAGTTAAAACCTGTATCTTCAAACACTTCGTGAGAGGCGGCTTTTTGGAATCGTTGGCTAACAGGTTTAGAAACGGTAGAACGCAGCCTGACTTCTTCGATGCATTCGCTGGGCATTTCTCGAATAAAACGCGATGCGGTATGAAACTTCTCTTGCCCGTATAAACGACGTGTTTCGGCATACGTAATAAATAGCTTTTCCATTGCGCGGGTCATGCCTACATAGCACAGGCGGCGCTCTTCTTCTAATCGGCTGACTTCTTCGGCACTTTGCATACTCGGGAACATGCCTTCTTCTACGCCTGTGAGAAATACCTGAGGAAATTCCAACCCTTTTGCTGAGTGTATGGTCATTAACTGAATAGCGGATTCGTGAACATCGGCTTGATTCTCGCCGGAATCGAGCGACACTTGCGCTAAAAAGGCGGCAAGTGGTGTCATCTCTTCTGCTTCTTCTGGAATAATAAATTGCTTACAGGCCGTGACTAATTCTTGTAAGTTTTCAACACGGGTTTGCCCTTTTTCGCCTTTTTCTGCCTGATACATTGCCATCACACCTGATTTATTCATGATGCCTTCGGCTTGCTTTTCTAGCGGCTGTGATTGAAGCTCCTGCTCCAATTCTTGGATGAGCGTTATAAATGCGCTTAATGCGTTACCTGCGCGGCTAGAAAGGCGTTTTTCGCTAACTAAGAAGTGACTTGCTTTCCAAAGGGGAACTTGCATTTCTCGTGCGGCTTCGCGTATTTGCGCGACACTTTTCTCGCCTAGGCCTCTGGCTGGCACGTTAATAATGCGCTCAAACGCGGCATCATCCTCGGGGTTATTGACCATTCTCATATAAGCCAAGGTATCTTTGATTTCCTGTCGCTCGAAGAATCGCAATCCGCCGTAAATTCGATAAGGCAAATTGGCGTGTAGCAAGGCCTCTTCTAACACACGAGATTGGGCGTTATTACGATACAAAATCGCGTTATCGGAAGGCGAGCCCCCGTTGTTGATCCAGGTTTCGATTTGCGAGACAACGAAGCGCGCTTCGTCGACTTCGTTAAATCCTGCGTACAACTTGATGGGTTCACCATCACCAGAATCGGTCCAAAGCTCTTTACCCAGGCGCGAGCTGTTATTGCCAATAACGGTGTTTGCTGATTTGAGAATATTGCCAGTAGAGCGATAGTTTTGCTCTAAGCGAATGGTTT
>CAXRCC010000133.1:0-12197 GCA_964228975.1 Paraneptunicella sp. | reverse complement strand
GTTAACTACACATGTCACGTGGCAAGGTGCTCAGTGGCTGCAAGGAAAGTCGATGAAGCTCGGGATAGGGTTGGTCCAAGCAGGGGGGAATGCCTTGGATCTTCCTGTAAGTGAATGCGAAGGCGATGGGGTGTTAGCCGTCTCGTTTTGGCCTCCCTTACCGCTTTTACCTCATCAAAAGGGCGAGATTTTTGTTGCGATGAAACCATGATGAAACACAAAGCCGTATTTACTAAACGCCGTATATCACAATGTGGCACGCGCGAGTGTAAGCCAAAATACGTGAGCATGCAGGTGTTGGGATTCTCATGGTTATTGCTGGCAGGGTGTGCCACCCATCAAGGTGGGGAGCAGGCGCAAACTACACCACAACGTCCCGAGATGAACATTTGGTTTTCAGAGTATCAACAACGACAAAGCGTGTTATTTCGCCGTCAAGAAACGCCGCGAGCGAACGTTATTTTAGAACAAACCGAGCTGCCGTGATGTGACCTCATCAAACTGACTGCCAACAAAGGGCAAAATGGCATCGGCAACCGGTTTGAGCTGTTTTTCGATATAGTGTTCGTAGTCGAATGGGCTTTGCCGGTACTCTTCAGGCTCCGCGCCACTGGTGGTATAAACATAGCTAATAAAGCCTTTGTGCTGATATTGCAATGAGCGACCCAACGCGGCGTTATGTTGATCGGCAAGGCGTGCGGCTTTTACATGAGGAGGGACGTTTTTCACATAAGCGCTTAGTGCTTGGCGTAATCGCTTTTTGTACACGAGCTGATGATCGCGCTCACCGTTATAAACTTCCTGCACGATGTTTCTCACATACTCTTCTACTGGCTCATCGTTAAAAACTTTGCCGTACAAGGTTTGTTGGAACTCTTTGGCAAGTTCCGTCCAATCTGAGCGTACGGTTTCTAATCCTTTGAAAACCAATTCTGTATCGCCGTTTAAACTGGCTTTCACGCCTGCATAACGTTTTTTGCTGCCCGTTTCTGCGCCGCGAATAGTTGGCATTAAAAAGCGGCTAAAGTAAGTTTCAAACTCCAATTCGAGCTGGCACTCAATGTCGAAATCTTTCTTTAAGGTGGTTCGCCACAGCGCGTTAATATGCTGGGCTAAGTGATTACCTACTTCGTGGGCACGCTCTGCATTGTAGTCACCTTTAAGCCAAACAAAGGTTGAGTCGGTGTCGCCATAAATCACT
Source organism: Paraneptunicella sp. (assembly GCA_964228975.1). Taxonomy (GTDB): domain Bacteria; phylum Pseudomonadota; class Gammaproteobacteria; order Enterobacterales; family Alteromonadaceae; genus Paraneptunicella. The sequence continues at coordinate 10,996 of CAXRCC010000133.1, read as the reverse complement.
TCATAGCCTTGTTCTTCAATCCACTTGGCGGTGGTTTGCATAATGCTGTGCCCACGCTTGGTGATGGAGCTAGCCAGCCGTGTGTCGTAAAAGCGACAGCCGCCCGAGCCGAGTACGCCATAGAAGGAGTTCATCATGATCTTAAGCGCTTGTGAGCGGGCGGCATCTTGGTCTTTTTTGGCCTCGTCTCGCTGTTGCCATAACGAGGTAATGATGTTGGGAAGAAAGTGCTTTAAGCGATCAAAGTAGGCACCTTTGAATCCGGGAATCGCTGTTTCTTTGCGTTTTAACCCTTCTACTAAACCCATAGGATCGATTTTGAACGTTCGAATAATCGAGGGGTACAGGCTTTTAAAATCCAAAACCAATACGTGTTGATACAAACCCGGTTTGGAACTCATAACATAGCCGCCGGGGCTGGCTAAACCGCCATCTTCAGGACGATTGGGTGATACGTAACCGGCTCGGTGTAATTTGGGTAAATACAGGTTGGTAAAAGCGGCGACCCAGCCACCCATTCTGTCTAGGGTGAGGCCGGTTAAGTGACTGCGTAATATCAGAAAATCGAGCAGTTTGGTATGCTCAAAAATGTCTAAAACCAGTTCGCAGTCTTGCAGGTTATATTCTGCAAGTTTGACCTTGTTGTGCTGAAAGTCGTGGTTAATGTGAGCCATGCGGTCGTGCACATTTTCAATCTTTTTACCCTTACCGAGTAGCGCTTGAGAGACGAATTCTAAGCTGAAGCTTTCGAACTGATAGGTCATGGACTTAAGCGCATCGATGCCATCAACTACAATTCTGCCGGGAATAACGATAAAGCCTTGTCCGTTTTCATCGCCGCCTCGACCATTACGCCAGCGCGCTTTGCTGTTGTTTCGACCAATGTTTAAAGGCACACGGTGTTTTTCCGCGCGCTTGACCAATAAGCGAAAATCAAAATTCACCACGCTCCAACCCACTATCACGTCGGGATCGAATTGGTTAAGTGCCTCTACAAATGCCATTAATAAGCTTTTTTCGTCACTCAACCAATGCAGCCATTCTGGCGCATCGCTGTGTTTGGGATCATCAGGGTCGCCAATCATTAACACGCACTGGTAGCCTTTTGCAGCAAGGCCGATGGAATACAGCTCCCCATATTCACTGCATTCTATGTCTAGTGACAAGGTGCGAAAGGAAGGATGGTAGTGTCCGGGTTTTAGCTTTGCGTTTTCAATACTCTGATATTTGGCGTTGAAATGCCCTGTAAAACTCGCCGAACCATAAATAAAACGTTCCATCAAAAAACGGTCGATGAGTCGAATATCGTGTTCAAACAAGCTGATATCCGCGCCGCGTAAGCAAGCTTGGGCGTTCAATGTTTGCTTGTGGGTGTCGAGATAAAGGGCGCACACTTCTTCGTGATCGAAGGTACAAAGGGCTAGGTGGTTGCAGCGAAAAGGCAGTTTGTTTGCGTTGAAAAGCGTTTCGACCTGCGCAATGTCGCGAGTGTGCACAAACATAACGAAAGGTTCTGCTGGTGTGATTACACGCTTAGGACCGTTTTCGGTAATAAACCACAGCTCGATATAGGTGCGACCTTGACGCTCAATTTGTTGACGCATCAAGATAAACCCGGTTTCAATATTCGAAGATGTGTTGTGAGGCTCGGATTCTGGCGTCGACATACCAAAGGGAAACTAGCTAATCGTGGCGGGTATTTTAAGTGATTATTGCTCGCAGCGTAGGAAAATTTTTAATGTGATGTTGAAATAAGCGCTGTTTAAAAGTCTGCTTAGCTCGGGAAAAGACCGGAAAAAACTAAGGAAGGTGCAGGGAAAGTAACGACGTAGGGAAAAGCAGCGGGGAAGGCGAAACAGGAAAAGGCGAAGTCGAGAAAGGAAAAAGGAAAGGCAAAACAAGGAAAGACAAAGCAGAGAAAGACAAAGCAAGAAAAGAGAAGCGAGAAAGAGGGTTCATGGCCCTCTGTGATGATGTGTATTAAAACCGCTATTTTGAATAGACGCTTATACTTCTACGACGACTTTCCCAATGGCATTGCCGCTGGAAAGTCTATCGTGCGCTGCGCCAATGTCGCTCAAGGTGAAGTGTTCTTTGTCCAATATTGGCTTTAATTTTCCGGCATCCACAATCTCTGCCAGTGTTTGTAGAACCTGTGCGTGTTCATGTCGTTTGTGATTGTGCAGCATTGGAATTAACATGAAGACAACGTGCAATGAAAGCCCTTTAAAATGCGCAGTGGTTAAGTCGAGTTCAACCATAGAAACGGTAGACGCAACTTGCCCATTTAGTGCCGCTGCATCGAATGAATTAGCCATATTGGCACCGCCCACCGAGTCAAACACCACATCAAATCCGTTGCCGTCGGTATAACGGTTGACGTAATCTGAAACGCTTTCTTCTTTGTAGTTAATCGGCGTTGCTCCTAGTGACTCAATGAGGTCAAACTGTGCGTTGTTGCTAACCGTGGCGTAAACGTTAGCCCCCATCGCTTTAGCCAGTTGAAGCGCAACATGACCAACGCCACCTGCACCGCCGTGAACCAAAACGCGCTGATCTCGTCCTGCGTTGGCGCGAGTCAGTCCTTCATAGGCGGTAATGCCCACAAGAGGAAGCGCAGCGGCTTCTTTCATCGAGAGCGACTTGGGTTTAAGCGCTACCAAATTGGCATCGGCAACCATGTATTCCGCGAGTGTGCCGGGGAGTTGACCTAGCCCGCCTGCGCAGCCATAAACTTCATCGCCCACAGAAAACTGCGTGACGCCTTCGCCGACTTCTTCTACTACGCCAGCAAAGTCCATTCCTAATATTGCGGGTAATTCCGGTGCAAGTGGGCCAAGCTCTGTACCCATTTGGCGAATCATGGTGTCCACGGTATTGACACTAGTAGCCGCAACTTTAACCAATAGGTGGCCTGCTTTGTTCTTTGGTTTGTCGAGTTGCTTTTCTACAAATACATCGCTGTTGCCGAATTGGTTGATGATCATCGTTTTCATGGTGGATTCCTCAATTTTCGAATTAAGGAAAGTCTATATATTCATTATTATTTTGATAATATCGATTTAATGTGAATCAGTTTTTAGATTTTGTTGATAATGAATGTTGAACATTTAACGCTATTTGTGAGAGTCGCTGCGACTCACAATATCAGCCTTGCCGGTGCTGAGTTTGGTTTATCGCCAGCGGTATCGAGCGCTTATATCAATAAACTGGAAGCAAGCCTTGGTGTGAAGTTGCTGCATCGCACGACGCGAAAAGTCTCGTTAACACAAGAAGGTATCGACTTCTTGCCTCATGCCGAGGAGGTATTGTCTGCCGTTGAAATGGCGCAGGCATCCGTGGGCAGCGGCAGTTACTTACCTCAAGGGACACTACGTATCACCTCCTCTGCGTCTTTTGGGCGAATGCATATCGTGCCTGCCCTAAAGCGATTTATGGCGCTTTATCCCGGCTTAAAAGTGGACTTGCGCTTGAGCGATAGCATTGTTGACATGGTGGAAGGAGGATTTGATGTGGCAATACGCAATGCGGCATTAAATGACTCCACACTTATTGCTCGAAAGCTAGCGCGTGATAAAAGAATGATATTGGCATCACCCGAATATATTGCTCAATTTGGCGCACCTAGCACGCCAGCAGCGATACAGCAGCACGGATTTATTTGTCTTGCGGGGTTAGATCACTTGCATTTTGGCTCGGCAAAAAAAGTAGAGCGTGTGAAGCTAAATGGTGCGTTAAAAGTCGATAATGGTGAGGCGGCAAGGGATGCTTGCGCACAAGGCATGGGGTTGGCGGTATCGTCACTGTGGTGTGCTTATCAAGAGATGCAATCTAAGCGTTTAGTGCCCGTTTTGACTGATTACCCACTGGTTACGGAAACGGCTATTTGGGCGGTCTACCCGAGTTCTCGATTACTTGCCCCTAAAGTGAGGGTATTTATCGATTATCTTGCGGATTATTTTGGTGAGCAGCCCTATTGGGAAGCTACGCGTTAAAATGAGAAAAGCCGCTTGATAATGCCCTTAGGTTAAGTGCTTAGCAATGCGGCTTTTAGCTTCATCGAATTAACGGAAAACGTGTTAATCGACTACTTTTGTTTTGATAACCAAACCAGTAATTCAACCATTTGGTCCGGTGTCATATCACGCGTGAATTTTGCCTGATACTTACCGTTGATGATGAAATTAGGCACGCCACGAAGGTGCTTGAAGTAAGTTTTCATCAGTTTGTTGTTCGCTTTTAGTTGGCTGTTCACACCAAAGCTTTTCGCAAGCTTATCGAACTTTGCACCATCAATGCCGTTTACAGCGAATACGTTGCGTAGGTCAGCAAGGCCAGTGACGGGGGCGCGCTGCACGTGGATGTACTTGAAGATAGCAGCGTTAAGTTGTTTTTCTTTTTTCAAAGCACGAGCAATCATCATTGCTTTTGTTGCTTCGTCTTGCGTTTGTTCTTTAGTAAAGCCCATGAAATTAACATGTACTTTCTTAAATTCAACGTCGTGATTTTTAGCTTTTTCTGCGTCTAGCTGCTTTTCTAACTGAGCCACTAGCGGTTCGAAGTTATAGCAGTGCGGACACCAGTAAGAGAAAAACTCAAGGATTTGAGGCTTCTCAGTCGCCTTGTCTGAAATGATATTGTAGTGAGTGCCTTCTTTGAAAAGCTCTTGCGCAGCAAGTTGCATAGGAAGGAACAAAGCCAAAGCGAATAAAATAAGATATTTGCGCATAATTATTTTTGGATTGCCTAATTTAAAACGAGGCACAGAGGTTAACACACTGTTTTGCGAGCTGTCCCCTGTTTGGAGAAGAATTCACCGCCGTGGCAAGCTTCATTCAGGCAGGATTTAGATTGTAAAGTGGCCTCCTTGCCACTTAAACGTCATTAAAACTGCCACTGCGCGCCGACATAAGCACTGCGTGATGCAGAGTTAAAGCCAAGTACCTGCTGGTATTCGCGGTTGAATAAGTTATCAATTCGCGCATTTAATGTAACGGCTTCATTCATTTCATATTGTACGGATACATTGACAGTGGTGAAGTCATCCAGTGCTACGCCGCCAATATCAATGGCGTCTTTTTCCCAATGCGCATTCGCGTTTAGGCTCAAATCACCCGCGCGATTGGTTAGCGTGAAGCCAAGGTTGGCTAAGTGCTCAGGGCGGCGTAAACGCTGTTCACCCGTTTGCGTCTCGCTGTCGTTATAGGTGTAATTTCCCCATAATTTTAGGTAGCTTAACGGCGTGTGATGCCACTCTAACTCATAACCTTTGGATTCGCTTTCTCCTTCGGTTTGCAAGTAACCTTGAAAACTAACGGCGTCAAAAATAATTTCGTCTTCAACGGTTTGGTTAAAGTAGGTGATAGCAACAAAGGTGTTGTCTAAGTACCATTCTGCGCCTAAATCGAAACCTTCACTGGTTTCTTCTGTTAACTGCAAACCTGCTGCCGCGCCAAAGGCAAAGCTGCCATCGTTGTATGCTTGTTCAAATAGGCTAGGTGCTCTAAATCCTGTGCCAAATGTGCCTTTTAATTTAAGCGTGCCAGGCAAGGATGATTCAACTAAATAGGCCGTGCCTAAACGGTAGCTGGTGTGTTTGCCGAAGTTGTCGTTGTCGTCGTAACGAAAGCCGATGTTGGAGGTCCAGCGCTTGTCGTATTGATATTGGTATTCGGCAAAAATGGCGTGCTGATCGCGTGTTTGCGTTGGGCTACTTTCTTCTTTACTTTCTAGCCCAGTCACGAGTCGGTGATTGTCAAAATCAAACTCGCCAATATAGCCAAACTTTTCGATTTCCCCTTCATTCGCAAAACCGAAAATATCGTTGGAAAAGAACTCTCTTCTGACTTCTGTGTTGGAGTAGCTGAGTTCCTGGTGATAGTTATCAACAGAGTAGTTAAACGCTAAACGTTGTGTTTCTTGCTCGGAGTCGGAAACACAAGCGTGAATGGTTGCGAAGGTTTGGCTATCGAAACAGCCGTCGTAGTCAACACTGGCATCCACGTCACGAAGTACTAGGTTTACGCTCAAATGTTTAGTCAGCTGAGTTTGCGCTTTTAAATGCAGCGTAGTGTTCTCGTAGCCGTCCTCTTCACCGGAGGTGTCGGCAAGTTGGGCATTGAACCCGTCTGAATCCACTTTTGAAGCAGCGAAGTACACTTGTGTGGTGTCGCTTGCATAACCAACGTTGGCATTGAATTGCTGCGTGCTGTCAGCGCCAAATAATGCGCCTACAGAGCCTGTTGTGCCCTCTTCAAGGTTGGTTGAGGTAATACGAATAACGCCACCCGCATCCGCACCATAAAGCAAGCCTTGCGGACCACGAAGGATTTCAACTCGTTCAATTTGGCTTGTGAGCAGGTCATCGAAAAGCGGTGAAATTTGGGGCGCTGAAGGGTCGGACAGCTCCACACCGTCAATTAATACGGTTGTTCTGAAGCCTTCTTCGCCGCGAATACGTACCGTGGTATTTTTACCCAATCCACCGGAATTACTTACGCCAATGGACGTGACGGCGCGCAACGTATCGGCGATGGATAATTGCCCGTAGGCATCTAGGTCCGCCTCAGTTAATACGGTAACACTGGTTGCCATCTCGCTAAGCGGCTGTTCAATTCGGCTTGAAACAACGCTGATGGTTTCAATAGAGGGTGTGCTCAGTGATTCGGCACTGTGTGCCACGGAGGAATAAGCCGCGACTAAGGTCAGTGCGACAAGAGATTTTTTAAACTGCATTTTGAATATATTCTCGTTAGACGCATTCCACCCGAATGCGATAGCAAGACTGCACAGGATGACCATCTTTACGTGTGTGTATGGAAAGTATAGTCAAGTTGTACCCCTATTCTGGCCGGTATCCGGGCTAACAAGTGGAAACATCCTCGCATTCCGCCTTCCCATCCAATGGACAGTGGCTTTTAGGAATCCGAACACTTGATTACCGTTGCGGGGGCAGCATTGGCTTTGAACCAATTTCCCGTTTAACGCTAGTGCCACACGAGTGTGACGACTAAGGCACCAAAACGCGCATAGTATAGTCATTATCTATGCGCATTGCGAATAAGAATGGGGCTTTTAGAGGCGTTATGGCATAAGGGAAAGGGCAGGCTCTTGCAATGAAGAAAACTGCTCTTTTAACGAGAGAATTTGTTGCTCCCAGTATTTGTCTTCTGCGAACCAGGGAAAAGCCCTTGGAAAGGCGGGATCTTGCCAGCGCTTTTCGAGCCAGGCCATGTAATGCACCATGCGCATAGCCCGCAAAGGCTCAATTAACTTTAGCTGTGCGTGATCGAATTCGTAGAACTCTTCATAAGCGCCGACGAGGGTGTCGAGCTGCAATAACTGTTGCTGCCTATCACCCGAAAGCATCATCCATAAATCTTGCACAGCTGGGCCGTTTCGACAGTCGTCTAGATCAACAAAAGTCGGTCCATCTCGCCACAATATATTGCCCGGATGGCAGTCGCCGTGCAGCCGAATTTGCTGGCCTTGTGTGACGTTACCAAGGGCTTCTTGATAGTGATTAGAAGCCAGCGTTACCACTTGCTTTAAGATTGTGAAAAAGGCTTCGTGTAAGTGAGCGGGAATGAGCAGGCTAGATTGCAATTGGTCAAGTGGCTCGCTGAGGTGGGTTTCGATGGAAAACGCATCTCGTTGTGCAAACTGTTGGCGCGATCCGACAGCGTGCATTCTGCCAATAAAACGGCCCATCCATTCCAGTTGGTCGAGGTTATCAACTTCAAATTGCCTACCGCCCACCGAAGGAAATAAAGCAAAGGCGTAGTCTTGGTAGTGATGCAGCGTTTTGTCATTAATGACTAAAGGCGCGGCTAAGGGAATTTCATGCTCTACAAGTTCTAGCGCGTAATCGTGTTCTTCTTGAATTTGTTCGTTAGACCAACGCTGTGGGCGATAGAATTTAACGACATAGCGGGTTCGGTCTTCGTCTTGAAACTGATAAACACGGTTTTCGTAGGAGTTCAGTGCAAGCAAACCTGAGTCGACGCGAATTCCCGTATCTTCAATTGCATCTAGAATAAGATCGGGTGTGAGGTCAGCAAAATTAAAGCTTTGAGCCAAGAGATTTTCCTTTATTCACCAATAAAAAAGCCCACACAACGATTTGCTGTGTGGGCTCGGATTATAGCCTGAGATTAGCGGTACAGGAACTTACTTGGTTCAAGCACCTCAACGGAACCATCTTCATTCGTCACGCGGAAGTGGATTTCCGTGATACGTTGCTCAATATCATAGGGGGTTACCGCAATGCTGATAGGTAAGGTTTCAAGGTCCGCTGCTTTTACAATAACCGTGTTTTGGCCGATAAATTGTGCATTCGGGAAGCCTTCTACTTGGATGCTGTAGAACTGCTCTTCTTGAGATTTATTCAAAATCTTCAAGGTGTAAACATTCTCGATTAAGCCTTGGCTTGTTTCCCGGTATAACGAACCACGGTCTCGGATAATGTCGACTTCAAGCGGGACTCGTACCATGATTTGCACGCCCAATAGGATAGTCATCAACACCAGAACCACGGCATAACCCAGAATTTTAGGGCGCAGCATCTTCACTTTTTTGCCTTGCAGAGCGTGTTCTGAGGTGAAGCTGATGAGGCCTTTATCGTAGTTCATTTTGTCCATGACGCCGTTACAGGCATCAACACAAGCACCACAGTTAATGCATTCGTACTGAAGTCCGTTGCGGATATCGATGCCCGTTGGGCACACTTGAACGCACAGGTTACAGTCAACACAATCACCAAGGCCTTTCTCTTTGAGTTTGTCTTGTGTCATCTTACGGCTACGCGGGCCGCGCTTTTCACCACGATTTTTGTCGTAAGCCACCATGAGGGTGTCTTCATCGAACATCACCGATTGGAATCGAGCATAAGGGCACATGTGAGTACACATTACTTCGCGCATCCAACCGGCATTTCCGTAGGTACAAGCGGTGAAAAAAAGCACGCTACCAATCGCTAAACCACTGGCTTCGAGTGTGAAAAATTCAATAAACAGGGCGTCTACTGGGGTGAAGTAACCCACAAAAGTGAGTGACGTCACTAACGCAACTAATAACCAACAAAGGTGTTTGGCGAACTTACGCAGAAACTTATCCGCGTCCATTTTGCGCTCATCAAGTTTAATACGCTTGTTGTGTGAGCCTTCGATTTTGTGTTCAAACCAAATAAAAATATAGGTGAAGGTGGTTTGGGGGCACATGAATCCGCACCATACCCTGCCTGCAAAGGTGGTGACAAAGAAAAGTGCATAAGCCCCAATCATAAAGATAACGGCCAAAAGGGTTAGATCTTGCGGCCACAGCGTTAAACCGAAAATGTGAAAACGTTGTTCCATGATGTCGAGCAAGATGGCTTGATTCCCACCGTACTGTAACCAAGGGGTAACAGCGAAAAGCACAATAAAAAAGCCACCGAAAAAACGCCTAAAGCTTTCGATGGCTCCTTTTACTTGCCTCACATAGATATGATTTTTACTCTGATTGGAGGCTTTTTTCTCTGGGCGATGGACTTTTACCGGAGTAACGTCCTTAACGGGGATACGACCGCCATTGGCGGATGGAGACTCGGATGTAGGGTTGTTGTTCATAATGCTCTGAAGCTAATTAAAAAATACAAAGATTGCGAGGATTACGGTGTGGGCATTTAGTCATGCCACTGAAATTATCGCAATGAGTTTATAGTATTAATTTCTGCTAAAAAGACAGGTATATATTTCCATAAAATATATCTCTGGTCTTATATGCGAAATTAATTATCTTTCATTGAAAGAACTGTTAACAAACCCTTAACATATAAGCGTTTTGGGGTTGTTGCAGGCGCATGAGAAATATTAAACTTGAGCGTATAAACGTTAGGCATACCGCGTTTAATTATTTCTAAACATACCTTTTTCTAATTTTCTTCTAACGCAATTACAGTAAACTAATTTTAATAAAATCATTTGATGTAAAGCAATGAAAAGCCGATTTATACTTTTTTTAGTGTTTTGTATTGTGTTTGCACTCTTGCAAATTCCCGTGATCCATCAGTTTTTTACGAACGTGCAAACAGAGGTGGTAGCTTGGTTAAGTGATGCTGAAAAGTATAGAGAAAACAAGGGGCTAGAAGCGCTTCGAGCGGTGTCGAAAATCACCTTCCCTGAGCTAAATTCAAGCCAGCTAGCTTACCTTGAAGACGTGACCTCTAGCACACAAAAGTTACAGAAATTTTATCAACTGTATTGTATCGGTGACGATAAGAACCCGTTTATTTATGGGGTAAAGATGAATTATTTCTGCGAGCAAGTGGCACTATCAGGCCTACTTCAGGGGCATTAAGTGAGTGATGTTAGGGATGATTTTGGATAACTGAGTACAAATCTCGCGCCTCCAAGCGGGCATGATTCAACCCAGCAATAGCCGTTGTGCCACTTCTGAATTCTCGACACAATCGCCAGTCCAAGGCCAGCTCCGCCCTTATCGCGAGAGCGGGCGCCATCAGGTCGGTAAAACGGTTCAAACACCTTTTGATGGTTTTCTGGGGCGATACCCACACCGTCGTCGTCAACAATGACTAAGATCTCGTTTTGTTTTTGCTCAATGCTAACCTCTACACGGCTATTGGCATATTTCATTGCGTTTACCAGCACATTTTGAATGGCTCGCTCAATAAAATAGCCATCGGCGGTGATGGTTGAATCACTGGCATTGAGGGTGAAATTGGGTGGTTGTAGCATGCTGCTTTGCAGTTTATGAATGAGTTTTTTACATAACTCAAACAAGGATATTTCAGCCATGGAAAGCGGTGGTGCGTCACTTTCTAAGGTGGCGTAATCCAGCATTTCTTGCACTAAGTTTTCCAATTCATTGACATCGCTTTGCATGCCTTGAGAATCAACGCCTGATTTGTCATCGACCATTGCTAAGGCAAATTTAAGCCGAGAAAGGGGCGTTCTGAACTCATGGGCAACGGCGCCGCTGAGTTCTCGTTGAGACTGAA
>CAXRCC010000132.1:0-11718 GCA_964228975.1 Paraneptunicella sp. | reverse complement strand
TTAGTAAAACTTAGCGGCACAATTTTGCGGCTGTAATTCGTATGGACTGGTATTAGTTGGAATTGGATGGTCGACTCAGGCTATTTCACGCTTATTTTACTTTTACGGACCTGATTGACTATTTGAGGCCCGGTCCAGTTTTTCAGGCCTCATTGACTTTTACGGAGCGAATTGACTTTTTACGGACCTAATTTACTTTTTCAAACCTAACTAATTGCCTATTTGAGGTCTAGTTCAGTTTTTCAGGCCTAATTTAGTTCGTTATGCCTTTTTTACGAACTGTGCTGTGACCATCATTTCGCCCGCCCCTTCTACTTTGCAATCTAACTGGTGATCTTTTCCTTCCACCATGCGCCGAATGACGGCTTTTGTGCCAATTTTCAACACTTGTGAACTGCCTTTTACTTTTAAATCTTTGGCAAGGGTCACTCTGTCGCCTTCACTCAACAATGTGCCGTTTGCATCTTTGATGTTTAATGCAGCTTCTTGCGCAACCTCCTCAGGATTCCATTCATGGCTGCACTCTGGGCAAATAAGCTGGCTTTGATCTTGATAAACGAATTCCGACTGGCAATTCGGGCAAGGAGGTAATGACATAAGTAAATTGATTCCATTAATAATTTTAGCGTGTCGCAACCATGAGGCCAGTATTGTTTCGACAATATGCACACTCTCATGTTTGGCTTTACAGGATTAATCTCCCTAATTTTAATGGCTCTTCTCGATGTACGCGAGATCAATTTTTAAGGTTTTCTTGAGCGCCGTTTTTGCGTAGTGTAAGCGCCCAGTTATTCCAACAAATATCGCTTACTTCAGGCACATTTCGAGACTCACTTCATGGCAAAACCCAATAAAAAAGGCCCGACGAAAACCGTTGACATTTACTGTGCCAAGTGCAAAACGCAGCTATTTAAGTACCGAAAGGGCGGCAAAGGCGCATTGGTAAAGTGCTTTATTGAACGTATTTCACAAGACTTTACAGAAAACCAAACTCACTGCCCACAATGCGAGAGTGAATTTGCAAGGCCAACGCTAATTAGAGGCACGCCAGCCTTGAAAATAATAGGTGGGAAAGTGCAGGCGCGGTAAGCTTACTTCGCAACCACTTCAATTAGCTTACGCTCTTTACGCGCATCGTTGATGCCGCCTGCATTCGACACATTGGTATAACCCGCTTCTTCTAGCTTTTTCAATGCGACGCTCGCACGGTAGCCACTGCGACAATACAAACGAATTTCCTGATCTTTATTTGGGAAAAGTTTACTAACACCATCAACAATCTCGGTATGGGAAATCAATAAATCGCCTTCGATATTGTCAATTTTGTGCTCAGCTTTACTGCGAACATCTATCCAAGTTGGCTCAGCGCTGGCAAGAAAACTCGCGGTGGTCAGTAATAAAACGAACACCCATTTAAACGTTGATTTTAAGCTCATCATGCATAATTACCTTTGTGTCGGTTGATGTGATAGCAACCGCATACAACATTGGCTTGCGCCGCACTAAAAAGGCTGGCAAACGCTCATCGCGGTTCATGTAAAGCAGGCATGATATCAACAGCACCGCCCTTTTTACTATCCTTTGCTTAAGACTAAAAAGTAAATTTACATGTCTAATGGGTGCAGAAGGGCTGCACCTACCGCGTTCACGTTTATCAAATTCACTATTAGTTATCGCCTATTAAGCTGTAAATGGCCTTTACCTGATTCGACAGTAAAGTATGTAATACATAATCCATGGTTAACGCTGCCATGGCCTTTCTTTGCTGTGCAATAAGCCTTAAATCCGCATAAAACTTATGCGCTAATTCCGCTTCTTCAAATTGATAGAAAGGTGCCTCTGCTTTATTTGCGGTAATAAAAGTGATGCAGTCTTGAATTTTTCCACTCTCATTAAACGATAAACACGTGCTGAAATAGGTGTAACGATTCGAATGAAAACTATCGTGAACAATGCATTTGGGCTTAAACTGAGGGGTCGCTTTAGATTGAGATTTAGCAGGCTTATCGGCAGAGGTAAAGTCACTAATAAACGCATTTTTCGCAGCATTTAATGTTGCTCGATTGCCTACCCGAGAAAAGAATAAATTGGGTAAGCCAATGCTTTTTATATTGTGAGTAGAGATTAAGTTGCTTTCGTTAAAAATGTATTCAAGCACAAAATCATTACTGTAGGCCGCGCCAAGCATTTGCACGGTTTGCAGCCCTTCTTCTTTGTTGTAAACCAAGCGATGCTTCGACAAATTCCCGATAAACTGGTTGATTTTATCTGCATCAGTTGCCTTGTTAAGTTGATCTTTTAACGCACTATTTTTAGGCGCAAACTCATCCAGGCCAACACTTTCTTCTGAACGTGTTTGCACCTGCTTCATTAACGCGACGGCTCTTAAATCCGTTTCATTGTCTTGCTCTACCTGATCCTTAAAGGCTTTTTCTGCTTCTTCTTGAAGGTTTAACGTCCCCACAAAACCGAGCGCATCCGACTTATACATGGCTTTGTTTATGTCTTGACCATTAACTTTATTAATGAGCCCGTCAAGTATAGCACTCGTTAGCTTAGGGGCGTCTCCCTTACATTTTCCAAAGCGTGCTAGGCGTTTAGGGGCTTTGTCTTTATGCTCCGATGAGCCATCTGCCACTTCACACAACATGATGAGTTGTTCATGTGCATGGTAATAAGTATTTGGAAAGGGTAACGTGATGCTCAACGTATCGGTTGTGTCATCTTTAAGGGAAGTCAATTTTGGTGCAGAAAAAGCAAACGTTTCATCGTTAATCGTCGCTTTTTCAGTTCCTGCTTCTTCAATGAATTCGTGCCACTGTGTTACCGCTTCAATGGTGTATTTTCTTGGAATGGTGATATCAATCAGTTCCATCAATATTGATTTTATTTCCATGGGATGTGGGGTGCTTGGCGTAGCCGGGACTTTGTTATATTTGGTTTTCCAAAGCCAACCTAACCGAAATATTTTGAATGGCGCAATGCGGTCGCTCTCAACCACACTTGGTAGGTTCTTATATTCACTCTTAATGTCACTATTGCTCGATTCCCACAACCCTGTATTCACATGAGAAAACTGCTTAACAATCTGACCCGCTTTCAGCTCAACTGGTGCATAGTGTTGCATCCACGCTTTATCATTGTTATTCAGCCACGTTTGTATTGTTTTTGCTGAAGGGTTTGACTGCTTCAATAGCGGAATATACTGAATAATTGAGTTGATATAGTCCGCAAGCGAGAACACGGATTTTTTACCCGTTTTGCTATCACCGCCGTTACTGTTTGTTGAATCCGCAGTATTTGTGTCAGGGTTTCCGGCGAGTTCCTTGTTTAATGCACTGTTCCCGGTGGAGGTACTCGCTGTAGAATCTGGTTGAGTTTGAGCGAGCCCTGAGGCTTGTGTTCCTTGCTCCGTTAAAGGCGTAAACAGCTCTCCCAAATTCGCGGCCGTTTGCTCTAGAATCGCTGCAATCGTATTTTCAACCCGAGCATAAATTTCTTCTGTTATTGGCACAGGCAGCCATGGGTTGATAAGCAATTGCGTATCCCAATCCGAGGTACCATTTGCTCCTGAGCCTTCAACCGTAAATTTAAACGCATTGCCCCCTTTGATGTAGAACTTAAAAAGCGGCACCTCTTGCGCTGTTGCATCTTTTGATGAACCAGCGCCTAAGCTTGATGCTTGCTGCCCCCCGTCTGCTTGTATCGATAAGTTAAATTCCTTTTTGATTTCTTTTTCCAGCGCGGACAAGCCTTTATTGATTGCCTGTAAGCTTTGCAAGATATGCCCTCTTACGGCTTTTTTAAATGTGGAGTAATGAACGAGTTGTGCACAATTAGGTAACACTTTATCGCCACTCTGGGGTTGGGTAAGCCCGCCAAATAAAGTGCCATAATCAATACTCAAATCGTTCATTTGTTCGGTCAGCCAACTGCTCATATCCCGTTTAAGTTGTCGGCGAGCTTCAATTTGTTCGGTTGTTTCCAGTAATGGTGAGGGCATGATTCACTCCACAGCAAATAGATGAAATCGAGTATTCGAAACGATTTAAGCCTATACAGATGTGCACTTTATTGAGTGTAAAAAGCACTGAAGATTCACGGGGCAATAGGTAATAGACGAGGATTTGTGTAAAAAATAAGGACCGTCAATGCTCTCTAGGAAAAGTAAAAGTCACACGCCTTGAGTGAATTTTTACTTAAAAATCTCTATACTCGTTTGCGCTGAGGCTAATTTATGGGGCTAAGTGACTTGCCAATTCAGTTAGGTAACAGGCCTTTATCGCCTTTTACATGATGGATTCACAGTACACTTGGGGTTTCAGCACATAATCATAAGCAATGAAAATTGCGATACTCGAACAAGAATAAGAAATAAGAATAAGAAGAAGATTTAGGTTGGGCTATTTGTCGCCGAGCTTTGTTCCTCGGAACGGCTCAAAGTAGTCATACAAATTAGCTTTTTAAATAACCTTTTAGGGAGAGTTTACATGAAAGCCCAAGCGCTTTTATTGGTTACGGCCGCTTCAATTTCGCTAAATGTCGCAGCTAAAGACGCCCATTCTCACAACGATCATGTATCTGATAATGTTATCGCTAAACAGCGTGCCGCATTAGCAGCTAATACAAAAGGCAAAGGTTTCGGCCCTCAATCGCCTCGTAGCATCGACTCTACAGCCGGAAACAATAGCATTGTTTTCGAAACAGCGCCGATCTATCAGGAAATGAACCTTTGTAATATCCACTTCCACAAAAATGCAGAGCATGCAGGCGGTGAATTCAGCAAATACGCTGGTAATGGTGATGGACATGGTTTCCACTCTGGCTACGTTTACAACGGCAAATTAAGCCAAGCTGAGCGCAAGTCAGTGAAAGGTGAAATCTGCCCAAGTAAACACGGTAATCTTTACCCTGGCGACACCATCGAAGTGCATTATGTGCATTCATCTGCTCAAATTCAGCCGGGCCCAACATTAGGTTCCTGCTTAAGTGACTCAATCAAAAACCCACAACTTCGTGTAGAAGCGCAGGTTTATGTATTGGTTAACGATAAAAATGCGCTGGATTTCACTGAGTTGACAAAACTTGGAACAGTGGACGGTAAATACCAAGCTTTGGACATCCCCAATAACACGGGCACGCCTGTTCAATATGCTGGCTCAACAACGGGGCCAAGCTATAATGAAGCAGGTTCACCGCTGCAAGTGTCTTGGAGTGTTCGCCCTAATGTGGCTAAAGTGAATATCGACAGCGTTGGAAAATGGTGCCAAGGGAATGTATTTAACGAGGATCACGCTCATGGTGTAAGAAACCTTGTGACGAATCCCGACTTACTTTCTACTATCGGCCGATAACTCACCGTACTGACTTAATGGGTCATCAAATGAGTTTATTTTTCATTTTGATGACCTCTTATTTTTCTCCACTCTTGTTTTTCTTCACTTCTTTTTGCAAACCTGCATTGCCTCGTCCCCTTCCCCTTTTTCTTTAGCTTTTTTCGTTATACCTACCTATACCTATTCATAGTTCCGTTAATTGAAACGCTTCTTCAATTGGTTAACATTATGCCCAACAAAAAAGGATGCACATTGAATGGACTGTTTTGAAAAAAACCTCGAATTTTTGGCACATTATCAGCCTGCTTTATTTAAGCGGCTAAGGCACCTCACTCCGTGCCGGCTCAAAGCTTCTGAGCATATTGCGAACGATTTATTGATTGAAGGGGAACGCTTTTACGGCATGAATGGACAGGAAGCCTGTCACGCTCAGGTTTCACAGTTTCTGGCTCACCCTACCCATTTATCTCTTACGTATAAATCAAAGGCACAAAACGGCTATTTCCACCAAGTTGCCATTAACCACCTTAATGAAAAAGCACAAGCATTCGGTTACAACAAACAAGGAAAGCCGAACCATACCAATGTGATTGTACTTGGCGCCGGATTGGGCTTTCACATACCGCTGCTGCAAGAATGCCTACAAGTGAAACACTTGGTCATTGTGGAACCTAACGATGAAATGCTGTTCCACTTTTTCCATCATATTGATGTACATAAGCTCGATGCGCATTGTAAGCGCCACGGCGGTTCGCTATCGTTTTTACAAACCAATAGCACCTTGAATTTTGACAATCAAATACGGGATTTATCGCTGCATATTGGTGTTGGTTTATTTTCCGAGCTGACTTTGTATCGCCACTACGAAACGCCGTTATTCGATGATATCCATCAAAACGTCAAATCACTTCGTAATAAATGGGTGTCATCGTGGGGCTTTTTCAATGACGAATTTATTAGTATCAACAATAGCTTGAAAAATGCTGCTCATATTCAGTACTTTACCAAGGCAAACCACACACAGTTATTTCCACCCGCAATTATTGTAGGAAATGGGCCCTCTTTAGATTCGCACATTAATACGCTCAAAAACCTCAAAGGAAAGGCGGTTATTTTCAGCTGCGGCAGTGCGTTAGCGCCACTACTACGACAAGGCATTACTCCCGATTTTCATGTTGAAATGGAGCGCAGCCATTTTACTGCACTCACCCAAGAGCAGTGGCTTACTCCCGAGCTATGCCAGCGCATTCCGCTTATCTGTTTAAATACGGTGGACGCGGATATCACCCAACGCTTTTCCACCACACTTGGCTTTATAAAAGCGAATGACATTGGCGCTAATCTGCTACTTAAGTGTGAAAGCCACGTTACTCCTTTGTATCACTGCAACCCTACCGCCACTAACTTGGGCGCGGCTTCTGCCATCGCCCTTGGATTTACTACCCTTTTACTGGTGGGTTGTGACTTTGGCTTTACTCACGCAATGCATCACCATGCCAAGCAATCTGATTATTTCGAAAAAGGGAGTTTGCTCTCAAACATTGCGCCAAGGGCTGAGTTTCTGGTTCCGGGGGAAAACGCTCAGCAAATTCAAACAACGCGGATTTTCAATATTGCAAGGGAATCGATAGAAAAACTGCTCAAACGGCATCCCGAGATCACCGCTTATAATTGCTCTTCCGGTGCTAAAATCCAAGGTGCCGAATTCACATCGCTCGAAACGTTACTCGAACGTTTAAAGGGGCAGTGGTTAAATCCTACAGAGTTGATGTCGCACTTAACCTTGACGCGCATCACTCCCGATATCAAGGTGATCAACGACACGCTTTCTTATTACGCAGACTTATCGCTATCGATAAAAGAAACCTTTTTAAACCTGAGGGAACATCACGGCTTAACGACAGCATTGGCTCACACTATTCGCTGTTTATCCTCTCCTGAAATGAAAGAGCATGCTGCGATTTTGTATTCAGGCAGTTTGAAGTACTTGGCCATCGTGATTGAAGGCCATTTATCCCGAATTCCCCCACGGACACACCATGCTTATTGCAAGTTTGCCCACGAAGAAGTGTTAAGGGTGCTGGAGCGAGCCCATGAGGTGCTCGTTAATTTTATCAAGGAGAACAAAACATGAAGTTTACAATTAAGTCCGCATTACCTTCTGGCGCTGTCGCATTAATGGCGCTTACGACTGTCGCCAAATTAGACAGAGCTTTAGCAATCGACGATATGACGCCCATTGTGCAAACCGAATCAACAGAACTTGGCTTTGATAACTACGGTGCAGACGACAGTTTCGGCGCATCGGATTCATTCGGTGCGAATGACAGTTTTGGGGCCTCGGATTCGTTTGGCGCCAGCGATAGCTTTGGTGCCTCTGACTCATTTGGTGCGAGTGATAGTTTTGCAGCGTGTTCTGACTATAGCCCCTATGGCGCATCGCATGCATGTGGTAACGGGCTCCCCGAAAAGGGCGTGCTAATATTAGAGCGAGATTTTACAAAGAACGGGTATATTGAATCTAATGCTGTCATCAATACGTTGTGCTTCAAGAAAGATGGAAACTATTTCATTGCACAATCATCCGACGCTGACGTATCACAAACCTTCGCTTATGGACAAATTAGGCAGCCAAACCACTTTGACATGCGTTTGTTCGCCGATCCTAAAATCGATGGGAAATTTCCGGCCAAAGTGCTGGTAAAACAGCCAGACTATAACGGCTTTATTAATGGCCACTGGGAAAACCCACTTGGAAAAGGTGATGCCAGATTGCGCTATCAACCAGACTCTTATTTGTACACGCTTTACGGATGTGATTACACCTTTGGTCACAAATAATTAGCGTTAACCCCACGGATATCAACGGTTCTAACATCTTGGAAAAGCGCATGCACCTTTTATTAGGTGTATGCGTTAATCGTTGTGAAATAAAACCTTTTTTACCATTTTATCGGCAGCCTTATTCACATCCTCTTCTGAAAAACCCATGCTCAAGAGCGCTTTCAAACCGATAATTTGCGCTTGGATCAGCATTGCATATTCTTTGCACTGCTCCTGTGTAACAGCGTCTTCTTTAAACACTTCAAATATTTGCTTTTCCAGCTCATTTCTCACCTCGGTTAGCCCTTCTAAAGCGACCTTGGCAAGCTCAGGAGAACAAAACTCTAGTTCAGTGACACTTTTTATTAAAAAGCAAATTTGTGATGGGCACTTAGCATAGGGAAAAATAATAAACTTTACGCTTGATAGCACACCTTCATAAGGCGTTTTGGCTCGTAGAAAACCCTCTTGGATGTTTTGCATTACCATCATGCTGTAGTTTTCTAAGGACTCTTTATAAAGTTCATCCTTTCCACCGAATGCCGAATAAACGCTACCTGGGCGCATGTCTAAAGACTTTTGTAAGTCTCTCATAGAAGTGGCCGCATAGCCGTTTTGCCAGAACAGATTCATGGCCTTTTCTAATGATACCGCTCTTGTTTGTTCATTCATTGACTTAACTTACCTTCCTGATTTGAACGATCGTTCAAATTAAACTTGAACATTCGTTCAATTTCAAATAAATTATCCAAAACAGCAAATATGGAACGAGAATTTACCCAATGACTGAGTTTACATTATACAATCAAGGTAATGCGCCAGAAGCATCGAAAACGCTCCTTGAGGGCAGTGTAAACGCATTTGGGATGATTCCTAATTTGCACGCGGTGATGGCTGAGTCTCCTCAATTGCTTGAGGCATACCAGCAAGTCCACCAGCTATTCGCTAATTCTTCCCTAAACAATGACGAACTTACTGTAGTTTGGCAAACAATAAACAAGGCGCATAATTGCCAATATTGTCTTCCCGCTCATACTGCCGTGGCCAATATGATGGGAGCCGACCCACAAATTAGCGAAGCCATTAAAACAGATTCGAAACTTCCCAATGACAAATTAACAGTCTTAAAAGACACAACATTAGCCATGGTAGAAGCAAGAGGTCATCTTAGTGAGGCACAATTAAACGCCTTTTATGATGCAGGTTACACGCGCCAAAACCTCTTAGATATTGTGTTAGGTATGTCTCATAAAATTATGAGCAACTACACTAATCACATTGCTAAAACACCATTGGATGAAGCTTTCCAACAGTTTGCCTAGTATTTGTAAGCCGCGAATTGAAATCAGCAAAAGAACGGACTTACTCCCCCCACTATTAGGCATATGGGCATCTGGTTACAGCCAGATGCCCTCCCATACGGTTATTTAAATTACCGATATTGAGAAATACCTCACTTTTCACAACCCTATATCTTTCTTATAAGCTAGGAATGTTGTAAGTTCCCCACGGTATATACGTCTTATTTATTATACGGGAATATAACGGTGGGGTTGTTGCATCGTCTTATAGTGGTTTTCTTCGTTTGCACGTCAGCGTTTGCTTACGCAGAATCTCGCACGGATGTAGACGGTAACTATAATACCCTAAAAACAGAACGAGGAAGACATGGCTTCCCCTCTAAATCCGTGTATTTGCAGTATGGTGAGCTGAATCATCAAGCCGTCATTACGGTTTCAGCCTGCCTCACAGGCTGTGTTCCAAGTTTGTACACAAAAGATACAAACTCATCAGATGCTCTTAACGTTTCCGTTTTTTATTCCAGAACCAATACGTATTTAGTTCAATACGATATTAATACTTGGATCCTCGCCTCCCCCACTTCACAGTTAAGAGGCCGTCCGTGGAAAGCATTGAAACGTTTGAATATTTTCACTCGCGATGGTACACCAGCTTCGCTTACTGAAGCAGAGGCAAGCGACTTCATTTTAACGCGTTCCAAAAGTTTAGTACGCAAAAGGCGTAATGGCTAGTCCGACCTTACTCACCAACCCACTCTTCACACTTGTAATGCAATTGGCCATCCTGGCTTACCACCTTCGCAAGCTCAGGTAACAGTTTTTGCATTTTGCCGTACAATGTCCAAGGTGGATTAATCACAATCATGCCCGCCGATGTCATCCCTTTTTGGTCGGTATCGGCTTTAATTCCTAGCTCAAACTGATAGATAGAGCGTAAACCAGACTGTTTAAGGCCTGCCTCTATACGTTCAATTCGCTCCCTGTCCACGACGGGATACCAAATAGCAAAAATCGTATTGGCCATTTTGCGATGTGCTTTTTCCACCACATCCACCACTTTGTCGTAATCATCTTTGATTTCATAAGGGGGATCGATCAAAACAAACGCACGGCGAGACGCACACGGTAGAAGCCCTAACAGCCCTTGAAACCCATCTTGCTTTCTTACATACACATTTCTTTTGCGCGCAAAGTGAGATTCAAGAATGTCGATATCCGTTGTATGTAACTCGTGCAGCCAAGCTTTATCCTGTCGCCTCAAGAGTTGGCTCGC
Organism: Paraneptunicella sp.; assembly: GCA_964228975.1. Taxonomy (GTDB): domain Bacteria; phylum Pseudomonadota; class Gammaproteobacteria; order Enterobacterales; family Alteromonadaceae; genus Paraneptunicella. The sequence goes on along the minus strand of CAXRCC010000132.1, from coordinate 985 downwards.
AATAATAGGGGAGCCGGGATACAAGAGGTCCTCACCCTGCGCATTTTCTTGCTGACAAATATCAATTTGCTCAAGCAGTGGCACAATCTCATCAATCGTGTTCGTATCCTTGAAGAAATGCCCAATGCCGTTCAAGTATTCTTTGTTTTTCTTGGCCATTTCTGCGTTGAGCTTGTATATGCCTGCGCCCGCATGTGTATCGATATAATCGAATGGCTTATCTTTCTTTTTGAGGTAATTCAGAATTTCAATTTGGGTGAAATGTTTCAGTAGGTCAGCAAAGTTACCTGCGTGAAAAGCGTGTCTATAACTTAACAAAATCGTCTCTTAAAACTAAAAGGTTACAAGCCAAAGCTTAGCAAAGCGACACTATAAACGATTTAAACAGAAGAAGAACTACTTTGTAGCGGGGAGCAGTAGGCTCCCCATCAATAATGCCAAGAAGTGAAATAGGAAAAATTAGTGGTAGTAGTAGTTAATCAGATAGCGACTTGATGGGATCACGTACTCATTTCCGTGGCTATTACGGCACATTTTGCCACCCACTAAGGCTTTTTTACCATGCCAATAACCCACTTTTTGTACTGGCCAGCAATGCAAAGGATGGTCTTCACGATAACTGATATTGAAGTCATTCGACTTGTATTTTTTTTGACCGTAACCATGATAAACATTTGAGCGCTTGCGCTTATGACGATGCTGATGCTTACCGTCTTCATGTGAATGAGTTACTTGACCATTCTTATGGTGATGGTGGTATTCACTATGCTGCTCACAATACATTTCGTTTTGCGGCTTGGAATACTGATTATCTTTACTGTGTTTATGATCGTGATGGTTGCCAACTTTGATAACAAAGGAATTTTGATTGGCCTGAATATTGAAGTCGTGAGCTTGTGCTACACCAACGCCTCCGAAAACTGAAAGACTTAACAACAGCAGCGGTAATTTCATATGGATTCACCCTATGTTTTGAGTCATTGTG